>NZ_JBIAGC010000066.1:0-17480 GCF_042869595.1 Streptomyces sp. NPDC006879
TTCCTCGGCACGGTTCACAACCTCAACAAGCTCTTCACCCACAAGCCCCGAAGACACACTTGACCGTCGAGGGCGGGGAGTTGTGCGACAGCCTCGTGGTCTTCGGGCGGATGTGCCGGAAGTCCCGGCGGACGCGGGCGGGCGTGAGGCGTTCGATGGGTGCGGGTTGCTCCCAGGGCCGGCGGAGGTCGGCTGCCAGTGGCCGGGCGAGACTGAGTTGGGTGTAGGCCGCGAGGATCAGCCAGGTCCAGCGGTCTGCCGCCTCGGGGGTGCGGATTTTCGGAGAGGTCCAGCCGAGGGTCTGCTTGAACAGGCGGAAGGTGTGCTCGATGTCGAAACGCCGCAGGTATGCCTGCCAGAGCCGGTCGACGTCAGCTGCGTCTGCGTCGGTACCGGACCACCACAGCCAGACCGGCTTCGGTGTGGCTCCGCTGAGCAGGTGGTCGATGTCCAGACGGATCACCGTCCCCTCGACGATCGGGAGGGTGCCGTCTGCTCCGGCCCAGGAAGATCGGTGGGTCAGCTTGGGGTGGAGCCGGTCCCAGCATCGGGCGTTGGCGGTGCCGTATAGGCGCGTGTCGGTGACGGACTCGGCGTCCGGGGTGCCCCAGGTGTCGGGCTGCCCGAAGACGAACTCGCTGCCGTGCCGGGGAGGGCGCCCCATGCCGCGGCTGCCCGGATCGCCGCCAGGGCGGCGGCCAGGTCGGCACCGGCGAGCGACGGCCCCGCCGACTCCTGTGCGGTCCGCGGGTTCATCGCCGCCCTGTACCCGGCCCGTACAGTCCGGCGATCTCGGCGGCGAAGTCCCGGGCGATCGCCGCGCGGCGCAGCTTCAGCGAAGGCGTGAGGTGGCCGGCGGCCTCCGTGAAGTCCACTGGGAGCAGGGCGAAACGGCGGACCGACTCGGCGCGGGAGACGAGTTGGTTCGCCTCGTCCACCGCCTTTTGGATCTCCGAGCGCAGTTCCTCCCCGGCGATCAGTTGGGTCAGCGGTACCTCGTGGAACTTGTGGACGGTCCGCCAGTGCGCGAGGCCGTCGGGCTCCAGGGTGATCAGGGCGGCCACGTACGGACGGTTGTCGCCCACCACCATGGCCTGGGCGATCAGTGGATGGGCCCGCAGCCAGTCCTCCAGTGGGGCGGGGGCCACGTTCTTGCCCCCGGAGGTGATGATCAGGTCCTTCTTCCTGCCGGTGATGGACAGGTAGCCGTCGGCGTCGAGGGCACCTATGTCGCCGGTGGGCAGCCAGTCGTCCCGGGTGGCGGGGACAACCGCGGCGCGTTGCGCGTCCCAGTAGCCGCCGAAGACGTGCCCGCCGCGCAGCAGTACCTCCCCGTCGTCGGCGATTCGTACCGCGGTGCCCGGCAGGGGCCAACCCACTGTGCCCAGCCTCGGTTTCAGGGGCGGGGTGACGGTGGCGGCGGCCGTGGTCTCCGTGAGCCCGTAGCCCTCGTACACCTCGATGCCCGCCCCGGCGTAGAAAGCGGCGAGGCGGCAGCCGAGGGGGGAGCCGCCGCACAGGACGTAACGGACGTGGCCGCCGAGGGCGGCCCGGATGCGCCGGTAGACCAGCGGCTCGTACAGGGCGCGCGCGCCGCGCAGCAGCAGTCCCGGGCCGGGCCCGCTGCCGTGCTCCTGTGCCTCGACGGCGTGTCCGTAGCGCCGGGCGATGCGGGCGGCACGGTCGAACGCGGCGGCCCGTCCGCGCTTCTCGGCGGTGGCCCGGCCGGTGTTGAAGACCTTCTCCAGGACGTAGGGGATGGCCAGCAGGAAGGTGGGGCGGAAGCCGGCGAGCGCGTCGAGCAGTTCTTCGGTGCGGATGCTGGGGCAGTGCCCCAGCCGTACCCGGGCCCGTAGGCAGCCGATGGCCACCATCCGTCCCAGGACGTGGGAGAGCGGCAGGAAGAGCAGGGTGGAGGCGGGCTCGGTGCTCACCGAGTTGAAGAGCGGGTGGAGCAGGCCGACGGCGTTGTCGACCTCGGCGAAGAAGTTGCCGTGGGTCAGTACACAGCCCTTGGGCCGGCCAGTGGTGCCGGAGGTGTAGATGAGGGTGGCCACCGACTGGGGGCCGAGGCCGGCCCGGCGGGCGGTGACGACCTCGTCGGGGACCCGTTCGCCGGCCCGGACGAGTCGACCGATGGCTCCGGTGTCGAACTCCCACAAGTGGGCGAGGCCGGGGAGGTGGCCGCGTTCGGCGCTGATCAGCCGGGCCTGGTCGGTGTCCTCCACGGCGCAGGCGGTGGCACCGGAGTCCTGGATGATCCACCGGACCTGCCTGGCCGAGGAGGTGGGGTAGATCGGCACGGTGATCAGCCCGGCCGCCCAGGCCGCGAAGTCGAGCAGGGTCCACTCGTAGGTGGTTCGCGCCATGATCGCGAGCCGGGAGCCGGGGGGCATCCCTTCGGCTATCAGTCCCTTGGCCACGGCCCGGACCTCGTCGGCGAACTCGGCTGCGGTGACGTCTCGCCAGGTACCGGTGTCGGCGTCGCACCGGGCGAGGACGGCTTCTTCGGGGGCCTCGCGGGCGTTGTCGAAGGGGATGTCGGCGAGTGAGCCGCGCGCGGGTGGGGCGACGAGCGCCGGTACGGACACCTCCCGTACGGTTCCGTCGATCAGGGTGCAGGTGGGGGGAACGGGCTCGGGCGCGGCATCGGTCTGGGGCGACGGCTGCGCTGCGTGCGGGACACGGGCTCTCCTCGGCTCCGGCGCGAAGGCGCCCGGGCGGCGGGCGCGTACGGCACGACGATCGGGGTGAACGTGTTACCTGCGGTAATCTACTGACCGGTAGCCACTTTGCCCAGACCGGAGACCAAAGGAACGTCCCTTCGGTCACGTACCCACCGGGATCCGGCACGCCGCCGCCCCACAGGTCCACGACCAGGACCCGAGGCGCGCCGGGTGACGCGCGATGGCCGCAAGGACCGGTCGCGGCGAAGACGAGGACCCTCCCCCGAGGAATCGAGGGAGGGTCACCACGAGAAGGTCAGGCCTGGCGGATGGCTCCGAGCGCCCCCGGCGCTTCAGTTCCCTCGCCGGAGGCTGCGGCACAGCCGCATGGACCTCAGGCGGCGGCCGGGACCGGCGCGGTCGAGTCGTCCGCGTCGATCGGGGAGGCGGAGGCCCGGGAGAAGGAGGCCTTGTCGAGGATGCCTTCGCGGGCGGCGACCAGCACCGGAACCACGGCCTGACCGGCCACGTTGGTGGCAGTACGGACCATGTCCAGGATCGGGTCGATGGCCATCAAGAGCCCCACCCCCTCCAGCGGCAACCCGAGAGTGGACAGGGTCAGCGTCAGCATGACGGTGGCTCCGGTCAGGCCGGCGGTCGCGGCCGAGCCGATGACCGACACGAAGGCGATCAGCAGGTAGTCGCCGACGCCCAGCTGGACATCGAAGATCTGCGCGATGAAGATCGCGGCCAGCGCCGGGTAGATCGCGGCGCAGCCGTCCATCTTCGTGGTGGCACCGAACGGAACGGCGAAGGAGGTGTACTCCTTCGGGACCCCGAGCCGCTCGGTGACCTTCTGGGTGACGGGCATGGTGCCCACCGAGGAGCGGGAGACGAAGGCGAGCTGGATGGCCGGCCAGGCACCCTTGAAGAACTGGAGCGGGCTCACCTTGGCGACGGTCGCCAGGAGCAGCGGGTACACACCGAACATCACCAGGGCGCAACCGATGTAGACGTCGGCGGTGAAGGTCGCGTACTTGCCGATCAGGTCCCAGCCGTAGTCGGCGATGGCGTACCCGATCAGGCCCACGGTGCCCAGCGGGGCCAGCCGGATGACCCACCACAGGGCCTTTTGGAGCAGCTCCAGGACCGCCTGACTCAGGGTCAGGATCGGCTGGGCCTTCTCACCGAGTTGGAGGGCCGCGACGCCGGCGACCGCGGCCATGAAGACGATCTGCAGGACGTTCAGCTCGGTGAAGGGGGTGATGACGTCACTGGGCACGATTCCGGTGAGGAAGTCGAGCCAGGAGCCGGTGTACTTGGGGAGCTTTCCGTCCTTGGGCGTGAGGCCGGTGCCCGCGCCCGGATCCGTCAGCAGACCGATGGTGAGTCCGATGCCGACCGCGATCAGTGAAGTGATCATGAACCACAGCAGCGTGCGGGAGGCCAGTCGAGCGGCGTTGTTGACCTTCCGCAGGTTGGTGATGGACACCAGGATCGCGAAGAAGACGAGCGGGGCCACGGCCAGCTTCAGCAGCTGGACGAAGACGTCGCCGACCTTCTCCAGGGTGGTGTAGAGCCAGCCGATGTCCTGACTGCGGGCGAGCCAGCCCAGCAGGACACCGAGGACCAGACCGGCGACGATCTGGGCCCAGAAGGGGAACTTGAAACCGGTCCGGGTGCCCGGTTCGCGGGTGGGCTTGGGTGCGGTCTTGGAGATCGCGGACACGAAGACGCTCCGGGAGTGATGAAGCAGCGGGAAGAGATGAGGGGATGAGTCGCGCTCAGCGGCAGCAACAGGCCGCGGACACCCGGCGGCAGAGATCGACGTGCAGTCGCGCCACGAGCGGGATGCTCATGGGCATGCGGCGGGGCGCGACTGCGGTCTTCATAGCCAAGACGTTAACACTTGCACTTTGAGAATCTCAAAGCGTTACTTGCATTCTTCGAAGGTCCACCTCGACTCCCGCCTGCAAAGCCCAGGAAGAAACCCGCCACAAGGGAACCCATCGAAGATCGCACGCAGGGCGCCTCGCCAGCGGCGACACAAGCCAGGGCCCCGGCGCCGGAGAGGTCGTCTCCGGCGCCGGGGCCCTGGCAAACACGAGGTGTCGAGCGCGCGCCGCGGGGCGCCCGCGGCGGCTCAGAGGCCGGCGCGTGCCGCGTCGTCGGCGGCGTCCTCCATGCTGCGGTTATCGCTCAGTCGCCGCTTCGTCCGCGTGACGCGCTCCTCCACCTGCAGGGCCATCTCCTCACGCTGCTTGCGCAGCAGCACGAAGGAGAGCGGGGCGGAGACGACCAGCGCCAGCAGCACGACCCACATCAGGTTGGAGGCGCCGAGTCCGGCGGGCAGCACGCCGAGACGCACCAGGCCCCAGACGGCGAAGAAGCTACCCGCGAAGATCCCCAGTCGCATCGCGGTGTAGCGGATCGTTGCGCTCGGCTTGACGGACACGGCGAGCCTTCTCTCTTCCTGCCTACGGTCCCGTCCAGTGAAGCATGCCGACCCCCACCCCGTGGGCAGCGGGGGCGGCTGCCGGCCCTCAGTCCAGCGTGAGCAGCAGGGTGATGTCATCGCGGTCATCACCCTCGGCCACCCGGATCGCGCCCGGGACCCGGCCGACTTCCCGGTAACCGCAGGAGGCGTAGAACCGCTCCAGTCCAAGACCACCGCGGCAGGTGAGCCGGATGGCCTCGATGCCCGCCAGGCCGCGGGCGGCGCCCGCGGCCTGGGCCATCAGCTCACGGCCGTGGCCGCGCCCTTGGTGGCGCGGGTGGACCATCACCGTGTTCACCCACAGCCAGTGGGTCATCAGGCGGTGGCGGTTCAGGGCGAGGAAGGCCGTGGCGGCGACCCGGCCCTCCTCGTCGTGGCCCGTGACCAACCGGGCCTTCCCCTGGGCCAGTGCAGCCAACTGCCGGACCAACTCGGGGCGGACGACCTGGGCCGTCACGGGCGGCACGAAACCGACGGACCCGCCCGCGTTGGACACCTCGGTCCACAGCTCCAGGACGCCGTCGCGCAGCTCCGGGGTGATCGCAGGGTCAAGGGTGAAGGTAAGGGCCATGGCTAGATGTTATCCATTACACGGGGCATGCCACCAACACACGCAGGGCCCCCGTCCTCATCGCGGACGGGGACCCTGCACCTCGCTGACCGGGAAGCCCGGCGCCCCCTCAGAGGCGCATCGGCTGCGGGGACTCCCGCAGCTGCGCGTCCGGACCCGGGTACTCGCGGATGACCTCGTAGCGGGTGTTGCGCTCCACCGGCCGAAAGCCCGCTTCGCGAATCAGGTCCAGCAGGTCGTCGCGGCTCAGCTTGTTCGGGGTTCCGTAGTTGTCCGCATCATGCGTGATCTTGTACTCGACGACCGAACCGTCCATGTCGTCCGCGCCGTGCTGAAGCGCGAGCTGCGCCGTCTGCACTCCGTGCATCACCCAGAACACCTTGACGTGCGGGACGTTGTCGAAGAGCAGCCGCGAGACCGCGAAGGTCTTCAGCGCCTCCGCGCCGGTCGCCATCGTGGTGCGCGCCTGGAGGGTGTTGCGCACCTTGCCGTCCTTCACGTCGACGAAGTCGTGCTGGTAGCGCAGCGGGATGAAGACCTGGAAACCGCCGGTCTCGTCCTGGAGCTCGCGCAGGCGCAGCACGTGGTCCACCCGGTGCCGGGGCTCTTCGATGTGGCCGTAGAGCATGGTGCACGGGGTCTTCAACCCCTTCTCGTGCGCCAGACGGTGGATGCGCGACCAGTCCTCCCAGTGGGTGCGGTGGTCCACGATGTGCTGACGGACCTCCCAGTCGAAGATCTCGGCGCCACCGCCGGTCAACGACTCCAGCCCCGCTTCGATCAGCTCGTCGAGGATCTCCGAGGCCGAGAGACCGGAGATGGTCTCGAAGTGGTGGATCTCGGTCGCGGTGAAGGCCTTGAGGGAGACGTTCGGCAGGGCCTTCTTCAGCTCGCTCAGCGACCGCGGGTAGTAACGCCAGGGCAGGTTCGGGTGCAGGCCGTTGACGATGTGCAGCTCGGTGAGGTTCTCGTTCTCCATCGTCTTGGCCAGCCGCACGGCCTCCTCGATGCGCATCGTGTAGGCGTCCTTCTCTCCCGGCTTGCGCTGGAAGGAGCAGTACGCACACGAGGCGGTGCACACGTTGGTCATGTTGAGGTGCCGGTTGACGTTGAAGTGCACCACGTCGCCGTTCTTGCGGGTGCGCACCTCATGGGCGAGACCGCCCAGCCAGGCCAGGTCGTCCGACTCGTAGAGGGCGATGCCGTCCTCCCGGGTCAGCCGCTCACCGGAGCGGACCTTCTCCTCCAGCTCGCGCTTGAGCCCAGCGTCCATAGACCGGTCGCCTCCCATGTATGTCAGTCCTTACCTGCCTCGCCCACCGTACTCTCAGGCCTCTTCGGGCAGCTCCCCGACCCGGTTCTCCCACTTGGTGGAGAGCACGATGGTGGTGCGGGTACGGGAGACCCCCTTGGTGCCGGAGAGCCTCCGGATGATCTTCTCCAGGCCGTCCACGTCACTGGCGCGGGCCTTGAGCATGTAGGAGTCGTCGCCGGCGATGAACCAGCAGTCCTCGATCTCCGCGAGATCGCGCAGTCGGCGCGCCACGTCCTCGTGGTCGGCGGCGTCGGAGAGGGAGATGCCGATCAGGGCGGTCACCCCCAGGCCGAGGGAGGCCGCGTCCACCGTCGCCCGGTAGCCGGTGATCACGCCGGCGGTCTCGAGCCGGTTGATGCGATCGGTCACGCTCGGCCCGGAGAGCCCGACCAGTCGTCCCAGCTCGGCGTACGAGGCCCGGCCGTTCTCCCGGAGAGCCTGGATGAGCTGCCTATCCACCGCGTCCATGTGCCTGGAGCCTTCCATTGTTTAGCGATACCGCGAGATTACGTATAGAATCTAAGGCATACAGGGGTCGACACCCTGTGAACCAGCGAAACCTTCAGCAGATCAACGCCGATCTTTCAGGAGAGTGTTCTCACCGTGTACACGATCGAGATGGCTTACGCCCGCATGCGCCAGCTGCAGGAGGACGCCGACCGCTCGCGTGCCCACCAGCCGGCCGCCGCGCACCGCGTGGACAAGACCCGGCGCCTGCGCCTCGGCAAGAAGCGCTAACCCCGGGGGGAGCTGCCGCCACCGAGCTCTCCTTCCCAGCGGCGGTACAGCGAATGCGGCACCCCTGCCGCGTCCAGCACCCGCCCGGCGACGAAGTCCACCAGGTCCTGGATGTGCGTCGCACCCGCATAGAACGCCGGAGAGGCGGGCAGCACCACGGCTCCCGCCTCGTCCAGCGTGACCAGGTGGCGCAGCGTCTGCCCGTTCAGCGGGGTCTCCCGCACCGCGACCACCAGCCGGCGCCGCTCCTTGAGCGTCACGCTCGCCGCCCGCTGGAGCAGGTCCTTGGAGAGCCCCAGCGCCACGCCGGCCACACAGGCCGTCGAGGCCGGCACGATGAGCATCCCCTTCACCGGGTACGAGCCCGAACTCGGCCCCGCGGCGAGGTCCCCGGCCGCCCAGTGCCGTACCGAATCCAGCCACCCCTCGGGAACCTCGAAGGTCCCCGGCTTGCCGTCCGCCCCCTGGGCGAGCCAACTGCGCAGGTCCGCGCGCCAATGCGCATCGCGGAAGGCGATGCCCGTCTCGTCCAGCAGCGTGAGCCGGGAAGCGCGGCTGACCACCAGGTCCACGCCCTCGCCACCGGCCAACAGCCCCCGCAGCACCGCCGCGGCATACGGCGTGCCCGACGCCCCGGAGACCCCGACCACCCACGGGGTGCGCTTGCCGTCTGTCATGGACCGAGCCTATCGGGACCAGGCGGGCGGGCACTTACTCAGGTGCTCCGGACGTTCCGAGGAGAGGGAAACCAAGACGGGAGCGGTACAAAGGAGCGAAGATGTCCGATGGACGAGCCGGGGTGCCCACCGGTAGCACGCGGACGGGCACTCGGCGCGCCGCGTCCGCCGCCAAATTGATGGTGGCGTGGGTGGCGCTGCTGTGGATCATTGAGGGCATCGACCAACTCGCCGGAAACCCCCTCGACGACTACGGCATCACCGCGCGCGAACCGGACGGACTGAGCGGCATCCTCGCTGCCCCCTTCCTGCACATCGGGTGGGACCACCTCGTGGCCAACAGCCTCCCGCTCCTGGTCCTCGGCTTCCTCACCGCCCTCGGCGGCATCGGCCGCTTCCTGGCGGTGAGCGCCGTCATCATCGTGGCCAGCGGCTTCGGTGTCTGGCTGCTCTCCCCGCCCCACACCTTGACCGTCGGCGCCTCCGGCCTGGTCTTCGGCCTCTTCGGCTACCTGCTGGTCCGCGGGTTCGTCGAACGCAATCCGGTCTCCATCACCGTCGGCATGCTGATCGCCCTGTACTGGGGCGGATCCTTCGTGATGGGCCTCAGCCCCACCGCGGGCATCAGCTGGCAGGCGCACCTCTTCGGCCTGCTCGCGGGCATCGCAGCGGCGGTACTGATCCGCGCCCCCGGTGCGGGCAGGCCGGCCCGCTGAGGCCAGGTGCCCGCGGCGCGGCTCAGGGCGTCAGACCCCGCAGGCTCAGATCGATCAGGGCACAGACGAACAGCGCGATCCCGATGAAGCCGTTGACGGTGAAGAAGGCGCGGTTGAGGCGGGACAGGTCGTGCGGGGTGACGATCGTGTGCTCGTACCCGAAGGCCGCGGCGACGACCACCAGGCCAATCCAGAGGAACACGCCGGCGCCGGTGGCGTAGGCGTACCAGGCGAACAGGGCCAAGGTCACCAGATGGCACACCCGCGCACCCCACAGCGCCGCCGGAATGCCGAACCGGGCCGGGACCGACATCACTCCGTGGGCGCGGTCGGCCTGCACGTCCTGGCAGGCGAAGATCAGGTCGAAGCCGCCGATCCAGACACCGACGGCCAGGCCGAGGACGACCGCGTCCCAGGACCACTGCCCGCTCACCGCCAGCCAAGCACCGACCGGCCCGATCGCCTGGGCCAGGCCCAGGATGGCGTGCGGGTAGTGGGTGAAGCGCTTGCCGTACGGATAGACCACCATCGGCACCACGGCGACCGGCGCCAGTGCCAGGCACAGCGGGTTGAGCAGGGCCGCCGCGCCCAGGAAGACGGTGACGGCGATCCCCGCCCCGGTCCAGGCGGAGCGGACCGACACCGCCCCGGTCACCAGCTCCCGGGTGGCGGTGCGCGGGTTGCGCGCGTCGATCTCCCGGTCGATGATCCGGTTGCAGGCCATGGCGAAGGTACGCAGGCCCACCATGCACACGGTGACCAGCAGCAAGGTCACCCACTGCACCCCGCCCCCCTCCTGGAACATCGCCGTCAACGCGGCGATGTAGGCGAAGGGCAGCGCGAAGACCGAGTGTTCGATCATCACCAGGCGGAGGAACGCCTTGGTACGGCCCGGCTGGGCGCCGGGCACGGCGGCCGTGGTCACAGCCCGTACTCCTTCCAGCGGCGGTCGACCAGGGCCGCCGTGGCCGGGTCGGACTCCACCATGTCCGGCCAGCCGCCGTCACGGGTGTATCCCTCTTCGGGCAGCTTCTTCGTGGCGTCGATGCCCGCCTTCCCGCCCCAGAACTGCTGGTAGGAGGCGTGATCGAGATGGTCCACCGGGCCCTCGACCACCGTGAGGTCCCGGGAGTAGTCCGTGTTGCCCAGAGCCCGCCAGGAGACTTCGTGCAGATCGTGGACGTCGCAGTCGCTGTCCACCACGATGATCAACTTGGTCAGGGACATCATGTGCGCACCCCAGATGGCGTGCATCACCTTCTGCGCGTGCTTGGGGTACTTCTTGTCGATCGAGACGATCGCGCAGTTGTGGAAACCACCGGACTCGGGCAGGTGGTAGTCCACGATGTCCGGGACGATGATCTTCAGTAGCGGCAGGAAGAATCGTTCCGTGGCGCGGCCGAGCGGGCCGTCCTCGGTGGGTGGGCGACCCACCACGATCGACTGGAGCAACGGACGCCTGCGCATCGTCACGCAGTCGATGGTGAGCGCCGGGAAAGGTTCCTGCGGCGTGTAGAAGCCGGTGTGGTCACCGAAGGGGCCCTCCGGCAGCGTCTCGCCGGGCTCCAACCATCCCTCCAGCACCACCTCGGCCTGGGCCGGGACCTGGAGCGGGACCGTCTTGCAGTCGACCATCTCGATACGTTTGCCCGAGACGAAACCGGCGAACAGGTACTCGTCGATGTCTCCGGGCAGCGGGGCCGTGGAGGCGTAGGTCACCGCCGGCGGGCAGCCGAAGGCGATGGCGACCGGCAGCCGCTCGCCCCGCTGTGCGGCCACCGCGTAGTGGTTGCGGCTGTCCTTGTGGATCTGCCAGTGCATGCCGATGGTGCGCCGGTCGTGGCGCTGGAGACGGTAGAGGCCGAGGTTGCGGACCCCGGTCTCGGGGTGCTTGGTGTGGGTCAGTCCGAGGTTGAAGAACGACCCGCCGTCCTTGGGCCAGGTGAAGAGCGCCGGCAGCTGGTCCAGGTCCACGTCCTCACCGGTCAGGACGACCTCCTGCACGGGAGCGTCGGCGCCCTTGACCTTCTTCGGCGGCACATGCGTCATCGCCCCGAGCTTTCCGAACGCCTCCCGGACCCCGATGAAACCCTGCGGGAGCTCCGGCTTGAGCAGGCCGCCGATCCGCTCGCTGATCTCGGCGTAGGACTTCAGCCCGAGGGACTTGAGCAGACGGCGGTCGGTACCGAAGACGTTCATCGCCAGAGGCATCGAGGAACCCTTGACGTTCTCGAACAGCAGGGCCGGGCCCCCCGCCTTGTTCACCCGGTCGACGATCTCCCCGACCTCCAGATACGGGTCGACTTCGGCCTTGATGCGCTTGAGGTCGCCCTCCCGCTCCAGAGCCCGGAGCAGCGAGCGGAGATCGTCGTAAGCCATGCGCGCAATTGTGGCATCCCGCAGGGCGGTGTCCCTCAACGCGGGGGGCTGCGGGGCCGTGCACCCCGCAGCCCCCGAGCGAGGCCGCCGGGCTCCGGCGGCGTACCGACTACCCTGGAGCCACTGCCCGTCGCGTCTTTGGGGGTCTGGCTCACACCGTGCTGCGCTACCTGCCGTTCCTGCTGATCCTCGCTCTGACGATCTACGCCTTCATCGACTGCCTCAACACGTCCGAGGAAGAGGTCAAACACCTCCCCAAGGTCGCCTGGGTGATCATCATCTTGCTGTTCTCCATCGTCGGTCCAGTCGTCTGGCTGGTCGCCGGTAAGCAGCGGGCCGTGGCGGGCGGAAGCGCCTTCGGCGGCGGCCGGCGGGCCCAGTGGGTGGCGCCCGACGACAACCCCGACTTCCTGAAGTCCCTCGACGAGGAGAAGAAGCGCCGGGGGGCGCAGGACGACGTCGACGGGCGCGAGGACGGCAGCTGACCTGCCCCCGTACGGACCCGTGCGGCCGAGGCGCCCCCGGGTCCACACCGGGCGGCTTCACCTGGCCCGGTCAACCGCCGCGTATTCGGCACGGAGCCGGGCCCAGCGCGCATCAGTCCAGGAGCCCCAGTCGGTGGGGCGCCCTTCGAGGGCGAAGGCCAGCCGCTCGAAGTGGTCGTGCCAGCCGGCGAGGCAGTCGAGGCGGTCTGCTTCGGAGCCGGTGCGTTCGTCGGTGAAGCGGATGACGGTGGAGTCGGTGCCCACCGCGTCGAGGTGGAAGCGGATCCGCCCGTGCTCGGCCACGGTGTACTCGACGACGTGTTCCACGTCCCAGGCGGTGACGTGTCCCCGGAAGGTCCGCCCGGCACGCGCGGACGGCCCGTTCAGCCAGCGCAGGCTGACCGCACCGCCCAGCCTGCGCTCCAGGACCTCGGCCGCGCACAGCCAGGTGCGCAGCCCCTCATCGGTGGTCAGAACCGTCCACAGCTGTTCGTAACCGTGCGGGAGGTGCAGTTCGAAGTGGACTCTGAACCGGTCGGGCCCCCGGGCCTCGCTGGTGCCGGTGGCGACCGGTGTGGTCGATGCGGCCATGGCACCAGCTTGACATCCTCCCGACTCAAGGGCCAGGGACTCCCGACTGCTCCCGGCGGATGACCTTGAGGAGGTCAGACGCCCGCGTACGAGTGCTTGCCGCTGAGCAGGATGTTCACCCCGTAGTAGTTCCAGATCCAGCAGGCGAAGGCGAACAGCGCCAGATAGGCGGCCTTGCGGCCCTTCCAGCCTGCGGTGGCCCGCGCGTGCAGGTAGCCCGCGTAAGCCACCCAGGTCACGAAGGACCAGACCTCCTTGGGGTCCCAGCCCCAGTAGCGGCCCCAGGCGTCGCCGGCCCAGATCGCGCCGGCGATGATCGTGAACGTCCACAGCGGGAAGACGGCGGCGTTGATCCGGTAGGAGAACTTGTCCAGGGAGGCCGCGGAGGGCAGCCGCTCCAGGATGGAGGAGACCAGGGCGTTCGGCTTGCCCCCGGTCGCGAGCTTGTTCTCGTAGGAGTCGCGGAAGAGGTAGAGCACCGTGCCGGCCGCGCCGATGTAGAAGACCGCCCCGCAGAAGATCGCCGTCGAGACGTGGATCCACAGCCAGTACGAGTGCAGCGCGGGCACCAGCTGGTCACTGTCGGTGTAGAGCCAGGTGGTGGCGACGCCGAGGTCCAGCAGCACGGTCGTGACCAGGATCAGGCCCATCCAGCGAACGTTCTTGCCGGCGAGCAGCAGAGCCAGGTACGCGCCGACGGCCACCGTGGAGAAGGTGATCGAGAACTCGTACATGTTGCCCCAGGGGGCACGCTCCACCGACAGGGCGCGAGCGACCACGCCGCCCGCCTCCACCAGGAAGGCCAGCACGGTGAGCGAGACCGCGATACGGCCGAAGAGGTCGCCCTTCTCGGTGCCGCCGGCGGCGCCCGGACCATCCGGGACGTCGCGGGCGCCACTCGCCGAACGCGTGACGATCTCGGGCTTGGTGAGGACCGCGGTACCGCCGCCCTCGGCGTTGCGCACCCGCACGGCCGGGGCGGCTGCCGCCGCGGCCGTGGGCGTCAGGGCCGCGGCGGTCCGGGCGACCTTGCTGCGGCTGCCGAACGTCCACTCGGCGATATGCGCGAAGAAGGCGAGGGTGTAGACCGCCATCGACGAATAGATCAGCACATTGCTGATGTGAGCCAGGTTCTCATTGGCTGCGGCGGCGATGTACATCATCCGCGCTCTCCTTCGACAGGATCGGGCTCGGGCGCCGTGGGCGCCTGCTGATTCAGCGTTGCGGCCAGGTCGGCCAGTTCTTCGGGGAGCCTGGCGGACTCGCTGCGACCGAGGCCCGCCATCTCGACGACGGTGACTCCATCGGCTCCGCGCACCGCCCGCACCCAGATCCGGCGTCGCTGGATGAACAGCGATCCGGCGAGACCGGCGATCGCGGCGATGGCGCCGGCCAGGGCGAGGCCGTTGCCGGGCTGCTGGGAGATCTGGAAGGTCGCCCAGCGTTCGACGCCCTCGAACTTCACCGTGCCCGCGCCTTCCGGCAGGGTCATGGACTCACCGGGCAGCAGGCGCTGCTTGAACAGCTCACCGCTGGCGTCCTTGAACTTCTCCATCTTGCTGGTGTCGAGCTGGTACACGTTCTGCGGCAGGCCCGCGTCCACGCCCAGGCTCCCGTGGTACGCGCTGAGTGCGAGGACCGGGAAGTCCAACGCCGGGAACTGCGAGAACATCTGGCCCTTGCCCTCGCCCGCGAAGGTGGGCACGAAGAAGGCGTTGAAGCCGAGCTGCTCCTTCTTTCCGCTCTTGTCGCGGTAGCCGTCGGTCACCTTCACCGCGCCCGAGGACGTGATGTTGGAGTCCATCGGCAGCATCGGCACGGCGTCCCGGAAGATGACCTTGCCGCGCGGGTCGGTCACCGAGATGACCGGCGCGTACCCGTGGCCCAGCAGGTAGACCTTGGCACCGTCGACGTCGAGGGGCTTGTTGACCTCGATCTGCGTCTTGCGCGGGGTGCCGTCCGCCCCCTCGGTGAGGGTGACGTAGGCCTTGAACGTGCGGGGCGTGCCCTTCTGTGGACCGGTGCGCTCGTACGTCGCGTCGAAGCGGTCCAGGGTGAAGGAGAAAGGGGGCAGGCTGCTGCTGTCGAAGAGGCTTCCGGACTTGAAGTCGTCGTACTGAGTGAGCGTGTTCGCGAAGCCGCCGCCGCGAAGGACGAGTTTGCCGCCCTCGGACTTGTAGAGCTGCCCCGCCGCGAACGCCACCAGCATCACGATCAGCGCGATATGGAACATCAGGTTCCCCGCCTCGCGCAGATAGCCCTTCTCGGAACCGATGGAGTCGCCCGCCGGCTCGGTGCGGAACCGCCGGGACCGCAACAGTTCACGGGCGTGCGTCAGAACCTGCTCCGGGGCGGACTCGGTGCGCCAGGTGGTGTACACGGGCAGCCGGTTCAACCGGGCCGGAGCACCGGGCGGGCGACCTCGCAGCTGACCGACGAACTGCCAGGTGCGGGGCACGATGCAGCCGATCAGCGAGACGAACAGCAGGATGTAGATCGCTGAGAACCACACCGAGCTGTAGACGTCGAAGAGCTGGAGCTTCTCGGCGACCGGCACCCAGAACTCATGGGTCCGCTTCCAGTCGGCGACCTTCAGCGGGTCCACGTTGTTCTGGGGGACCAGCGAGCCGGGGATGGACCCGAGGGAGAGCAACAGCAGCAGGATCAACGCGACCCGCATCGAGGTCAGCTGCCGCCAGAACCAGCGGGCCCAGCCGACCACTCCGAGGCCGACCGGTTGCGCCGAGGCCGGCTCCTCCGCGGGCGCGGTGCTCAACTGGGAACCGGCGGCTCCCAGTCCCCCGTCCCCGGCGCCGGTCGCCGGCTCGGGGCCGCTCTGCGGCGCGGCGTGCGCGGTCTGGTCCTCGGACGGGCCCTCCGCCGTAGTGGTGGTGTTGCCATCGGTCGTACTCATGTCCTGTTGTCCTCAGATCCCCACCGTGAACGACTGCGTCCGGCCGTGCATGTCACTGACGATGCTGCCCCACCCACCTGTGACGAGCAGCAGGTCGGCGTGGACCAGCACGCCCGCGCCGGCCCCGTTACCCGCGCGGGGTGCCGCTCGGCCCGGCCGGAGGTGGCCGGGGGCGCGGCGATCGGCGTGGTCACCGCGAGCCTTGCGCGGATGACGACCCCGCTGACGCCGCCGGGCTCGACGGCCGCGGCAGAAGCGGTCACGAGGTCACTTCTCCGCGAGGACAGGTGCGATCATCGACCGCAGGTTCTTCTCGCCCAGCGCGGTCAGGGCGCGGGCGGCGATCCGCCCCTCCCGGTCGAGCACCAGGGTGGAGGGGATGCCCTGCGGGGTGAGCGTGCCCTTGGGGAAGCGGAGCATGAGCTTGCCGATCGGGTCGTACAGGCTCGGGTAGGTGATGTCGTAGTCCTGCTCGAAGGCGGCGGCGTTCGCCACCGAGTTGTCCCGGGTGTTGATGCCCACGAACTCGACGCCCTGTGCCTTGAGCTCCTTGGAGACCTTGGCGAAGTGCGGTGCCTCGGCTCGACAGGGCGGACACCAGGAGCCCCACACGTTGACGACGACGACCTTGCCCTTGTAGTCGTCGAGGCTGAGCTGGCCGCCGTCGACCGTCTTGCCGTCGATCTTCGGGACGGCTTGCCGTTCGGATCTGGCGACGGTGGCGACACCGCCGGCGCCGGTCACGTACCCGGTCTTGCTGCCGGAACCAGTGCTGTTGCTCCCGCCGTCCGAGGCACCGCATGCCGTGAGCAGCACGGCTCCTACGGTGCTCACCGCGGTCAGCAGGATCGCGCGACCGCTGGTCGAGCGGCGGCGTCGGGGGGCACGGCTAGGACTCATGTGAAAAGTTTCGCATGGGCGTTTTGCCGATCTTCCGCACCCCCCGTGGGCGTGCTCATGCCGCGGTCAGGAAGGTGTTCCAGCCGCCGGCCGGGGCCTGCCCCGGGGCGAGCGAACGGAGTTTGGCCAGGACGGCGGGGTCCTGGGCGTCGAGCCAGTCGGTGAACTGCCGGAAGGACACCAACCTGACGTCCCGTTTGTCCGCCATGGCCTTGAGGGCCTCCTCGACGGCGTCCATGTAGATGCCGCCGTTCCACTGCTCGAAGTGGTTGCCGATGAACAGCGGTGCCCGGTTCGTCTCGTAGGCGCGCCGGAAGCCGTTCAGATAGGTGCCGGTGGCCTGCTTACGCCAGTGCGGGTACCTGGCCGGGGCGCCCCGGGTGCTGTTCTTCGACTGGTTCGCGAGGATGTTGTAGTCCATCGAGAGAACCTCGAAGGAATGGCCCGGGAAGGGCAGCGACTGCAACGGCAGGTCCCAGACGTCCTGCTTCTTCTGGGGCCACATCTGTAGGCCGCCCGGGGAGCTCGCGTCGTAGCGCCAGCCCAACTCACGGGCCGTGGGCAGCAGGTTCTCCTGGCCCAGCAGGCAGGGCGTACGCGCCCCGACGAGCTCCTTGGTGTAGTCGAAGGGCAGCGGTTCCAGATCGGTGAACCCGGTGTTCGTGCGCCATTGGGTGACGAAGGACACGGCCTGGTCCACCTCGGAGCGCCAGTCAGCGGCGGTCCAGCGGCCGACCGAACCCGAGCCCCCGCAGAAGTGGCCGTTGAAGTGGGTGCCTATCTCATGGCCGTCCAACCAGGCCTGACGCACGTTCTCAAGGGTCAGCCGGATGTTCTCGTCCTTGAGGTAGCCGATGTCCGAGGCGCCCACGGGGTTCTTCGGCGGCTTGTACAGGTTCTTCTTGGACTCGGGGAGCAGGTAGAGCCCGGAGAGGAGGGAGTGTCCAATAGACGGCGGATCCGATGATCAAGGAGACGCCTGATGAGCGAGACCATCGCCGAGCACGATTCCGTAGAAGAGGTGGCCGTCG
>NZ_JBIAGC010000067.1:0-15049 GCF_042869595.1 Streptomyces sp. NPDC006879
CAAGATCCGATGCTCGACTACCCGCATCACCGCACTCGTCCAGGCCATCCTCGCCCTGCATCTGGCCAGCTCAGAGCGATGATGGAAAAGGCTCAGTGTCGGTTGTGGCTGGCGGTACCCGGAGTTCAAGGACCTCGGACGGTTCGGATGGAACGACGTGGTGAGCTCCGCTCAGGGTCTTGCCTGCCCGATCACCCTGTGGGAGCACGGCGACTTCCGCGGCGCCCACCAGACCTACTGGGGATACAACGCCTACGTCGGTGACGGTATGAACGACAAGGCGAGCTCGGTGAGCTTCGATCTGCGTTGACGCCGACGGGGGTGTACGCCCTTGGGCCGTACACCCCCACCTCGAAGCCGACTCGCGGCCTCGGTCGGTTCACCCGGCGGAGCGTGCCACCTGTTCACCAGACCCTCTGGGGGTGGTCTCCGCCTGTCGCAGTTCTGCCAGTAGTTCGTTCTGTCCGGCGAGGAGCTCGGTGAGGATGCGGCGAGCCGCGCGCAGGAGCTCGGCCACATCGCCACCGGCCAGGGCGTAGCTGACCGTCGAGCCGTCGCGGATGGATACCACGATGCCCGAGCGGCGCAGGACCGCCAGTTGCTGGGACAGGTTGGAGGGTTCGATCTCGATCTCGCTGAGCAGGTCGCGCACCGGGACGGGACCGTTCTGCAGGAGTTCCAGGACACGAATGCGGACCGGATGCCCGAGCATCCGGAAGAACTCCGCCTTGGCCTGGTACAGGGGTACCTGCATCGCGATCGCGCTCCTGTCCTTCTACGGCTGTGCTTGCCGTGAGCTGCGGCGCGGTGCCGCGCCGCAGCGGTGAACCTGTATTTCCTCTTCGGACATCGTCCCGTCTGCCAGCCCCGCGCACGCCCGCAGTTGAGTGGTTCCGGATGTGCCGAGTTGAAGAATCTTTCAACTAGCGGGCATGCGTGAGCCGGGAAACGGGAGCAGGGTTACAACTCCAGATCTGCCTCGATGCGCCTGAGCTGGTGCCTGGCCATCGCCAGGTTGGAGTTCGCCTTGTCCAGGACCAGGTACAAGAAGAGGCCGTTGCCGCCACGTCCCTTGAGCAGGCGGATGAGGTGGTACTGGCCGCCCAGAGTGATCAGTACGTCCTCGATCTCCTCTTTGAGCCCGAGCATCTCCATGGTGCGGACCTTGGCTCGGATCACATCGGTGTTGCCCGCGGCAGCCACCGCCAGGTCGAGGTCCTTACCCCCTCCGATCGTGCCCAGCGCCATCCCGCTGGTGTAGTCGACCAGCGCTGCTCCGACGCTGCCCTCGATCGATGTCATCGTCTCCTTGAGAGACGTCTCTACGTTCACCATCCGCGCCTGCTCCTCATTCCGTTCTGCTGTGGACGATCGATCTGCGATCCGTCACAGCCGGACGCTACTGCTCCGCACAGCGCCGGGTGAGGGAAACCCGAAGATCGGCGTGAAGTACCTGTTCGGTGCGTCATGTTGGTTCGCGATCCACCAACCGGCTTGCCTGGCAATGGTGTTGTCGCAACACTGCTCGTACCGTCAGCACGGTTGTGAGCCTTCCGCGTTGCGATGCGCCATGCCTGCCAGCATGTGCTCACTGGGCATCGCGACACGGCCTCTAGGTCGTGGGCTGGGCCGGCAGTGAGAAGACGTGCGCAGGCGTGACGATTTCCGTGATCGCCTTGCCGAGGAGGGTGCTTGGTTCGTTGCCCTGGAAGGAGATGTCAGTGTTGAGGAACACGACCATGGTCGCTTCCGCCTCCGGCAGGTACACAACCAAGGTCTGGTAGCCGGGCAGCGAGCCGTTGTGGCCGATCCACCCCTGGACGTTGAAGATGCCAAGTCCGTAACCGGAGCCCGGGATGTTGCTGGGACCTGTCTTGAGGCGTTCCGCCTGGGTCTGCGGTGTCAGGAGCGTTCCGGTGGCGAGGATGCGGGCCCAACTCCGCATGTCGGTGAGGTCGGAGATCATGGCGCCGGCTGCCCAACCCCACGAGGGGTTCCAGTTCGTCGCGTTACGGATGCCCTGGTCCGGGGAGAGCTGCGTGTAGCCCTGAGGGTGCGGCTCGGGAAACTCCGCACCACGGGGGAAGACCGTGTGCGGAAGGTCGGCGGGCTCCAGGATGTTGCGCTCGATGAACTCTCCGAGGGGAAGTCCGCTTACCTTCTCCACCAGGAGCCCGAGAAGGATCAAGTTGGTGTTGCAGTACTCGAACTCGGTGCCCGGGGCGAACTGCACGGGGTGTTTGAAGGAGTAGTCGAGCAACTCCTGGGGTGGGAAGTGCCGGCGGGGGTTGTCCGACAGCGCTTGCTGGAAGTCCGGGTCGGCCGAGTAGTTGAAGAGCCCGCTACGCATGCCCGCCAGCTCCCGCAGGGTTATCTTGTCTCCGCCTGGCACACCGTCGATGTACGTGCCTATCGGGTCGTCGAGGCCGATCTTGTTCTCATCGACGAGCTCCAGTACGGCAGTCACGGTGAAGGTCTTGGTCTCGCTGCCGATGCGGGTGTACATGCCGGGGTTCATGGGAGCGCCCGTGTCCTTGTCCGACACGCCGAATGTGCTCACGTAGCTGCCTTTGCCGGGAGCCCAGAGGCCCACCGTCACCCCCGGGATATCCGCTTGTGCCATGACCTTCCGCACTGCTGCGTCGAGTTGTGCGGCCACGGCCGGGGTGAGTGCGGGGAACTCGCTCTCGGAGGGGGAGGGAGCGAGGGCCGCGGCGCGTGCTGGCGCGCCCTGGGCGAGGACCGTCCCTGCCGCGAGGGGAGTGAAGAGCAGTTGGGTAGCCGCGATGCATACGGCCACCCGGCGCAGTCCGAAGGTCGAGCGAGCCATGAGTCGCCTCCTGTCACGAGAGACCCCGAGAAGGCCCTGGAGGGGCGGAACTCCATGAAGAGCCTAGGTCCAGCTCGTTCGCCGGGCGACTCGACGCGGGTGTGATGGTAGTTCTTCCTCTTGATCAAAGCAGGCTGCGCATCGCATCAGCCCAGATCTGTATTTGCGTATGAAATGATAGTGAAGGGTGGTCGAATATGCGGTCGGGCCTGTTACGTGAAATACCTAGATCTGCCGCCCATTTTGAAATGTTTACCCACTCTCCTTGCTGGTGGACTGGCATCTCAAGGCATGGGTGTATGAGGCAAGTTATTTTTGGCGCATAGGTGCGTCCGGCAGTCGAGGGTTACGGATATGTTCGCGTTCGGTAACGCGAATCGAGTTCTCGGTTCGTGCGGTGGTCCGAGGTGTGAGTGTGTGGCTCCTCGGCCACCTGCCGAGACGTCCATACGGCGCAACCGGCCGCCTCGCGGTCCGGTGCGCATCCTGTGCAAAGGGAGTGACATGTCCTCTTCCCGTACCGTTCGCAGTCTTGTCGCCGCTGCCCTCGCCTCCGGGGCCCTCCTGGCGGGCACGGCCCTGCCGGCCGTAGCGGACAGCCACCACGACCGTCATCGGGCGGCCCGTTCCACGGTCGAGATCGGCGAGGTGCACCACGAGGGCGCGGGACGCGCTGCTCGCTCCAATCGCAGGCTCAACGCCGAATGGGTGGAGGTTGCCAACACCGGCAGGCGGGCGGTCGATCTGCGCAACTGGACCTTGACCGACGAGGAGGGCAACCGCTACCGGTTCGGTCGACTGCGGCTGGCGGGCGGCGCCAAGGTGCGCGTCCACACCGGCGCGGGTCGGGACACCGCCCGTGATGTCTTCCAGGGCAAGCGCGAACAGGTCTGGGACCGACGTGACTCCGCCACCCTGCGCGACAGCCGCGGGCGGGTCGTGGACACCGAGTCCTGGGGGCGGAGCGGCCACCGTCGCTGAGCGCTGCCCATGCCCTGGGCGGGCGTGGGTGGGCCGGCAGCACGACGAGGCGCAGGAGCAGGTGTCGTGCGTTCCTGGGAGAGCAGGTAGCCCTCGGCTATCGAGATCGGAGCCGTCCACATGTCCGCCCCTGAACGCCCCCGCCGCGGGACACCGCGGCGGGGGCGTTCCGCGTGGCGGGGGAGATCGGAGGGCAGCCGCTCCTCAGTTCCAGGCGGCGCGCTGGGACAGGAGCCGGAGGTGGAGCTACGACGAACAGTCGCCGCGGCACTGGGCGTTCATCACGGCGTCCCGTGAGCAGCAGACCGTGAGGGCAGCAGTTCGCTGACGACGAAGGCGGTCACAGCGGCCAGGATGACCACGGGAATCATCGCGCCGCTGCCGAGCAGAAGGACAACCAGCACCACGCTGCTCACCGGTAGTCGCAGTGCCGCCGCCGTTGATGCGGCCATGCCCGCCGCCATCCCCGGGACGAGACCCAACCCCGGGAGCGGAGCGAGCAGCACACCGGCTGCCGCCCCGAGGAACAGGGCCGGAAACACCAGACCACCGCGCAGGCTGCCCAGGCACAGTGTGTAGGCGAGGCTCTTGAAGACGAGGACCGCGATCAGCGCGCCCACGCCCCAGGCCTGCGGGTCGGAAGCCAGTTCACCCAGGGTGGCCTGGCCGGAGGACGCGACTTCGACGGGGGAGCGACCGCTCAGGGCGGCGTACAGGGCTGCGCAAGCTCCGGCGCCCAGGGCGCAGAGGGCCGTGCGTGCCAGGGTGTGGTGGTGGACGAAGCCCGCGGTCAGCCGGCCACCGTCCAGCATCAGGCGGACCAGGACACCGACGGCTGCTGCCAGGGCAAGAGACCAGAGCACGTCGGCCAGTTCGAGCCTGGGGGAGGGCGCGGTCAGGTGCAAGCTCAGCTCGCCAGTCTTGAGGCCTGTCCACCGTCCGAATCCGGTGAAGATGAGGGCGCCCACGCCGCTGGAGAGCAGCGCCGGAAGCATCACGGCGAACAGTTGAGGGCCGCCCACCCCGGCCACCTCGATCAGGAGCACGGCGCCGATCAGCGGGTTCCCGAAGATGGCTGACACCGCGGCGGCTGCACCGGCGGCGACCAGCAGCGCCGTCCCCTGAGGGGTCGCGGGCGCACGGGTGAGGCTGCGGAACAGGACGGCCAGCCCTCCACCGAGGGCGATGAGAGGGGCCTCCGGGCCCAACACGGCGCCGAGCGGCAGGCTTGCCAGGGCGGCCAGGACCACGCCTGGGAGGGCGGCGGTGGAGGCGCCGCCGCCCGCCTGGAGGCCGGCGGCCGGTACGTGGCCGCCGGTGCCCGGCAGCCGGGTGACGATCAGCCCCACGGCGAGCCCTGAGGCGAGCAACAGCGGGAGCGGCCACCACCACGGGGGTGTCTGCCATCCCAGGGACTCGGGCAGGGTCGCCCACAGGGTGTGCTCCAACTCGTGCAGGGCGACGAGGAACCAGAAGGCCACCAGGGACACCGGGACGCCGATGAGGGCACAGAAGACGAGGGCCTTGAGGTATCCGGGGCTCAGGAGCAGATTGCGCAGCAGGTCAGCTTCCTGGGCTTGCGGTGCGTCCGGGGACGGAGGGGTCGCTGAAGGGCTGTCCGAACTCGGCATCTGGTCAGTTCCTTGGATCGTTGTCCGCTCCTCGACGCCGAGGGCGCGGCGCGTTTCGTGAAAAACGACGTCCTTGCCCACATGGTCCCCCTGACTCGCACGGTCCGCCGCCGCAAGGCCCCTGGCGAGGCCGGTTCAAAGGTGCTTCCGGGCGGATGGATGTGCTCCTTTGGTGGGTCCGGTGTGCATTGCGATGACATTGGGTGTCAGGATGAAGCCATGAGTAACGTGTTCTTCGACATCACCATCGACGGCGAGCCCGCCGGCCGCATCGTCTTCGCGCTCTTCGACGACGTGGTCCCCAAGACCGCGCGCAACTTCCGTGAGCTCGCCACCGGCGAGCACGGCTTCGGCTACGAGGGTTCCTCCTTCCACCGCGTCATCCCGGACTTCATGCTCCAGGGCGGCGACTTCACTGCCGGCAACGGCACGGGCGGCAAGAGCATCTACGGCGAGAAGTTCGCCGACGAGAACTTCAAGATCAAGCACACCAAGCCGGGCCAGCTCTCCATGGCCAACGCGGGCCCGAACACCAACGGCTCGCAGTTCTTCATCACCACCATCGTCACCGACTGGCTGGACAACAAGCACGTCGTGTTCGGCGAGGTCGTCGAGGGCATGGACCTCGTCAAGAAGATCGAGGGCCTCGGCTCGGGCAGTGGTGCGACCAAGGCGAAGATCACCATTGCGAAGTCAGGCGTCGTCGAGGCCTGAGCCACGCAGTGCGGTCACGCGACCGGTTTCGGCTCCGGCCGTTCCGGTTGCGCGACCGCGCCTGAGGTGATCCGGGGGCGCCGACACGGGCCGACGAGTTCGAATCCGTTGGTCGGCACCCGGCGCCGAGCCGCCTTCAGAGGTGGGCGCGGTCGACTCAAGACGGCCGCCGACCGGGCGAGCGCTGGCCGTCCTTGTGCGCGATGACCAGCGCATAGCCCAGGGTTTGCCCGGCGACCGCCCTGCGGGCCTGCGCCAGTACGACTGTGGTTGCCGACGGGTCGATGTTGGCGGATGAGAGCATGCCCGGAGCGGTCATGCGAAGCAGCGCGAGTCGAGCCTCGATCCGGTCGACCATGGCGAGCAGGGCGCGTTGATGCGGCTCCGCCAAGACGGTGCGTAGCCCCGCCCCGGTGAGCAGGTCGACGTATCCGTGCAACGGCAGCGCGTCACCGAGGCAGGCGATGCGCGCGCCCAGCCCGCTCAGTTCGGGACCCAGCTGGCCGGGCTCGACGGTGACGTCGGCCAGGCCCAGCCGCCCCCCGGGCCGAAGTACCCGGGCGAACTCCGCGACGGCGCGCACCTTGTCGGGGAAGGTGCACAAGGCGCATTCGCACACCACCACGTCGAAAGCCGCGTCCGGGTAGGGCAGGCGCTCGGCGTCCGCGCTGGCGAACGCGGCGCGTTGGGCCAGGCCCAGTCCCTGCGCGGCGGCGCGGGCGACCGCGGCGTTCTCGACCGAGTAGTCGATCCCATGAGCCCGCACTCCGTACTCCCCGGCGAGCAGGAGCGCGGTGGAGCCCCGCCCACAGGCCACGTCGAGGACGCGTTCGCCCGGGCGCACGGCCAACGAGTCGACCAGGCGGCGGGTGAGGCGACCGCCTCCGGGGTGGTAGGAGTCCCCCAGCAGCGCGCAGACCACATCGCCCGAGTAGGCGGCGGCGCAACACGCCTTGAGTCCGTCCTCGGGAGTCATCGTTCGTCCGCCTGCGTACGAGCGGCCCTGGAACCGTAGGGGGTGTGGGTCAGACGCTCGGCCAGAGGGAGCGCGTTGGGGACCACCGGGGCGACGGGCACCCCGGACATCCGCGCGCGGACCTCCTCGCGATAGCCGACGGAGTTGTACGCGCAGAACGGGATGAGGCGGCCGTCGGGGGTGATTTCCTGGACGCAGCACTTCATCAGCTGCTTGACGTTGAGCGTGTACGGATCCTGGAAGTCCTGAACGACAATCATGAAGGCCGTCCCGTCAAGGTCCTGCACCACCTGAGGTAGGTCGATGCCACAGGCATCCGCGCAGTCCAGGGCCCGCACCGCGACCCCCAGCTCATCCCGCGTGGTGGCCGCGCCCATGACCGCTGATGCCGACCACAGCCGCTCCAGAACCTGACGGACGCCGGCGTCGGGAAACACCCGGTTGGTGACGTAGTCCAGGTGCTCTTCCACGTCGAGCAGTCGGGGGATCGGCAGGACGCTGAGGCCTTCCGCCTCGCGGTTCACCAGGAGGTAGGTCGCGGACCGGCAGGTGGGGAAGCAGCAGGGTACGGGGAAGAAGTCGCTCGTGGTGAACCACTGTGGCCGCTGCGCACTGAGCAGGCGGATGACGTCGGGGTTGGTGAGCCGGTCCAGCGGGTCGAAGGCAAGGTGCCGACCGGAGTGGGTCACCGGCTGGAAGACGACCGAGCGGACGGCCGGGTGGTCGATGCCGAACTCGACGATCGAGCCGAGCTCGTGCTCGTTCAGGCCACGCTCGACAGCTGCGACCAGCGCGACGGTCAGCCCGGCCTGCGCACAGTTGTCCAAGGCCCTTTGTTTGAGGGCCCGCAGGTCCCGGCCGCGGATCTGGCGATGAGTACGCTCTTCGAAGCCGTCGAACTGCAGGTAGATGTTGACCGACCGGCCCATCGCCGCGTTGCGTTCGCCCAGGGCGGTGACGAAACGACGGTCGCTGGCGAGCCGGATGCCGTTGGTGTTGAGCGTGACGTTGCGGATCGGTCGGGCCTGGGCGAGGTCGATGAAGTCCAGGATCTGCGGATGAATGGTGGGTTCCCCGCCGGAGAACATCACCACCTCTGCCTCGCCCTCCGACGCCACGAAGACATCGAGCATCCGCTCACACTCCTCGCGGGTGATCGCGTAGCCGTCGCTGTGGTGTCCGGAGTCAGCGAAACAGACCGGGCAGTCGAGATTGCATCCGGTGTTGACCTCGATGATGCCTAGACAGGCGTGCTGTTTGTGTTCGGGGCAGAGCCCGCAGTCTGACGGGCAGCCATCGACCACCTCGGTCTGGAAGGTCAGGGGGAGCGTGCCCGGCTTGTTGAAGCGGGCGGAGGAAAGGTACGCCTCGGCGTCCGCGTACACCAGGGCTTCGAACTCGCCGTGCTCCCGGCAACGCTTGCGGAGGTAGACCTTGTTCTCCCTGATGTTGACCTGCGCGTCGACAGACACCTTGCACATCGGGCAGATCGACTTGGTGAACTCGATGAAGACCTCCTCGCGGTCCACCTTGCGCCGCGGTGGGGATGCTTCGGCCATAGAGGGCTCCTCCCGAGGTCGGGTTCGGGGTACCGCCGCCCCTCGACCGGGGCGGGGGCACACCGGGCAGCCGGCCGGCTGCCCGGACCTGTCATGCGCGGGCCGCGCGCCGTGCCGCCTCGACGCGGACTGAGGCGAGCGAAGCGGCCACGGTGGCTTCCCAGCGCCTGCTCACCAGATCGCCCCACGCCTGCCCCAGCGACCACAGATCGGTGCTCAGCGCACCCTCGTACCGCAGCCGGGTACCACCCCGGTGCGGGGTCAGCACGAAGGACTCCACGACGCTCGGGACCGGTCCGCGCACCAGACGGAACTCCACCCGGGCCGGCCGCTCGAAGCGGACCGTCTCCACCGTCAGGGCACGGACCCGGCCACCCGCCAGCGGCGTGAAGTGGGCTGCCAGCACCATGTCGGCGCCGCGCTCCCACACCTGCACCTTCTCCCTCAGGGCCCGGGTGGGCCGCGCGAGGTACGGCTCGGCGATCACATCGAAGACGAGTTCCCGAGGTGCCTCAATGAGGACTTCCGTAGGCCCCAGCGCCCGGGTCCTGCGGCCCGCGCCGACATCCACGGTGAACGCCCCCGTCACCAGCCCCAAGCCACCACCGGCCGCAGCAGCGCCCACGAGCGCGGCGCCCCCCACCAGCTTCGCGATGCCTCGCATTCGACCCTCTCCGTACGGCGGCTCTTGTGGGGCCCACGCTACGGCCCCGGGGCACCCACAGCGGTGAGCGCGCCCCCGCCCGGGCGGAGTGTCAACCGATTACGGTGAGCCACTCGATCCAGAGGCTGACGAGAGGCGAAGAGGTGGAGGTGAGCGAGCTCACCGACAGCCGTGCGGCCACCGACGCGCTGCTCGGGACGTTGCGGGACGAGGGCGGGCTGACGCCCGAACGGTTGCGGCGTTTGCTGTGGCTGGCGGGCCACCGTTCGGTTCGGCAGGCCGCCACCCGGCCGCGGGCGGTGCTCCAGGTGAGCGCCGTACACGGCTTGCTGGCGGCCCTCGCCACCCGGCGGCGGCCCGGCCCACGCTGGGTGGCGACGGCCTGGGCACTGAGCCTGCTCCATCTGGGCCTGTTGGAGCGCCGCCGGGCCATCGCAGCCGCGGATGTGCTCACGCTGATCCGTGGCGCTCTTCCCGCGACGGCCTTGGGCGCGAGCCGGTGGTCAGGTGCGGTGGCCGTGACCCTCGATGTCATCGACGGGCATCTGGCCCGACGCCGTTGCGCCACCTCACCGTTCGGCGCGTACGCCGATTCCTTGGCCGACGCCGCGTTC
Organism: Streptomyces sp. NPDC006879; assembly: GCF_042869595.1. Lineage (NCBI taxonomy): Bacteria > Bacillati > Actinomycetota > Actinomycetes > Kitasatosporales > Streptomycetaceae > Streptomyces > Streptomyces sp. NPDC006879. The sequence continues at coordinate 9,970 of NZ_JBIAGC010000067.1, forward strand.
TGGACCTGGATGGCCCTGAACTACGAACCGAACCGCACTCTTCGGGCCGTCGCGGTCGGCGTGTGGTGCGGACCCGTCGTGGTCGTGACCGCGCTCGCGGTTCGCCGAGGGGCGATGCCCCGCGGGCTGAGGCCCGTCGTGCTGCGCCCCGCGGCGGCGATGCAGATCCTGCTGGCCCTACGGCGTTTGCGGAGGCCGCCGGCGAGTGTGCCGCGCCGGCGGTGATGCCGCTGTCGGGGTAGACGCTCCGCGCCGGGTGCCGGTAGCTGTTGCCTGCCGAACCCGGCAGCCGAGCGAGGTACTCAGGAGCGGCTCGTGGAGAATCCACCCGGACCACCGGGCCACCAGACGCGGTCGCCGAGATCCCGTACGAGCGCCGGGACCAGCAGTGAGCGGACGACCAGGGTGTCGAGCAGGACGCCGAACGCGACGATGAAGGCGATCTGGATCAGGAAGGCGAGCGGGATCACGCCGAGGGCCGCGAAGGTCGCTGCCAGGACCACCCCCGCCGAGGTGATCACCCCGCCGGTTGCGATGAGGCCGCGCCGCACGCCTTCTCGTGTTCCGTGGCGCACGGACTCTTCCCGGACCCGTGACATCAAGAAGATGTTGTAGTCGACGCCGAGGGCGACGAGGAAGACGAATCCGTACAGCGGCACAGAGGCGTCCGTCCCGGTGAATCCGAAGACGTGTTGGAAGACCAGGGCGGAAATGCCCAGGGTGGCGAAGAAGTTGAGGGCGACCGTGGCCACCAACAGCACAGGCATCAGCAGCGACCTCAAGAGCCCCACCAGGATCACCAAGATGATGACGAGGACCACGGGGACGATCACATCACGGTCGTGCTGCGCGGTCTGTTGGGTGTCAAAGCGCTGGGCGGTGTAGCCACCCACTTGCGCTTGGGCCTCGGGGACGGAGCGCACCGCCTGGCGCAGGGAGGCGACGGTGTTCTTGGCGGCGTCGCTGTCGGCCGCGTCGGTCAGGGTGACGTTGAACTGCACCAGTCCGTTGACGACCAGGGGGGCGCCGTCGGCCGGCCCGCCACCGGGACCGAGGGCCCGCACGGAGTCCACCCTGGGGACCTGCCGCAGGGCCGCTTCGACCGCCGGCGCCTGCGGAGCGCGCGCGATGACCACCGCCGGATTGCCGGATCCGGCGGGGAAGTGCTCCGCCAGTGCTCGTTGGGCCGTCACGGACGGCGCCTCGTTGACGAAGATCTCGTCGAGCGGCACTCCCTGGGAGACCAGCTTGGGGGAGAAGGCCGCACACAGCAGCAGGGCGCCGAGGGTGGTGACCCAGGCCCGGCGCGGCGCCCGGTCGACCCGGTCGGCGATGGCCGTCCACAGGCCGTGCGAACCGCTGACGGTGCCAGGTCGCCCCGGGCGGGCCGGCCAGTAGGCGGCACGTCCGAGAAGTACCAGAACCGCGGGAAGGAAGGTCAGCGCGCTCAGCACCGCGCAGATGATGCCGATGGCGCCCACCGGCCCCAACGCCCGATTGTTCGTCAGGCCGCTGAGCAGGAGGGCGAGAAGCCCGAGCGCGACGGTGGCGGCACTGGCGCACACGGGCCCGGCGGTCTGGCGCAGAGCGGCGCGGATGGCCGTCATCCGGTCCTCGTGCAGGGTGAGTTCCTCGCGGAAGCGCGCCGTGAGCAGGAGGGCGTAGTCGGTGGCCGCACCGATCACCAGGATCGACAGGATGCCCTGCACCTGGCCGTCCACCCGGACGATGCCGCGATCGGCGAGGGCGTACACCACTGCGCAGGCGAGCCCGAGGGCGAACACCGCACCGAGGATGATGGTCAGGGGGAGGAGGACGCTGCGGTAGACGAGCAGCAGGATCACCAGTACGGCGGCCAGGGCGACTCCCAGCAGGAGGCCGTCGATCCCGGCGAAGGCGTCACCGAGGTCGGCTTGGGCCGCGGCGGGGCCCGCCAGTTGGACCCTGGTGTCGGGGACCGCCGAAACGGCTTTTCGGACCTGTTCGAGTGTGGGCGCCAGTTGCTTGCCGAGGTCGGGTCTGAGGGGGACGACGCCCTGCAACGCCAGGCCGTCGGCGGAGCGCAGCGCCGGCGACGGTGGCCCGGCCGTGTACGGGGCGCCCGCTCGGGTCGCCAGGGCTGCGCTAGCTGCGCGTTGCTGGGCCGCAGTGAGGCGCTGCCCACGCTCTTCGGAGGTCCAGACCACGATCAGAGGAAGGCTCTCGCTCTGACGGAACACCTTCTGTGCCTCAAGCACTTGGGTGGACTCGGCGTTGCGCGGCAAGAAGGCGGCCTGGTCGTTCGTCGCCACCTCGCCGAGCTTGCCCGCGTAGGGACCGAGGCTTCCACCGATGGCGAACCAGGTCAGCAGGAGAGCGACGGCCACCATCCAGCGTGCGGGTCGTGTGTGCAGGGTCATGGCGCTCCAAGAATAAGGAAGCCTCAATGGTCAAGTATCTCAATGATCGAGATATTTATGATCCTACCTGCGCCCGGGGCGGGGGAGCAGCTGCGTTCCGGCGTGGCGGGGCGTGGGCGCTCAATCGTCCGGGTTCAACAGGGCCATCTCCTCGTTCAAGGCGTCCAGGAAGCGTTCGACCACGCTGAGCTCGGCGTCTGTGAAACGCTCCCGAGCGCTCTGGGCCGCCACGGCCAGCGGTCGAAAGTGGGCGCGGGCCGCCGCCCTCGCCTCCTGCGCGTAGTGAATGTGTACGACCCGCCGGTCGACGGTATCGCGGGACCGTCGAATGTGGCCGGCCTTCTCCAGCCGATCCAGGCACGCGGTGACCGCGCCCGAAGTCAGGCCGAGGTGCTCGCGCAGCCTGCCGGGCGTCATCGGTCCCTCGGCGTCCAAGATCGCGGCGAGTGCGTTCACATCGGTGGAATGCAGCCCCCCGCTGGCGGCGAAGGCGTGCACGAGCCGGTTGATCTCGCCGTTCATCCGGCGAAGCTGCGTGGCCAACACCAGCAGCCCGGGGGCTGGCGTTCCTGCCGGCCGGCGACCTTCGGGCATCTGTTCATCGGTACGGGCCACGGGGGAAGCCTATAGAAGCGGGCCGTCAGCTCCGAAGACGCGGGCCGGCGAAGAGCGCTCGATCATCAGGGGTACGGTCGAGCCCCCGCCGGTGGAAGCTCCTGGTGGCCTCAGCCAACGTTCACGAAGACGCTGTGCCAGCCGCTCGCGCCGTCCGGAATGGTCCTGGTCCGCTTCTCGGTCTGCACCGCACCAGTGCCGTCGGTGGCGCGGACGGTGAGGGTGTGCCCACCCGAGGTGGCTTTCCAGGGCAGGGACCACTGGCGCCAGGTGTCCACGGTGTCCTGATCGGCCAACTGCGCTTCCTGCCAGGGGCCGTCGTCGAAGCGGACCTCCACACGGGAGATTCCGCGGTGCTGGGCCCATGCCACCCCGGCCACCATCACCACCCCGGCTGACAGTCGGGCGAAGGGACGCGGCGTGTCGATGCGGGACTGGGTCTTGATGGGGCCGCGCCGAGCCCATCCACGTTTGATCCAGTAGGCGTCGTACGCGTCGAAGGTGGTCAGCTCGATGTCCTCGATCCACTTGCAGGCTGACACGTAGCCGTACAGGCCCGGCACCAACATGCGGACGGGGAAACCGTGGGCGAACGGCAGGGGCTCACCGTTCATGCCGACGACCAGCATCGCGTCCCGGCCGTCCAGGACCTCCTCGACCGGGCTCCCCAGTGTGATCCCGTCAACGGACCGGGCCACCAGCTGATCGGCACGGCCGCCCTGCGAGGGGGCCCGGACCCCGAGCTCGCGCAACAGCGGGGCGAGAGGCACGCCGAGCCAACGGGCAGTGCCCACGTACGGTCCGCCGACCTCGTTGGAAACGCATGTCAGCGTGACGTCACGCTCGATCAGTGGACGATCGAGGAGGTCTGGCAACGAATAGCTCCGTGCGCGGGCCACCCCCTTGCCGTGGATGCGCAGCCGCCAGGTGTCGGCATCGACCTTGGGGACCACCAGGGCGGTGTCGACGCGGTAGAAGTCCTTGTTCGGGGTGGTGAAGGCACTGATCCCCGGGATTCGCAACGCGGCTCGGGCCGGAACTGCCGGCGCCGCGGAGGCCGCAGCGGGGAGCACCAGCGAGTTGCGGGAGGCGACGGCGCCCTGGCCGCGCCGGCCGGTCAGGGCACGACCCAGGGCGCCGGCCCCCGTCGCGGCGGCGGCAGTGACGGACGCCGCCGCGAGGAACCCCCGTCGGTTCCAGCCTGCCCCGGTGTCCTCTTGACCGGTCAGGGAAGCCGCGGGGGAGGTCGCGACGAGCTTGCCCAACAAGCCGTACATGACGCCCGCGCCGATCACAGCGCCCGCCAGGGAGGGCAGTGCGTCGACCGGCCCCTGGGAATCGGGTCGGGCTGTCGCCGCCAGCGCGCCGAGGACTCCGAAGCCCAGCACGACCGCCGCTCCCACCCTTCGACGGTTCACGGTGAGGGCGCCCAGCAACGCCGCGAGGACTCCGACGGTGGCCAGGATGCCCAGTTGGAGGACGAGCTTGTCGGCCTCGCCGAAGGTTTGGATGGCCCAGTCCTTCACGGGGGCCGGGGTCCGGTCGATCGCCGACCCGCCGATCGCGGTCACAGGTCCGGCCTCGGGCCGGATGAGTGCGGCGGCAAGCTCGGCCACCGCCAGTGCGGAGTAGGCCGCCAGGAGACCGCACAGGGCGCCGAGGGCGCTGCGGGTCGAGTGCTTGCTGAAGTTGCTCACGCAGGGGATTCGGTGACCTGCGCCAGGTGGATTGGTCCTGCCCGTCATGTGCGGTGTGCCCTTCGGCGAAGGCGAGGCGGTGGCCCCGACGGGGCCAATCCCCTGGCCTTCGCGTGACGAAGAAGAGAACGCAAAGCCATACTCGGCGGGCACCCCTCAGAGGTCGGGATCCACTCCTGCGGCGGAACCCGGCCCAGCCCACGGAGGACCGTTCATGCTATGCAGCCGTACCCCGACAGTCGCAGCCGGACTCCTCAGGAGGTCGTGCCGGTGAGGCAGTCGTTGCCTTTCGGTGTTCCTGATCGTGCTGGTCCTGGGTTGGAGGAGTTGATGGCGCAGGTCGCGTGTGGGGACAAGGACGCTTTCTCC
>NZ_JBIAGC010000068.1:0-13862 GCF_042869595.1 Streptomyces sp. NPDC006879
GGCAGAAGCCGTCCGTGACCGACTCCTGCCCGCTACACTCCCACCCGCTCGACGTTTCCCCAGGTCAAGCCACGAAGTGCTGCTGGAGTACTAGTTCGTCCGGGCCGAGCCAGCGAAGCGCGTCATGATCCTCCAGGGGGCGCGGCTCACCCGCCGCCAATCGGGCCGTCCAGACCTGGAGCACCAACCCAGGCCGCAAAGGCCATTGACCGGGGACGCGCTCCAACGGCTCGACCTCGACGCCGAGCTCCTCGCGCAGCTCCCGCACCAGCGCTTCGCGGGGAGTCTCTCCAAGCTCCACCTTGCCGCCCGGCAGTTCCCAACGGCCCGCGTGCTCCGGGGGCGCGCTACGCCGGGCGGCCAGCACAAGCCCCCGACGACACAGGGCGCCGCCCACCACCACTCGATCGGTCGCCCACGCGGCTGCTCGGTCATTCATGTGCGGAGCCTAAGGCAACCCCGCGACCCCGGTGGATCAGCGCGTGGTGTCAGATGCGGTGCGCGCGAAGGCGGAAGGTCGCCCCCCCCTGCGGAGTGTTCCCCAAAGACTGCCGCACACCCTGACTTCCACCAGCGCCCCGCCGAGGAGGGCTCAGCCCACCCCGTCCACAGGGACCACACCCGGCGGCTCGCCCCCCTTGCGCCGGCCGGGCACGGTTCGGCGCGGAGCGTCGGCCGCCAGCCGATGGAGAGCGGCGCGAGGGGTGGCGGGCGCAAAGGGGAGCGCCGTGGCAGCCCGCCGAGCCAACAGGAGCCGGCCACCCAGCCGGGGGGGGCGCTCTCGGCCCCTGCTGCGAGCGCCCCGTACGGCTGGTCAGTTGTGGCTTGCGGTCTGACCGATCCGCTCGATCCAGTACAGCTGCTTGTGGCCGCGCCCTTCAAGGCGGTCGACTACCTTCTGGGCCTCGGCCCGGGTGGCGTACTGGCCCACCCGATAGCGGTTGCCGTTGTCATCCTGTCGTATCACCAGCCACGGGAGCACGGCACCGCTATCGCTCATCGCCTCTTACCCTCCGTCGACCGACCCACCTGTTTGCCTGGACAGGAAACCGCAGTACGCATATGCCTGAGCGTACGCCCGACCTTTACACAGCGGATACGGGTTTTCACGAAGAGATACTTTGGTTGCGTTCGCATCCGGCCACGCGCCGGGCGCACGCCCCCAGGCCCGCAAACCGGGGCTACTTGACCGGAAGGTGATAGGCAATCCGATACCGGTCAGCTGGCACCACCAGGTCGGCGGTCTCCACGGCCCGCCCCGAGGCGTAGTAGGTACGGCCGATCACCAGCACCACGTGACCGGGCACTCCCCCCAGGGCAAACAGCTCCTCCGCGAGCCCGGGTCTTGCGCCGATCTCCTCCACCACGTTGTCCACCACGAGGTCGATCGCCGCCATCCGGTCGACCACTCCACAACCGCCGAGCGGCCCCTCCTCGGGGAGCATCACCGGGCTGCGCCCGGTCAGGGCGAGCGGCTCCCACGAAGTGGAGAGCATCATCGCCTCACCCGCATCCCGGAAGACGTACCGGGTGCGCATCACCTTGTCCCCCTCCGCGACCCCCAGGCGGTCGGCGATGTCCTCAGTGGCCTGCGTCTGCTCACTACTGGACTCCCAGGAACCACGGGCACCAAGGGCCGCCTGCTCCTGCCGGAAGGAGGTCATCCCGCCCACCGGCTGGTAGCCGGAGCGTGCGACCTTGCGGGGCACGGGCTGCTCCCGGACGTAAGTACCGGAGCCCGAGCGACCTTCGACCAGACCTTCGGCCATCAACACCTTGCGAGCCTCCAAGGCCACGGTGTCGGACACCCCGTACTCGGCGCGGATGCGGGCCTGCGAGGGAAGGCGGGCATGAGGCGGCAGCGACCCGTCGACGATCTTCTGCCGAAGATCGCTCGCAACGCGCAGATAAGCCGGCTGCTCACCGAAAGTCACTGGCCACTCCCATCAGGTTGACAGACAGCAACAGCCTGGCAACCGACGGTTGATCGCCGCAACCAAAGGCCAGACATTCACTCGATGTGATGCACGGGCCTCGTTCAAACCACAGCACCCCGCCAGCCGGAGGGGAACCCCTTGACCCTCATGGTCCAGACCAATACCTTCCGGCATGCACCGCACGGCCACGAGCACCACTCCCCGCGCCCCAGCAAAGGAAGCCCATGCGCCGCAGCATGCTCGGCAGGCTCGCCGTCGCCGCCTGCACCCTGTCCCTGCTCACCGCCCTCGCCCCCGCGGCCACCGCGACCGCACCCCCTACCGGAACCCGCGATGCCGGCCACGACCGCTCGTACAGGCGCGTGGGCTACTTCACCCAGTGGGGGGTCTACGGACGCGACTTCCAGGTCAAGGACCTCGACACCAGCGGCACCGCCGCCAAACTCACGCACCTCAACTACGCCTTCGGGAACATCAGCGAACAGGGCACCTGCTTCACGGGCAACGTGCCCGGCGAAGCCGACCCTTGGGCGGACTACGTGCGCCCACTGGACGCAGCGGACTCCGTCGACGGCGTCGCCGACACCCCCGACCAACGCCTGGCCGGCAACTTCAACCAACTGCGCGAACTCAAAGCCCGTCACCCGGGTCTGAAGGTGCTCATCTCCCTCGGCGGCTGGAGCTGGTCCACGCACTTCTCCGACGCCGCCCTCACCCCCACCTCCCGCAGGAAGCTCGTCTCAAGCTGCATCGACCTCTACCTCCGGGGCAACCTCCCGCGGGACGGCGCCCGCGGTGGCCCCGGCGCCGCCGCCGGCCTCTTCGACGGAATCGACCTCGACTGGGAGTGGCCGGGCTCGGCCGCAGCGGCGGACACCGCGTTCCGCCCGGAAGACAAGCGGAACTTCGCCGCGCTGGTGAGGGAGTTCCGCACCCAGCTCGACGCCTTCGGCCGCACCCGGCACCACCGCTACGAACTCAGCGCCTTCGTCCCGGCCGCCCCCGCGAAGATCGACGCGGGGTACGAGGTCCGTCGGATCATGCGCGACCTCGACTTCGTCACGCTGCAGGGCTACGACTTCCACGTGTCGGGCGAGAAGACCACCGCCCAGCAGTCGGCCCTGCACGCCCGCGGCGACTTCAGCGTCGACAACACCGTCCGGTCCTGGCTGCGCCGGGGAGCGCCGGCCCGCAAGCTCATCGTGGGCATGCCCTTCTACGGGCAGGGTTGGACCGGCGTCAGCGGCGGCGGCAACGGTCTCGGGCAGCCCGCCACCGGCCCTGCGCCCGCCACTTGGGCAGCAGGGTACGAGGACTACAAGGTGTTGCGCACGCTCGCCGCATCGGGGGCCTACACCCTGTACCGGGACACCGAGGGCGCTCACGCGTGGCTGTTCGACGGCACCACCCTGTGGACGTACGACGACCCACAGGTGCTGCGGACCAAGGCCCGCTACGTCGCGCGGCACGGCTTGGGTGGCGCCATGTTCTGGTCGCTGGACGCGGACACCGCGGACGGCGAACTGATCACGGCCGTTGACCGGGGCCTACGCGGACGCTGACCGCCGCCGCTCAACGACGCCCGGAACCCGCTCAACGGGCTCCGGGCGTGGGGTCGGCGCCCAGGCGCGCGTCCCGCTCGGCGGTTTCCTCGTGCACCGGCGGGGTGGTGTCCAGCCCGAGCGCCGCACGGGCCTTGGCGTCCCGGGTCTGCACCTGAAGGTCGCTGGCCCGTTCCGCCACACCCCAGTTCTGCCAGAACACCTCTGCCCTGGAGGACCTGGAAGCGCGGTCCCACAGCCGGACCGCGGAGGCCAGCTGGCGCTGACGGGCCGCCACGTTCCGCCGGGCGGAGGCGGGCCACTGGTGGTCCTTGAGCAGACGCGCGTGTTCGGCGAAGGCGGCGCTGACGCGCAACGCCCAACCCCGGTAGCTGGGCAGGTCTTCGGCGAGCTTGGTGGTGGGAACGCCGGCCAGGGCCTGCGAGGTCGCGTTGGCGGCCCGCAGGTAGACCAACTGGTGTTCGTTGAGGCTGCTGGCGTCGCGGCGCAGGGACTCGGTCAGGGCCCCGTCAGTGGACCCGAAGGCGCAGGCGATGGCCCGGTCACCACGGTCCCAGCTGTGCTGGGAGGGAGTCATGAAGTAGGAGCTGACCGTGCGCGGCACGGCCCAGGTGTCCATCGTGTACCCGTCCTGGAGCCGCGTGCACTGCTCCTCGGCGATCCGCCACATCGCCTCCTCGCCGGGGTAGCGGGCACCAGAACGCTGCGGGACGCGGTAGGTCGCGTAGACCTCCCCGTCGTGGGTCTCCTGGCAACCCGCCACGGCGACCTGTGAGAACTCCGCCCGCAGGTCCCCACCCGGTACGTCGAAGCAGGTGCCGGTGGCCAGGTCCATGGTGCTGCGGCTGAGCCCGGCGTTCTGGAGGCCGCCGCGGAAACCGGCGACCAGCCCCTCCCCGCCGTACGCCACCCCTGCAACCAGCACGAGCGACGAAACCAGGGCCACGACGAGGAGCCTGCGACGAGGTCGCCCGTTTCGATGCGGCTGCGTGTGGGGGTCCAAGGTGAGCATTGCTCCTCGTCGTACGAACTGCCGAGCGAATCGTACGACGCGGCGGTGTCAGTGGGCACGGACGGGCCGGTGGACGAGACCGGCCGACAACACGGAGAGCGCGCTGCCCGCGCACCGGAGGCGGTGGGCGGGCAGCGCCGAAGGGCGATCGCCGGAGCGACCGCCCTCAGGTCGATCGGGATCGGTCCGGATCAGGACCTGGCGGATCAGAACTGCAGGGCCCAGGAGTCGATCTTTCCGGTGTCCCAACTGGCGTAGTCGGCGACGCGCAGCTTCCAGACTCCGTTGGCGGTCTCGGAGGAGGCGTTCACCGTGAAGGTGCGGATGATGTCGTTGGAGCTGCCGCCGCTGCGGTTGTGCAGGTTGTAGACCGAACCGTCAGGGGCGATCAGGTCGACCTTCAGGTCACCGATGTAGGTGTGCTTGATGTCCACGGGAACGCTCAGCGTGGCCGGGGCGTTGCCGGGGACGCCGCTCACGGTGATCGGGGACTCCACGGTCGTGTGGTCGTTGATCGCGTAGTCGGTGGTGTTCTCGAACCGTGATCCTGGCGGGGTGGTGGTGCCACCGCCGACGTAGAGCAGCCGGTTGGGCGAGCCGCTGCCGGGGCTGCCGACCACGTTCGGGGTGGCGGCGTTGACCAGGGCGGTGCCCACCTGTGCCGGGGTGCTCGACGGGTTCTGGGAGAGGTAGACGGCGGCGGCACCGGCGACGTGCGGCGACGCCATCGAGGTGCCGGAGATCGTGTTCGTGGCCGAGTCGCTGCTGTTCCAGGCCGAGGTGATGGACGAGCCAGGAGCGAACAGGTCCAGGATGGAGCCGTAGTTGGAGTAACTGGCCTTGGAGTCCGAGCTGGTGGTGGCGCCCACGGTGAGTGCTTCCGCGACCCGGGCGGGCGACTTGGTGCTCGCGTTGGTCGACTCGTTGCCCGCCGCGACCGCGTAGGTCACCCCACTGGCTATGGAGTTGCGCACGGCGGCATCGAGGGTGGCGTCGGCACCCCCGCCGAGGGACATGTTCGCCACGGCCGGTTTGACTGCGTTCTGGGTCACCCAGTCGATGCCGGCGACCACCTGTGCGGTCGTCCCGGAACCGGAGTTGTTCAGGACGCGAACGCCGTAGACCCGGGCCTTCTTGGCCACCCCGTAGGAGGAACCGGCCGTGGTGGCCGCGACGTGGGTGCCGTGGCCGTGGCCGTCCTGGGCGACGTTGTCGTTGTCGACGGCGTCATAGCCGTTGTAGGCACGGCCGCCGAAGTCGTTGTGGGAGATGCGCACACCGGTGTCGATGACGTAGATGTTCACGCCCTCGCCGGCCTTGTCGGGGTAGGTGTAACTGCTGTTCAGCGGGAGGGACCGCTGGTCGATGCGGTCAAGACCCCAGGAGGGCGGGTTGGGCTGCGTGCCGTCGACCGTGAAGGTGCGGTTCTGACTGACGGACTTGACGGCGGGGTCGGCCGCCAGCTTCTTCGCCTGGGCTTCGGAGAGTTCGACGGCGTAGCCGTTGAGTGCGGCCTTGTACGTACGCCGGATCTTCGCGCCGTACTTGGTGGCCACGGAGCGGCCCTGCACGGAATCCGCGCGGCCCTCGTCGAGAGTCACGATGTAACTGTTCGCGATCGTCCCGGGAGCGCCGGCGTTCTCGATCACTCCTTCGAGGGCCGGGGCGGCGGACGCCGGAAGCGCGGAGACCGCGCCGAGTACGAGTGCGACGACGGCGGTCGCGCTGAGGCCGGCGGTCTTCCGGCGGGATGGGCGCATGGCGGACATATGGGGGGTCCTCCTCATCGGCGGCGTGGGGGGGGTGGTGCACGTGCCGTGGGGTGCGTGGTGCCGTGCGGTGCGTGACTGCGTGAGCTGCGTGGGTGTTGGGGATGCGCGCAGGCCTGTCGGGGACGTGACATGGGCCGGGGACTACAACTAAAGACGGGTACATGACAAGCCTTCGCCCTACGTCCGTGGCGTCCCGCTGCCATGCCGTCCTCGAAAGGTTGACCCACGCCCCGCCGGAACCGCAAGAGGGCAAAGACCTCGTAACATCCGCGCCATGGAACTGCTTTGACACAACAACACCAAAGGCCACACAGGAGCGTCCGCCATGCTGGAACCCCTGTCCGGATACCGCTGCCCCGTCGACGGCACCCGGGCCCCCGCGGAGAGCGCACCCTGGTGCTGCCCACACTGCCGCGGCCCCTGGGACCTCGACTTCAACGCCGGGTCCGTCCGCGCCGTGAGGTCGGGCCCGCAGGTCCCCTCGCTCTGGAGGTACGCCGCAGCACTCCCGCTACGGCCCGCCAAGGGCACCACCCCCGCGGTCAGCCTCGGCGAAGGGGGCACGCCCATCGTGCCGATGATCCGGGGGATTTCGGCCAAACTGGATTTCCTCATGCCCACGCTGTCCTTCAAGGACCGCGGCGCCGTGATGCTCGCCGAACTCGCGCGCCGCCTGAGCCCGCAGCGGGTCATCGCCGACAGCAGCGGAAACGCGGGAACCGCAGTCGCCGCCTACTGCGCCCGGGCCGGCCTACCGTGCGAGATCTTCGTACCCGAAGCCGTCACCGCGAAGAAGACCGAGCAGATCCGTGCCCACGGAGCAGCCCTGAAAGTGGTGCCCGGCGACCGGGAGGCCACCGCGCGGGCTGCCCGCACGGCCGCGGACACCCCGGGCACCTTCTATGCCAGTCACGTCTTCAACCCCTACTTCCTGCACGGCACGAAGACCTACCTCTACGAGATCTGGGAAAGCCTCGGTGGCCGCCTCCCGCAAGCCCTGGTCCTGCCCGTCGGCAACGGGACCCTGCTCCTCGGCGCCGCACTGGCCATCGCCGAACTGCACGCGCACCGGCTCATCGACACCTCACCCGCGCTGATCGCCGTACAGTCCGCCGCCGTCGCCCCGCTCGCCCACGCCCATCGACTCGACGCGAGCGAACTGCTCGGCGAAACCGCGGCGGCACCCACGCTCGCCGAAGGCATCGCCATCACCCGGCCACCCCGGGCGCGACAGATCCTGGCCTCCGTCCGGGAAAGCGGCGGCACCTTCCTGACCGTGTCCGAGGAACGCATCGCCGCCGCCCAACTCGACCTCGCCGCCCGCGGGCTCTTCGTCGAACCGACAGCCGCCGCCTGCTGGGCGGCGGTCGGCCCCGGCGCGCCCGACGACCCCCTGGACGGCCGGTCCGCGGTGCTACCGCTGTGCGGGGCGGGAGCCAAGACGGGGCTGGCGTGATGTCGCATATCCGCCAGCGCCCTTGGCGGACGTCTGATGGACTGCTCCCATGACGACCCACCAACCTTCCACTGACACCCAGCGGCAACTCGCCCACGCCTTCCGCGCCCTGCACGTCCCCGGCCAGCCCCTCGCCCTCGCCAACGCGTGGGACGTGGCCACCGCCCGCATAGCCGAGGAGTCCGGCGCCCCCGCGGTGGCCACCACCAGCGCCGGAGTGGCGTGGAGTCTTGGCGCACCCGACGGCGATGTACTGGAGCGCGAACAGGCCCTGGAACTGGTGGGCCGCATCGTAGCCGCGGTACGGACCCCGGTCAGCGCCGACGTGGAAGGCGGATTCGGCACCGACGCCGACACCGTGGCCGAGACCGTCACCAAGGTGATCGCCGCGGGCGCGGTCGGCATCAACATCGAGGACGGGGACCGTTCCCCGGCAGAATTCGCCCAGCGCCTGTCGGCGGCCCGCGCAGCCGCCGACTCAAGCGGCGTCCCCCTGTTCATCAACGTCCGCACCGACGTCTACCTGCGCGGCCTGACCGAGCCGGCGGCACGCCTGGAGGAGACCTTCGCCCGCGCCCGCGCCTACCTCGAAGCCGGCGCCGACGGCATCTTCGTCCCCGGGACCTCGGACCTGCTCACGATCGCCGAGCTCGTCAAGGGCATTGACGCCCCGGTGAACATCCTCGTCGGCCCGGGCTCCCCCAGCGTCGCAGAGCTTGCTTCGGTCGGTGTGGCACGGGTGAGCCTCGGCTCAGCCGTGGCCGAGCACGCCTACAGCATGGCCCGCCACGCCGCGAAGGAACTACTGGAGCAGGGCACCTACACGACGCTCACCACATCGGGCGGCTACCGGAGCCTGAACACCCTCTTCGGGGGCTGACCCCGATCCACCGGCTGGCACCGCCCGACGTCCGCCCGGGCCATGGCCCGGGCGTACACCCCTCCAGTCGGGACGACCCCCGGCCGGCGGAGCTCAGCGCGTCGGCACCGGAGCCTTGAGCACCTTGCTGATCCACTCCAGGGAACCGTCCCTCATGCCCTGCACGTAGCTCCTGCCGTTGTGGCCACCCCCCTGGATCACCCGCAACGTGGTGTGCACCGGCCCCTTCCCGAACCGTTGCACGAACTGCTCCAGGGCCGCCCGGCCCCCCTCCTTGGTGCCGATCTGGAAGTTGAGGTACACCTCCGGGCCTCCACGGCTGATCAGGCGTTGCGCGAGCCTCTCCGGATCGTTGGCCTCCATCTCTGCCCGGTGCCCCTTCCACAAAGGGGAGTCGGGCCGCGTGTCCGGTCCGGAGGCGATCACCGCCTTGAACCGGTCGGGCTTCTCCAGCACCGATTTCAGGCCGACGAAGCCACCGGAGGAGGACCCCATGAAGGCCCAGCCGTCGCGCGAGGTGAAGGTACGGAAGTTCTGCCGGACGAAATCCGGCACGTCCTCGGTCATCCAGGTGCCCATCTTGGGCTGGCCGGGGATGTCGCTGCCGTCGTAGTAGTACTTCTGGTCGGGGTTGAGCACGGGCATCACCACGACGAACGGCAAACTCCTTCCCTGCTCCGCAAGTTCCGCGATGGTGCTCTGCAGTTTGAGGTCGGTGCCCATCCAGTAGTTGACGGGGTACCCCTCGCCGCCGGGCAGCGCGATCAACACCGGAAAACCGCTCCGTGCGTACCGGGGGTCCTTGTACTCCTTGGGCGCCCACACCCACACGTCACCCGTGAAACCGGATTTGGCACCAGAAACCCTGGCCCTGCCTATCTCGGTTCCGTCGTCCAGCCGATTGGCCCGCACGAACTCGGCGGCCGGGCCGGTCGGCATCTGGACCTCAGGCACCCCGCCGCCCACGGGCTGTGGGACAGCGACGCCCTTGCCGGAGTCGGCCCGGGGAGTCCCGAAGGACATCGGCTCCCCGTTGTCGTTGAACGCGTCCAACTTCCAGGCAACAGCCGTACCTCCGGCCACCAGGAACAGCGCCAGGGCCCCACCGCCCCAGGCCCGCCGCCGCGCTCGCCGGCACCGGCGCCGGCGAGCGTCCTCTCGGGACGGCCCCCGCCCGTACGCCGGAGCGGCTCCGTACCCTTCAACCGGCTCCGGCGGGAACGGAGGGGACTGCTGTGCACGGGTCCAAGGACTCCGACCGCTCGGTGGCTGCGGGTACTGCCGCACGGATTCGCTCCGAACTCTCACTGCCCGCGGGTAGGGATTCCACGTGACATAACGGACTGAGGGGCCCCTCTCCTCTCACTGATGCAGAAAACCCGACATCGGTTGACGCTCACCCGGAATCGACGGGGCGAACATCCACCGGTCCGGCCGTGCGAGCCGCTCACCTTCCTACTGCCGACATGAACGCCCCAGCAGTCACGTTCAGACGCGACGGACCCGCCAGAGCCATGCCGCCGTGCCGGCTATCAGGAAGAGCACAGCCAGGTTGGCCAGGAAGGTCGGGGCACCGGAAGAGGGACCGCCGCCGGACAGGTTCGCGGTGGCGAAGACAACGGTCGGCAGCACGACACAGAGCAGCACCCCGGCGGTCTTCTGGACGGCGGTCCAGTGCACCGAGGTGCACAGGAGCACCGCGCCGGTGATGCGGGACAGGACGCCGAACGCCGGGCCGGGCAGGTCGGGGAAGACCATGATGAACGGCAGCGAAAGGGTGAGCAGCAGCAGCGGGACCAGGGGGTGCACCTTGCCACGCCGGGCGGGCGCACCCATACCCCTTCGGACCGGCGCGCCGGCGGCCCCCCTCGCTGCCTCGACCAACGCCGTCTCCGCGATCGTGCGGGGGTCCCCGAGTTCCGCCAGGACCTCGCCGATCGCGAGGTCGGGGCGCTCGGCGCGCGTCACGTCGATGTGTTCGGCGAGGTCGGCGAGGAGTTCCTGGCGCCGGTCGGCTGGGAGCGCGGAGGCCTCGCGCTCGACGGCGAAGAGGTAGTCGCGTACGGGGTCGGCAGAGGTCTTCATACGAGGTCTCCGGTGGCGGGGTGCGAGGTAGTCAGGAAGGCGTCGACGGTGTCACGGAAGCCGGGCCAGACACGGGTGAACTCGTCGAGCGCGGCCCGGCCGCTGTCAGTGAGCGCGTAGTAGCGGCGAGGTGGCCCGGAGACGGACTCCTGCCAGGTGGTGGTGACCAGGTCGTCGCGGCGGAGCCGGGAGAGCAGCGGATAGACCGTGCCCTGGCTGGTGGCGAGGGCACCTGAGTCCTCCAACGCGTGGAGGAGTTCCACCCCGTAGCGGGGGCGGTCCCGCATCAGGGCGAGGATGCAGTACTCCAGGACCCCCTTGCGCAGTTGGGTGGCTACCCGAGCCTGCTTGGTCGAATCACCTGGTTCCATGCGATGCAAGATACCTGGTGGAGCAAGCAAGAAGGAACGGGGGTGGTGGATCCAACCGTCCGGCAGGCAAGTAGCCCCCGCCCCGCGTCCACGTTCCGCACGGGACGGTCGACGAGCAGGTCCGGCCGGGCGTCATCGACGACGCGCCCGCCGTACCGCGCCCGCTCCTGGACGAGCCCGCCTTCCGCGACGAGGGCATCAACGCCCCACGGATCACCGCCTGCCCGTGGCGGGAGACCGGCGACACCGCCTGGCGCACCGGCTCGGCCATCGCCTTCCCGGACGGCAGCGAGGACCCGGACGGCTCCGGTTTCCCCTTCCACCTCCTCACCGACCGCTCCCCCGAGGCCGTCCAGGCCCACTCCGAGGACTACTACGAGCGCCCCGTCCTCCCCGACGTCATCCGCCACGTCCTCACCGGACGCCCCCTCACCCCTGCGATCACCAGGGCCCTCAACCCGGCCGTCCTCTCGGACGGCACACTGCTCCAAAGGCGCGGGAGGTTCGGCTTCCTGCGAACAACGGTCAGACCGACGCGCCACTGGATGAGGTCAGAATCGACTTCGAGACCATCGACCGGACACACCTTTGCCATCTCCGAGATCAGTCGAGCTTCTCGAACGCCGACCTCGGTGCAATGATGGGCGTGCGCTTCTCATTGATATTGAGCCATGTCGGAGCCTCCACCGACATGAGCCTGCGATCAAACAGCAATCAGATTCTGCTGTGCCGCTTCGTTTAGGGCGTCAAGGATGTCGACCACCCCGCATGGAAGAGACGTCCCAGCACACCGGACACTCATGATCAGTAGCGATACCGGGCAGCGAGGACGGCGATCTCCTTGTCCGTCACCAGATAGACGAGGCGGTGCTCGTCGTCGATCCGTCGTGACCAGGCCCCAGGCAAGTGACACTTCAGCGGCTCCGGCTTGCCGATGCCCGTGAAGGGGTCACGCCTGACATCTTCGATGAGCTTGTTGATCCGGGCGAGCATCTTGCGGTCGTTCTTGAGCCAGGACGTGTAGTCCTCCCAGCCCTGATCCTCGAAGACGAGCCTCACGCGGCACCCGCACCTGCGTCCGGTGACTCGGGATCGATCAGCTCACGCTCCGACACGTTGATGTGCGACAGGGCGTTCTCGTACGCCTTGAGCAGCCGCCGGGCGTTCGCTGGCGAGCGCAGCAGGTAGGAGCCCTCGCGCAGCGCCGTGTAGTCCTCGGCCGAGACAAGCACCGCGTTGCCATGCTTGGAGACGATCTCGATGGCCTCATGGTTCTCGTTGACCTTTTTGATCAACGGAAACAGTTCCTTGCGAGCTTCACTCGCGGTGATGGACATGACTTCAACCCTCCCATCAAGTGGTACTCAATAACGTACCACTCTTGGTGTCATCCGAGAGGGGAAATGACTGATGGTCGCTCAGCTGATCCAGCACCCATCCAACACGGGGAAAGGCTAGGGGCCCACCTCCCCAGAGGTGGACCCCGTCTAACCTGCACGCTTGCCGCATCAGCGACGTGGTGTTGTTTCATCCGCTCACATGTTGAAGCGGAATATTCAAGGCGGCGCTCCCACCTGCGGAAACGTTCCTTCAAGTGATCGCATCCAGCACCGATCCAGCACGGTAGGCGTTCATCCAGCACGTCAAGCGGCGGAGACGGACTCCTCCACGCCCTCGGCCGCGGGGCGCATGGCGTTCTGCATGATGTCTCGGCAACGATCCCACGCCTCGGGAACGAGATGACCGTAGATGTCCACGGTGGTCTTGATCGACTTGCGGCCGAGCCAGCGCGAGACCTCGCAGATCGGTACGCCGTTCGCCAACGCGATCGAGGCGAAGAAGTGCCGGAGACTGCCGGGCGTGTACTTGGCCTTGCCGTCCGCATCGACCAGGCCGGCCGACACACACGCCTTCCTGAAGTGGTAGCCGTAGGTGGAGGCGGCGGGCATCGCGCCCTTGCCACGCCGGCGCGGGGCAAAGAAGACCTCCGGCCGGCGTCGCTTGCCCCGCCGGCCAGGGAAGGTCACAGGAACCGGCTCCCACCGCGACAGGTGGGCGTCGATCTCCTGCTCGACGAACGGGGCGGCCGGGACGTCCCGGCACTCGCCCTCCGTCCGGTGCTTGAGCGGCACGAAGACCGTGTGGCAGTCATCGCGGTGAGCCTTGGCACTGACCTGCCATCGGATCCTGACAAAGCCGGACCGCCGGCACTCGGCGGAGAAGGCGAGGACCTCGCTGGTGCGCTGGCCTGTGCCCGATTGAAGGTAGACCGCGAGCCGGTACTGCGGGGCGATGTGCGCCGTAATCAGATCGACCTCGTCCAGCGTGGGAATCTCGTCCTCGTCCACCGCGCACGGAGCCGCCCGGGATATCCGGACGCCGCGGGCGGGATTCTCCGGGATGCGCTTGTCAGCGACGGCCGCCTCCAGCATGGCGACCAAACGACCTCTCCCGCTGCCGCCCGCGCCTGCCGCCCGGTTCCCGGTACCGCACCGTCCACCCATGCCCACACCGCGGGCGATCACAGGGAAAGTTCCGATCCCGGACATCCCTCTTGCACCTCTGAAACACGCTCGCCGCCCAAGCCCCGATCCTCCGCATGACCCGTGCTCGAAACCGTGTACCGCCACCTCGCGACCGAGCGAGACGTCCATCACCAATCCCCTCTTTCCGGCGAATGCGGACCCAGCATCCCCGTTATGTTTTCTGCGGTTCCGCAATGGGGCCGCTGGCCTCTGGGCCCGGCATGGCTGTGTCCCCCTGTCGATGGCATGACCTGGGGGGTGG
>NZ_JBIAGC010000069.1:0-13832 GCF_042869595.1 Streptomyces sp. NPDC006879
CCTGAAGATCTTGAAATCACGCCCGGCTTGTACCGGTTCATGGCGATTGATATTAGCGGGCAATCCGGGGCGAGCCGGGCAGTCGAAGCAAGATCCTCATCGGTCTTCTAGGGCGCGTTGCGAAGGTAGCGCCGTCCGCCCGGAGGGCGGGCCCCGCGGCGTCTGGTGCGGGCGCAGTCGTGGGGCGGGCTGGTGACCGCTGGCATTCCCCACGACTCATCGGTGTGAAACCCGCCCCCGCTGGTGTCGCCGCCTTCCGGGGACGGTGCCGGTTCAGGCCGGGTTCTGGGTGGCCAGCGCCACGGAGAGTTCGGCCGCCACGCCCTGGAGGATCGGTACGATCCGCTCGGTGGCCGCCTCGGTGACGCGTCCCGCGGGCCCGGAGATGGAGATGGCGGCGGCGGTAGGGGAGTTGGGCACCGGGACGGCCAGGCAGCGAACGCCTATCTCCTGCTCGTTGTCGTCCACCGCGTAGCCGTGTGCCCGCACGTGCTCCAGTGCGTCGAGGAAGCCTTCGGGGGTGGTGATGGTCTTCTCCGTCGCCGCCGGCATTCCGGTACGTGCCAGCAGTGCGCGCACCTCCTCGGCCGGGGCGTGGGCCAGTAGCGCCTTGCCCACGCCGGTGGAGTGCGGCAGCACCCGCCGGCCCACCTCGGTGAACATTCGCATGGAGTGTTTGGAGGGGGCCTGGGCGACGTAGACGATCTCGTCCCCGTCGAGCAGGGCCATGTTCGCCGTCTCGCCGGTCTCCTCGACCAGCCGGGCGAGGTACGGGCGCGCCCAGGTGCCCAGCAGTCTGGAGGCGGATTCGCCCAGGCGGATGAGGCGGGGGCCCAGGGAGTAGCGCCGGTTGGTCTGCTGCCGCACGTAACCGCAGGCGACCAGGGTTCTCATCAGGCGGTGGATGGTGGGCAGCGGCAGTCCGCTCGCGGCGGAAAGCTCGCTGAGGCCGACTTCGCCCCCGGCGTCGGCCATCCGCTCAAGCAGATCGAAGGCGCGCTCCAGGGACTGGACGCCACCGCTGGCCGCGGGGGTCTTGGCGGAGGCGTCGGTGGTGCTGGCGCTGGACGTCGGCACGGCGCGGTCCTTTCGGTGCTGGCAGGCAAGGAAGCAGCCTACCCGGCGGTCGGCACCGGCCCTAGCGTCGGACGGTGGCCGTAGGCGCCGGTCAGAGGTGGTTTGTCCGGGTGGTGGAGGGCTCGGCGAGCGATCCTGGAAGTCCACCGCGGCAAGAGCTCCGTTCTGTAGAGTGGAATTCTAATTCCATTTTGTGGAAACCTCCAAGTGGGTGAGAGGGGCCTCGGCAGTCCGTCCGGGGACTCTTGACGGGTCTGGGACCAGCCGGGAACACTCCCTCAACAGAACGTTGAATTTCGCTCCGTGGAAGAACCGAACAGGAGGTCCCGGGTGCCCGAGGTGCAACTGGTACTGCGCTCGACCCGCGTCATCACCCCCGAGGGGACTCGCGCCGCCTCGGTCGCCGTGACCGACGGGAAGATCGTCGCCGTACTGCCGTACCAGGCCGCGGTGCCACAAGGCGCCCGCCTGGAAGACCTCGGGGACGATGTCCTGCTCCCCGGTCTGGTCGACACCCACGTCCATGTGAACGACCCGGGCCGCACCGCCTGGGAAGGCTTTTGGACCGCCACCCGAGCCGCTGCCGCCGGAGGAGTCACCACCCTCCTGGACATGCCGCTCAACTCCCTGCCGCCCACCACGACGGTGGACCACCTCGCCACCAAGCGGGACGTGGCTCGCGCCAAGGCCCACATCGACGTCGGATTCTGGGGCGGGGCGCTGCCCTCCAACGTCAAGGACCTGAGTCCCCTGCACGAGGCCGGGGTCTTCGGCTTCAAGTGCTTCCTGTCGCCCTCCGGGGTCGAGGAGTTCCCGGAGCTGAACCAGGAGCAGCTCGCCCAGTCACTCGCCGAGATCGCCGGCTTCGGGGGGCTGCTCATCGTCCACGCCGAAGACCCCCACCACCTGCAGTCCGCGCCCCAGAACCCGGGCCCGAGCTACGCAGACTTCCTCGCTTCCCGACCCCGGGACGCCGAGAACACGGCGATCGAGAACCTCATCAGCCAGGCGCGGCGCCTGAACGCCCGGGTCCACGTGCTTCACCTGTCCTCCAGCGACGCCCTCCCGCTGATCGCCGCCGCGAAACGAGAGGGCGTGCAGATCACCGTCGAGTCCTGCCCGCACTTCTTGACCCTCACCGCTGAGGAAGTGCCTGACGGGGCCACTGAGTTCAAGTGCTGCCCGCCCATCCGCGAGGCTTCGAACCAGGACGCGCTCTGGGCAGGGCTGGCCGACGGCACCATCGACTGCATCGTCTCGGACCACTCGCCGTGCACCGAGGACCTCAAGAACTTCGAAACCGGCGACTTCGCCACCGCCTGGGGCGGCATCTCCTCCCTCCAGCTCGGCCTGCCCGCCATCTGGACCGAAGCGCGGCGGCGCGGGAAGTCCCTGGAGGACGTGGTGCGCTGGATGGCGGCGGCCCCCGCCCGGCTCGCCGGACTCGCCCACAAGGGGGCCATCGAAGCAGGGCGCGATGCCGACTTCGCGGTCCTCGCTCCCGACGAGACCTTCACCGTGGATCCCGCCGTGCTCCATCACCGCAACCAGATCACCGCCTACGCGGGTCGGACCCTGTACGGAGTGGTGAAGTCCACCTGGCTGCGCGGTAGGCGCATCTGCGACCGCGGCACCCTCACCGAGCCCACCGGCCGACTCCTCGAAAGGCAGAACTGACTGTGACGGCG
The DNA here is from genome assembly GCF_042869595.1 of Streptomyces sp. NPDC006879. NCBI lineage: Bacteria > Bacillati > Actinomycetota > Actinomycetes > Kitasatosporales > Streptomycetaceae > Streptomyces > Streptomyces sp. NPDC006879. The sequence continues at coordinate 2,766 of NZ_JBIAGC010000069.1, forward strand.
CAGCGCACAACCCCCCTGGCCTCCTTCACCGGAAACGCGAGCCCCTACCCCGGTGGCGACCCCTACGCCGACTACCGCACCGCGCAGTTCCCCTTCACCCGGTACGCGAACCTGGCCGACCGGCAGCTCGGGGCGGGAGTGATCGCAGCCAATGACGAGTTCTTCGCCCAGCGCGAGAACCTGCTGGTGCCCGAGGCCGCGCACTTCGACCCCGAACACTTCGGCCACAAGGGCAAGGTCATGGACGGCTGGGAGACCCGCCGGCGCCGCGGCGTCGACGCCGAGCACCCCTGGCCGACCGCGGAGGACCATGACTGGGCCCTCGTGCGGCTCGGAGCTCCGGGAGTGATCCGAGGCATCGTCGTGGACACCGCGCACTTCCGTGGGAACATGCCGCAGGCCGTCTCCATCGAGGCGGTCTGCGTAGAGGGCGCCCCCGCGCCCGAGGAACTCCTCGGCGGGGACGTCAAGTGGACGACGATCGTCCCGCGGACCGCCGTCGGCGGGCACGCCGCCAACGGTTTCGAGGTCACCGTCGAGCAGCGTTTCACCCACCTGCGGGTCAACCAGCACCCCGACGGTGGCATCGCCCGCCTGCGGGTGTACGGCGAGGTGCTTCCCGATCCCCGTTGGCTGACAGCCCTGGGCTCCTTCGACGTGGTGGCGCTGGAGAACGGCGGCGCGGTCCAGGACGCCTCGAACCGCTTCTACTCCCCGCCGACCAACACCATCAACCCGGGACGGTCGCGCAAGATGGACGACGGGTGGGAGACCGCACGCCGTCGTGACCAGGGCAACGACTGGATCCGCTACCAACTCGTCGCCGAGTCTGAAATTCGTGCAGTGGAGATCGACACGGCGTACCTCAAGGGGAACTCCGCGGGCTGGGCCAGCCTGTCCGCCAAGACCGGTGAGGACGGGACGTGGCAGGAGTTCCTGCCCCGCACGCGCCTGCAGCCTGATACCAACCACCGCTTCGTGCTGGCGACCGCGGTGGTCGGCACCCACGTACGGATCGACATCTACCCCGACGGCGGCTTCTCCCGGCTGCGCCTGTACGGCTCGCTGACCGAGCGGGGCGCGGACGCGCTCACTGCCCGTCACCAGGAGCTCGGCGGCTGATCCGATGGTTCCCGGGCAGGCCCGGGAACCATTCGTCGCGTCCCTTCGACGATGGTGGCCGCATCGCTGCCGAGCCGTCCTGGCACGGGCGCTGCCGGAGTCTCCCGTCGGCGTGGTGGCCGGCGCAATTCGGAGCACCGCCCGAGCGCGGCGCCGCCACGAGGTGATCCACTGCGGCGAGTCTGGGCGGAGGGAGGGACGCGACCAGACGAGAAGGAGCACAGCCGTGGCCAAGTTGACCCTCACCACCTTCCTCACCCTCGACGGCGTGATGCAGGGGCCGGGTGGCCCCGCGGAGGATCCCAGCGGCGGGTTCGAATACGGCGGCTGGGTGGTCCCGTTCGCCGACGAAGGCATGAGCCGGTTCATGATCGAGGTGCTCGACCGGGCGGGGGCCTTCCTCCTCGGCCGTCGCACGTACGAGATCTTCGCCGGCTACTGGCCCAAGGTCACCGACCCGGCCGACCCGATCGCCTCCCGCCTCAACGGACTGCCCAAGTACGTCGCCTCCACCACGCTCGACCCCAGGACTGTGAGCTGGGAGGGCACGAGGGTCATCCACAGCGAAGTACCGGCCGAGGTGGCGCGTCTCAAGGAGACATTGCCCGAGGGCGAGTTGCAGATCCACGGCAGTGGCGCCCTCGCCCATTCACTGATGGCCCGCGATCTGATCGACGAGTACCACCTGCTGGTCTTTCCGGTCGTCCTGGGTACCGGGCGACGGCTCTTCACCGAAGGCGCGCTACCCACCTCCTTCAGCCGGATCAGCTCGCGCACCACCGAGAGCGGCATCGCCATCCACACGCTGCGACCGACCGGTCGTCCGGCGTTCGGAAGTTTCTGAGCGCTGCCCGCCAGGACCCCGCGGTCCGGTGTGGGCGCCTCGGGCCGGCAGCCCGGTCGAGATGCCCGCCGCGGGCCCTCGACGGGCGCCCCTTTCGCCGCTGCCCCGGTCCGTGCGGATGCCGGGAGCGCCCCCGACATCCGCACGGGGCACCGTCGCCTTCCGGCCAGTTCGGACTCCGGTGGGCGCTCGGTGACCTGGCCGTCACGCTGTGCGTCGTACGCTTGAACGCACCCTAGCGAGAGGGGGAGCGACCATGCCGGTGCATGACCTCACCACGTACGCCGCGGATTTCAACGAGAACCCGTATCCGCACTACGCCAGACTTCTGCAGACGGGCCCGGTGCACCGCGTCCGGCTGGCTCTCGGGCACGAGGTCTGGTTGGTCGTCGGCCATGAGGAAGCCCGGCAGGCGTTGATGGATCCGTTGCTCTCCAAGAACTGGCGGCTCTCGCCGCACTATCAGGACGCTCCTTTCACCGCGTTCAACACCAACATGCTGGAGTCCGACCCGCCCCGCCACACTCGGCTGCGCCGGCTGGTGGCCAGGGAGTTCACCGCCCGCCGGGTCGAGGCGCTGCGTCCTCGGGTCCAGCAGATCACCGACCACCTGTTGGAGAAGATGACCGCGGCCGGTGCCCGCCGCGCCGACCTGGTGGGGTCCTTCGCCTTCCCGCTGCCGATGACGGTCATCTGCGAGCTCCTCGGCGTTCCCGACCTCGATCGTGACGCCTTTCGTCGCTGGTCCAACGAACTGGTGGCGCCCACCAGTTCGCAGGCGGAGGCAGAGGCCACCGCGGCGATGCTCAGCTACCTGGAGGATCTCATCGCGGCCAAGGAAGGCACGCCGGGCGAAGACCTGCTGAGCGCCCTGATCCGCACCCGGGACGAGGACGGGGACCGGCTCGGCCCCCAGGAGCTCGTCGGCATGGCCTTCCTCCTCCTGGTCGCCGGTCACGAGACCACCGTGAACCTGATCGCCAACGGGGTACGGGCCCTCCTGGACCACCCGGAGCAGCTGGCCGCCCTGCGGGCCGATCCGGAAGGGTTGATCGACGGCGCGGTGGAGGAGATGCTGCGCTACGACGGTCCGGTGGAGAGCGCCACCTTCCGGCTGGCCGTTGAGGACATGTACATCGGTGACGCCCCGGTGCGGGCCGGCGAGTCCGTGATGATCTCGCTTGCCGCCGGTGATCACGACCCGGACCGCTTTGCCGCGCCGGATTCCTTCGACATCCACCGGGTGCCCCAGCCCCACCTCGCCTTCGGCCACGGCATCCACTACTGCCTGGGGGCGCCGCTCGCCCGGATGGAGGGCCGTATCGCCGTCAGCAGCCTCTTGCGGTGCTGCCCCGAACTGAGGGCCGATCCGGAAGCCGGGCCCTACGAGTGGATCCCGGGAACGTTGATCCGGGGCGTGCGCGCACTACCGGTGTGCTGGTAGGCCGGCCAGGTCGGGCGCGGGCCTCAGCAGGGGACCTCTGCGAGCGCAACCGGGCGGCGGCTGCGCCTGGAGAGCTCGCACGCCTCCGCCACCCGCAGCGCGTGCAGGGCCTCGCGCCCGTCGCACGGATTTGGCCCTTCGCCGCGGATCAGCCGGACGAAGGCGTCGAGCTCCGCCTCGTACGCCGGCGCGAATCGTTCGAGGAAGCCGGTCCACGGCTTGCCGACCGGGACGGCCCCTCGTTCGGTAGAGGTGATCGGCGTCCGGTCGTCGAGGCCGGCGGACACCTGGTCGTGCTCGCCAGCGAGCTCCATCCGCGCGTCGTAGCCCGCTCCGATGCAGCGGCTCCCGGTCGCGGTGACGAGGGTTTTGTCGTCCAGGACCAGCACCGCGGCGGCCGTGTCGATGTCGCCGGCGGCGCGGAAGGCGGGCGGCCCGGCGTCCGAACCGGTGGCGTACACCTCGCTCACCTCGTGGCCGGTGACCCAGCGCACCATGTCGAAGTCGTGCACCAGACAGTCGCGGTACAGCCCGCCCGAGGTCGGCAGATACGCCGCGGGTGGCGGCGCCGGGTCGGCCGTCATGGTGCGCACCGTGTGCAGCCGGCCGAGGGCGCCGCTGCGGACGAGTTCCCGGGCCACGCGGTAGCCCGCGTCGAAACGGCGCATGAATCCCACCTGGAGCACGCCACCGAGCGCCTCCACCTCGCGCAGCACCGCGAGCGTTCCGTCGAGGTCCGCGGCGATCGGCTTCTCGCAGAAGACCGGCAGCCCCATGCGTACGGCCCGGCCGATGAGCTCGGCGTGGCCGGTCGTCGTACAGCTGATCACGACCGCGTCCACGCCCCAAGTGAAGATCGCGTCCACGGAGGGTGCCGCGGTCGCCCCGAGCCGGTCCGCGAGGGCGGAGGCCCGAGCGGGCTCCGCGTCGGCCAGCAGCAGGGCCCCTGCCTCACGGTGGCGGTTCAGGGCCGCCGCATGGAACGAGCCAATGCGGCCGGTTCCGATCAGTCCGATGCGCATGAACCAAAACTGACCCCGCCCGCGACTGCTGTCAATCCTCGGTCATACTTGGGCGGCTGGGTCCGGTTTGACCATATCCGATACGTCCCGGCCGGAAGCGGGACTTCAGGGAAGGGCACACCAGACGTGGCACTTGGGTGGACAGGGGCGCGAGTCGTCGGCGCCGTACTGGCGGCGGCGCTCGCCGCGTCCCTCGCGGGATGCAGCAGTACGGGCGGCAAGCGGGCCGAGGAGCGGGCGGAGCGGGAGGCTCAGGCGGGCCGTGCGACCGTGTCCACTCCTCGTTGGACCTTCGCGATGGTCACCCACGCGGGCGATGGCGACACGTTCTGGGACATCGTCCAAAAGGGCGCCAAGGAGGCTGCGGCCAAGGACAACATCAACTTCGTGTACTCCCACGACGACCAGGCTCAGCAGCAGGCCCAGTACGTCCAGAACGCCATCGACCAGAAGGTCGACGGCCTGATCGTCAGTCTCGCCAAGCCCGAGGCGATGAAGGACGTGGTGACCAAGGCCGTCAAGGCCGGCATCCCGGTGATCACCGTGAACTCCGGATCCGCGCAGTCCAAGCGGTTCGGAGCCCTCACCCACATCGGCCAGGACGAGGCCATCGCCGGTGAGGCGGTGGGCACCGAGCTGAACGCACGCGGTCGCAAGAAGGCCGTCTGCGTCCTGCACGAACAGGGCAACGTCGGGCACGAGCAGCGCTGCGCGGGAGCCAAGAAGACCTTCGCCGGCACCATGGAGAACCTCTACGTCGAGGGCACCAACATGCCGGCCGTGCAGTCCGCGATCCAAGCCAAGCTCCAGGCGGACCGGTCCGTGGATGCCGTCGTGACCCTCGGCGCCCCCTTCGCCCCCACTGCGGTCAAGGCCAAGGAGCAAGTCGGCAGCAAGGCCGAGGTGGACACCTTCGACCTCAACGCGGCCGTCGCCCGGGACCTCCAGAGCGGCGCCCTCGGCTTCGCCGTCGACCAGCAGCCCTATCTCCAGGGATACGAGGCCGTCGACCTCCTGTGGCTGTACCGCTACAACGCCGATGTACTCGGTGGCGGCGGCCCGGTGCTGACCGGCCCGCAGATCGTCACCGGCGGACAGGCACAGGAGCTCCTGCGCTACGCCGAACGGGGGACGCGATGAGCGCGACCGCCCCGGCACCGGCCCCCGCTCCGGGGAAGTCCGCCGACGAGCGGCTCGTCCGGGTGTCGACCGTCAAGCGACTGCTCGGCCGCCCCGAACTGGGTGCGGTCGTCGGCGCGGCGGCCGTCTTCGTCTTCTTCTCCTTCGCCGCCGACAGCTTCTTGCAAGCCAGCAGCCTCAGCACGATCCTGTACTCCGCCTCCACCATCGGGATCATGGCGGTGCCGGTGGCGTTGCTCATGATCGGTGGCGAGTTCGACCTCTCAGCGGGCGTGATGGTGACCAGCGCTGCGTTGGTCTCCTCGATGTTCAGCTACCAGATGACGGCGAACGTCTGGGTGGGCGTCGGCGTCTCCCTGCTCGTCACACTCGCCTTCGGGTTCTTCAACGGGTTCATGCTCACCCGTACCAAGCTCCCCAGCTTCATCATCACCCTGGGCACCTTCCTGATGCTGACGGGACTGAACCTCGGCTTCACCAAGCTGATCAGCGGTACCGTCTCCACCAAGCCGATCGGCGACATGGAGGGCTTCTCCTCCGCCCGTGCCCTCTTCGCGTCCCAGTGGACCATCGGTGACATCACCCTCAAGGTCACCGTCGTGTGGTGGTTCGGCCTCGTCGCACTCGCCACCTGGATCCTGCTGCGCACCCGCGCCGGAAACTGGATCTACGCCGTAGGCGGCGGCGCGGACGCGGCCCGGGCGGTCGGGGTCCCGGTCCGGCGCACCAAGATCGGGCTCTACCTGGGCGTCGCCCTGTGCGCCTGGATCTCCGGACAGCACCTGCTCTTCTCCTACGACGTGGTGCAGTCCGGGGAGGGCGTCGGCAATGAGCTGATCTACATCATCGCGGCCGTCATCGGCGGCTGTCTGATCACCGGCGGGTACGGCTCCGCGGTCGGCTCCGCAGTAGGTGCCTTCATCTTCGGCATGACCAGCAACGGCATCGTGTACGCGCAGTGGAACCCGGACTGGTTCAAGTTCTTCCTCGGCGCCATGCTCCTGCTGGCAACCCTGCTCAACGCTTGGGTGCGCAAGCGTGCGGAGGAGAGCGCATGAGTGAGCATCCACTGATCGAACTCACCGAGGTCAGCAAGTTCTATGGCCACATCCGCGCCCTGGAAGGCGTGAGCCTCCAGGTCCGCTCCGGGTCCGTGACCTGTGTGCTCGGGGACAACGGTGCGGGCAAGTCGACCCTGATCAAGATCATTTCGGGGTTGCACGAACACGACGCGGGCACGTATGAGATCGAGGGCGAGTCGACCCGTCTCGCCTCGCCCCGAGAGGCCCTGGACCGGGGTATCGCGACCGTCTACCAGGACCTGGCCGTCGTGCCCCTGATGCCCGTGTGGCGCAACTTCTTCCTCGGCTCCGAGCCGGTTCTGGGCTCCGGCCCGTTCAAACGCCTCGATGTCCGCACGATGCGGCGGGTCACCCACAGCGCACTGCTGAACATGGGGATCGACCTGCGCGACGTCGACCAGCCCATCGGAACCCTCTCGGGCGGCGAACGCCAGTGCGTGGCCATCGCGCGGGCCGTCCACTTCGGGGCCAGGGTGCTCGTCCTGGACGAGCCGACCGCCGCACTCGGCGTCAAACAGTCCGGCATGGTCCTCAAGTACGTCGCCGCGGCACGGGACGCCGGTCTCGGTGTGGTGCTGATCACCCACAATCCGCACCACGCCTACCTGGTCGGCGACCGCTTCGTCCTGCTCAAACGGGGGACGATGGCCGGCAACCACACCCGCGACTCCATCACCCTCGACGAGCTGACCCGGCAGATGGCCGGCGGCTCCGAGCTGGAGGAACTCAGCCACGAGCTCGCGTCGCGGGCGGGCGGCGATTCCCCGATCGGCGCCGCTTCGGAGCCCGTACCGGACGTCACGCCACCGGCATCGCAGGAGGGCCCGCCCGACGGCCGGTGAGGTGTCCGGATGGCAGAATCAAAGGTGCCGGGCGCCCCGCCCGGCGCGCGTACCCACCGCGAGCGACGAGGGACGACAGGACTCGATGGGCACCTACCGGGACTTCACGCTCGCCCACCGAGGCTCGGCGCGAGGCACCGTCCTGCGGACCGTCGGCAGCCGTGAACGACGGTCCCACCTGACCGCGCCGCGCGTGCCCACGGTCGGTATCGATATCGGCGGGACCAAGGTGATGGCCGGCGTCGTCGACGCCGACGGGGTGATCCTGGAGAAGCTCCGCACGGAAACCCCCGACAAGTCCAAGAGTCCGAAGGTCGTCGAGGACACCATCGCCGAGCTGGTCCTGGACCTGTCCGACCGGCATGACGTGCACGCCGTGGGCATCGGGGCGGCGGGCTGGGTCGACGCGAACCGTTCCCGCGTCCTGTTCGCCCCGCACCTGGCGTGGCGGGACGAGCCCCTGCGCGACGCCCTCCAGGCCCGCCTCGCCGTGCCTGTCATGGTCGACAACGACGCCAACACCGCCGCCTGGGCCGAATGGCGCTTCGGCGCCGGACGGGGCGAGGACCACCTGGTCATGATCACTCTGGGCACCGGTATCGGCGGCGCCATCTTGGAGGACGGGCAGGTCAAGCGCGGCAAGTACGGAGTCGCCGGCGAATTCGGCCACATGCAGGTGGTGCCCGGTGGGCATCGGTGCCCGTGCGGCAACCGCGGCTGCTGGGAGCAGTACAGCTCCGGCAACGCACTGGTCCGCGAGGCCCGCGAACTGGCCGCCGCCGACTCCCCGGTGGCGTACGGCATCATCGACCGGGTCGGCGGGCAGATCGCCGAGATCACCGGTCCGCTGATCACCGAGCTCGCCCGTGAGGGCGACGCGATGTGCGTCGAACTGCTGGAGGACATCGGCCGTTGGCTCGGTGTCGGCATCGCCAACCTCGCCGCAGCGCTCGACCCCTCCTGTTTCGTGATCGGTGGCGGAGTCAGTGCCGCTGACGACCTGCTCATCGGCCCGGCGCGAGAGGCATTCCGTCGTCATCTGACCGGCCGTGGGTACCGTCCCGAGGCGCGCATCGCCAAGGCCCAGCTCGGTCCGGAAGCCGGTATGGTCGGCGCCGCCGACCTCGCGCGGTTGGTGGCTCGCCGCTTCCGCCGGGCCAACCGGCGTCGCGTCGAGCGCTACGAGCGCTACGCCCAGTTCGGCCGGGGCCTGCGCGAGGGCCGGAGCGCCGGGTGGGGCGGCAGCCGTGCCCTCGACGACAAGGAACCGCAGTGACGCCGACCCTGCCCCGCCAGGCGCAGCCCATCAACGAGGAACACCTCCACCAGCCGGCGCAGGCGCGCCGTAGGGTGGTCCGTCGCCGCTGGCTGACGGCGGTGATCATCGTGCTGCTGATCGGAGTCCCGGCCGGGTATCTGGCTGTCTCCGCCGAACAGAGCCGCGCCAGCGGGCGTGACAAGGCCCGCAAGGCCGCGGCGGACGGGCTGACCGAAGGGTGGCCTTCCAGGGTGCAGCGCAGCATCTACGAGGTTTCCGTTCCGCGTTGGTCCTCGAACGTGGCGTACTACGAAACCAACAACTGGCGCACCAGCCGCCTCTACGTGAGTTTCGAGACCATCCCAAGCGAACTCGACTGGTTCCTCCAGAAGATCGGGACCAGCCGGGCGGCGCTGAAGCCGGGGGAGGTGAGCATCGGCACCCGTGACCAGGACGTCGCTGACTGGACGTTCGGGCCGGAACGCACCTGGGTCGGCATCACGTTGGACAAGCCCGAGCGCCGCCCTACCCAGCACATCACGGTCGACACCACCGACCCGCAGCGCCCGCGGGTGTTCGTCGTGTCCACGGCCACACCGTAACCACCGTACGCCGTAACCCGCGAGAGGGATGGGGAGCCATGGAGTTCACCAAACTGCGCCACGCCTGCGTCCGCCTGGAGAAGGACGGGCAGAGCATGGTCATCGACCCCGGAGTCTTCAGCGAGCAGGACGCCGCGGTGGGAGCCGACGCCATCCTCGTCACCCACGAACACGCGGACCACTTCGACGAACAGCGACTGCGGGCGGCGCTGGAGGCCGACCCCGCAGTGGAACTGTGGACCCTGGCGAGCGTCGCCGACAAGATGGCGGCTGCCTTCCCGGGGCGGGTGCACCGGGTCGGCGACGGCGACACGTTCACGGCCGCCGGTTTCGAGGTCCAGGTCCAGGGTGAACTACATGCGGTGATCCACCCGGACATCCCGCGAGTCACCAACGTGGGCTACCTGGTGGATGGTTCGCTCTTCCATCCGGGCGACGCCCTCACGGTGCCCGCCCAGCCCGTGGAGACGCTCCTGCTGCCCGTGCACGCACCGTGGAACAAGATCGCGGAGGTGATCGACTATCTGCGCGAGGTCAAGCCCCGCCGCGCCGTGGACATCCACGACGTCTACCTGTCCGATCCCGCGCTGCCCATCTACGAGAGCCTGCTCGGCGCGCTGGGCGGTTGTGATCGCACGCGGTTCGCGCCGGGCGAGGCGACCCCGCTCTGACCGTCAGACCCGAACGGTAGGTTAGCCACATGCGCATCGCCACCTGGAACGTCAACTCGATCACCGCTCGGCTGCCCCGGCTGCTGGCCTGGTTGGAGAGCAGCGGCACGGACGTGCTCTGCATCCAGGAGACCAAGTGCTCCGCCGAGCAGTTCCCGTACGCGCCACTGCGTGAGCTCGGTTACGAGTGCGAGGTCAACGCCACCGGCAGGTGGAACGGCGTGGCACTGCTCTCACGGGTGGGTTTCGAGGACGTGCGCCCTGGCCTACCCGGCGGCCCGGAGTACGAGGGCGTCCAGGAGCCCCGCGCGATCTCGGCGACCTGCGGCGGCGTGCGACTGTGGTCGGTGTACGTGCCCAACGGCCGCGAGGTCTCCCACGAGCACTATGCGTACAAGCTGGACTGGTTCCGGGCGCTGACCACAGCGGTCACCGAAGACGCCGCGGGGGAGAGGCCGTTCGCGGTCCTCGGTGATTACAACGTCGCTCCGCAGGACGAGGACGTCTGGGACCTGGCCGCCTTCGAGGGGGCCACCCATGTCAGTGCGCCCGAGCGGGCGGCGCTGGAGGACCTGCGGGCCACCGGCCTACGGGATGTGGTTCCCCGCCCGTTGAAGTACGACCGGCCCTACACCTACTGGGACTACCGGATGCTCGCCTTCCCCAAGAACAAGGGCATGCGCATCGACCTGGTCTACGGCAACGCAGCGTTTGCGCAGGCGGTCAAGGACGCCTACGTGGACCGTGAGGAACGCAAGGGCAAGGGAGCATCCGACCATGCTCCGGTGGTTGTCGACCTGGTGTTGTGACCACAAGGGCACCGAAGCGTTCGCGACACCCGCGGTGGCGGCGCCGCATCGTGTTCGAGGAGCGCGCGGAGGCGGGAGCCTGCCATGGACGCACCTTCTCCCGGACAGAGGAAGCACAAGCTTTCGGGCGCCGCGGCCTAGACGAGTCATTCCGATGTGATCAGTGGTCGTAGGCGATCAGGGATCGCATGACCGGTTGTTTGGTCTTGTGGTTGTGCCAGATCGCCGCGG
>NZ_JBIAGC010000070.1:0-13664 GCF_042869595.1 Streptomyces sp. NPDC006879
GAGCTGGTTTTCTTGGTCGAAAACCCATCTACCAGGGGCTTCACCATGTTGTCAGCCCAACAGCCGCACTTCAGAACCAGGTTGGAAAAGGCTCACTGGTGATCTCACCGTGGGTGCCGTAGTCGGTCTTCTCGTGCCGGCGGAGGTCGGCGTTCTGGGCCGCGGTCAGGGAGTCGTGGTCCGCCTGTTCGGTGATGACGTCGGTCTGCAGGCCCCGGGCGTCGTGCATGAAGTCCAGGCGCCGTTCAGTGCGGTGCGGTTTGGACGGGGTGTCGTCGGGTTCGATCCGCGTGGTCGTGGTCGTGGTGGGCAGGTGCAGTTGCCAGGCGTCGATCCGGGCTTGGGCATGGTCGTACCAGGTGTGGGTCTTCTCTGCCACCCCTCTGTCCGCTGAGGTCGGTCCATAGCTGGCACGCTGAGCGCCGACCAGGTTGCCGTACTCGTCCCGCTCGCTAGAGCGGTAGGTCGACCGGGTCACCCGGCCATCGTCGGTACTCAGGTCCGGGCGGCGGAATCCGAACAGGTGCGCCCTGGGCAGCGGGTTCTCGTCCTTGTCCAGGTCCCAGTCGATCGCGACCGGTCCCTCCCACTCCGAGGCCACGGTGTTGTGGCTGCCGGGCAGTTGGGTGTTCTTGGACCGGGTGTAGAAGGTGCGACCGTCGTGGTCGATGACCGGTTCGTAGGCGTTTACGGTCCGGGTGATGCGTGCGTTGGCGAACTTGCCGCTCTTGTCCTGCTTGAACTCTCCCGTGATCGGCGTCACCGTGATGACGTCCTTGGGTAGGCCGACGAACGGGTAGAACGCTCCGTCAGGCGCGTCGCCCGGCCGGTCCAGGCCGCCTCGAACATGGTTGTCGTAGGTGGTGATCTTCTCGCTCAGGCGCTGCGGCTCCCACACGGATGTCTGGTCGAACCCCAGGAAGCCGCGGCCTTGGACGTCCATCACCGGGTACTCGTAGGAGTACTCGCTCACGTGGGCCCTGGTGTTGCGCTCGGTGTAGCTGTCGATGTCCACGATGTGGCCGCGTGAGAGAACCCGACGCACCACCGGCATGTCGCGCCGGCGCACCGCCACCGTCGGGAAGGCGTACTGCGGCACGGGCAGGGCGCGGGGCTGGTTCGACCACTCCGTGGAGTAGGAGATCGACTCCCGCGGCCAGGCGCTGTCCTCGTCGGTGACGTCGGTCAGCAGGTCGGGCGTGGGGCCGTGGTTCTCCAGCACGACCAGCCGGTCGCTGCCCTCACCGTCACTGGTGGCGTTGAAGGTGAGCAGGTCGGTGCGGCCGTCGCCGTTGAAGTCGCCGACTGTGGACATCTGCCAGGCCTCGGCCGGATCTGCGGCGGGCGATGAGGTGGCCGCCCCGGGGAGGCTGATGGTGCGCCCGGCGGCGGTGAAGATCGTGATGCCCTCATGCAGTTCACCGGCCCCCGCCAAAGGGCTCTTGTGGAAGACCAGGACGTCGGAGCGGCCGTCGCCATCGACGTCGCCGACGTGCGCCTTGGCCTTCAGCTTCATGCCGTCGGTGTTCCAGATCGGCGTGTGCGCGAACGTCTCCTCCGCGCTGAAACCCGTGCCGGTGCCGTAGCGGACCTTGATGTCGCTTGGCTGGAAGCCGCCCGCGCCGTTGTCGGCGAGGCCGAACCATGCCTTGTCCGACAGACCGTCGCCGTTGAAGTCCCCGATGAGCGTCTGGTGGGGGAACCGGCCGTCGTAGCCGTCCCGGGAGGCGCACCGGTTCTGTGCCTCGCACTCGAGGCCGAAGACGACGGTCCCGTCGTCGCGGATCCTCAGAGGTTTCTGCTGGCCGTATTCGAAGAAGCCGTCCCTGATCTCCCTGTCGTCCTCGGCGTCGGCTTCAGCGCGCCCATCGCCGTCCAAGTCGATCATCTGATCGAACATGCCGGGCTGTCGACGGTACATCCCGGCCGCAACGTCATCGTCGTACACGTATCCATCGGCCCGGACAGTGGTCTTGAGGTAGTCGGACAGGTCGAAACGGCCGCCCTTGTTGAGGTGGATGTGCCATTCGTCGCCCCAGAGTCCGTTGCGGCCTGGATGCGGGCCCGGATACCCGGTCCCGCGTCCGCCGTTGGTCGCGTCGTCCTGGAGTCTGCCCGAGGCGATCAGATCTACCAGGCCGTCCCCGTCGACGTCGCCGAACTTGCGGGGCGAGAGCTCGTCGTCCTCGGTCCCGCCGCTGAACGTGTCCGTGCTCCGGTCGAAACGGTCCTTGGCCGAGTTCCATCGCCAGACGGACATGCGAACATGGGAGGTGCCTCCGGCTTCGGGGTCTCGCATCTTCTCGACCGAGGTCTTGACGAGTTCCGTTACGCCGTCGCCGTCGACGTCGACCGGAGTGAGCCCCTTCACCTCCGACGTGAAGGTGTCAGAGGTATCGCTCAGCGGCGCGAAGGAGACCTTCTTGCTCAGCGGGCGAACGCTGCCGTCGGCCTTCCTCTCACCCAGCAGCACGTAACTCTCGTTGATGTCATCGCGAAGGACGACGAGATCGTCGGCGCCGTCGCCGTCGAAGTCGGCCGGCTGCATGCCCCGCCCGTTCCGGCGCGCGCCGAGGGTGGCAGCACTGGTCGACGGGGTGAAGCCGCGTGCGACCGTCTTGGCAGTGAAGTCCGGCCGGTCTCGTTCGCGGTCGCTGTAGTCGAATGTCTTCGCCTTCAGACAACCGCCCTTGTGACCGCACTGTTTGACCGACCGCAGCAGGCTGCGGCCGGTCACCGGGCTGGCATCGCCGTAGTCCAGTTCGTACGTCCACAGCAAAGAGGTCGTGGACGGGTTCGGCCCGTACACGGCGATCGTCTTCAGACGCTTCTCCCTGGACGTGCGCACGCCCGCCCTCCAGGAGAAGGACTTGTCCGGTCGGCTCTTTTGATAGTCAAACTTGATGTAGCGCGCCCGGGTCTTGCCCGCGGGTATGGAGTAGGAGATCTGGTCGATGACCGTCTCCGCAGTCGGCACACCGTTGATCGCTGACTCGGCGGTGCTGTAGGCGTAGGCGAGCGTGTTGCCCGAGGAGTCCGATTCCTTGCTGATCGGCCAGGAGACCCTCACGGTGGCGTACTGGTCCTTGCCCGCTTCGTCTCGGCCGCTGCGCCGGGACGCGGTCTGCGGCCGGTACTCTCGGGTGTGTCCGTCACCGGTCCGCACCTCGAACCAGCCGGGCCCGGAGGCGTCAGCGTCCTTTGAGACGATCTTGGTGAACGTCTCCTTCTCGGTGCGGTACTCGGTGTCGGAGGCCCCGTAGGCTCCTTGGATTCCGTCTTTGTTCTTGACCGCGACCAGGCGTTGCCCGTCCAGGCAGTACTGGTCGGCGTCCTCGCCCCCGGCGTCGGCATCGCGGAAGTGGACGCCGGTCTGCTTGCCGTCGGTCGCGAACGTCTTGCCGCACCGGCTGATGCCCGACAGGCCGCTGATCGACCAGCCGACGCCCGCGATACCGCTACCTGCGCCGCTGGAATAGGCCAGGGCGAGTGACGGCCGCAGCCCGCCAGGCCCGTCGGGAACCTTCAGCGCGACGGTGTAGGAGGCGGTCCCGGTCGAGGACACGTTCAGGCTGCCCGGCAGGTATCCGGCGTTCGCGCCCTGACTCATCGCACTGGGTTCATCCAGCTGCTTGCCGCCGGGGACGCCGGGCGGGGTCTCCGGGGCGGGGGCGGCCCAAGCGGCTCCGGTGGTGGGCAGAGCGATCAGATTCACCCCGGATACGGCGAGCGCGGCAGCGGTCACCAACGTGGTGAACCGGCGGGTCGCGCTGAAACCTCGGCGAGGTCGGGAAGGCTTCAGCCCGAAGGGCATGCGCGGGTGACGTGGATCCCCGGGCGGTATGCCATGTTGAGGATTCATCCTCGGCCTTTCACGCGTGACGAGTATCGATCGAAGTGAGCCGCCGGAGCGCTGTACGGGCGGGAGGACGACGCAGTGTCGTCGGCCGGAGCCGAGCAAGGCCGGCGGTAGACGGTGCGGGTCCGGCCCCTTCCTCGGAGGTCGCTCCGAGGGCTGGAAGGGGGGATCGGCAGCCGGGCGTTTTGGGATGTTGGTCGACCGTGATGGGTCTGACGCTCTGTTCGGTGTCGGTCATTCGGGGAGTGAACGGCGCAGAGACAGGCCCGTGGGCAGATGCCCGCAGGCGCCGTGCGCACTTGTCTCACCCTCGCCGAGCCGTCCGATATCAGTCGGGTCTGCGTTCGGGCGTCGACGGCGCGCCCGCAGGCGGATTCTCGCTCGATGTCGAGACGCCCGAGACAGGCGCGGGCGAAGACGTCTGCGCGGCCCGCCCCGCAGGCCATGGCCGCCGAGTCCATGACATGACGGCCAGTCTGGGTCACCCTCGATGACTGCATGATCTTCAGCTGGTCGGGAGTGAGCCCAGAGACCCGGTAGTTCGCACCGCGCCCGCGTAGGTTCGGGCGTCGGCGGTCAGCTGCGCGGGCACGTGATCGGCGAGGTTCTGAGCGAGGTCGGCCAACCGTTCGTAGCGGGCCGAGGAGTCGCAGACGACCGGAGACTGTAAGGGGGCGGTGAGCTGTCTCAGCGCAGTGTAGTAGGGGCCGGATGCGCCACCCGCCGTCAGGATCAGCCCAGGGGCGCGGTCTTCCCTGGTCGAGGCGCAAGTAGGTTCATCGATTCACCAGATTTCTTCCGCGGTCCTTCGATTCGGCTGCGGTCGTAGCGGTTGTTGCGGTGCGCAAGGCGGCCGGTGGTCAGGTCATCGCCACCGGGTCGCCATCCTGCTCGAAGAGGTGTGGAGCACCGACACCGACAGGGCCTCCACACGCCGGGGAGCGGCGGCGCGATGGCAACCATAGTCCGCCTGTCGGCCGCGAGGGTGAGTAGTCACTACTCAAAAGACCAGCACCGATCGCAACCCGCGAGGATCGTCTTGAACAGGAATCGTCCTGACCGGGCGTCGTGCCGCGGCCGATATGGGCCGATGTGCCGTGCGAGGGACTTCGATTCGGTGAGCTGGGGTCTCAACTCCGGCCGTGGAGCTCCAACGGCGAGGGGAGGGCACGTCGAAGGTCTGCGGCGTAGGCGTGGCGATGCTGCAGGAGCAGAACTGGGCGCCTCCCTGACCGATCGATCGCATGGGAACGTGGGAACCAGTCGAACAGCGCCACCGGCCCCTCGGCGTGCGTCCACGCCCTACCGCAACGCGCGGAACTTCCGCCCCCAGTCGTGCTCCTCGAACGGGTGGTAGCCGTAGGCGTCCCGGATCTCCCACGCGTGCTGGTACGCCGTCATCTGACGGCCGGCGTACCGCCGCACACGAGGCGTCCTGCGGGACATGTTGACGCCATCACGTGCGAGAACGAGGTGCTCGCTCCGACAACGCAGTTTGCCGCGAGCAGGCCACCCGGCGCGAGTGGGAGAGGGACAGCCAGCCCCCGGCGGCGGAGCGGGCGCGGCTGGATGTGGAGAAGGCGAAGCTCGCCGCCATGAAGCCCGATCCGAGTTCATGAAGTTCATCATCACGAAGTCCTTCATGCGCGTCGTGATCGACCGGATCCTGCTGCGGCTCGCACTGTACCTCCTGGTGGGCGCCGACGTGATCAGCCCGCACGCGGGCGAATCAGCGAGGTGGGCGGCACCCCCACTGTTGTCTGAAGCTCTCAACGCGCGGCGTTCCCAGCTGGTTCCCGGAGACGCCGCGCTTCCTTGTGTCCCGCGGGTAACCTGGGCGGATGCTGTCCGAAGTCACCGCGACCCGCTACGTCACGCCCCTGCGTGAAGGCGGTTCGCTCCCCGGAATCGTCGAGGCCGACGACCTGGGCACGTACGTCATGAAGTTCACCGGCGCCGGCCAGGGTCGTAAGACCCTGGTGGCCGAGGTCATCTGCGGGCGGTTGGCCCAGCGGCTGGGGCTGCGGGTTCCCCAACTGGTCCGGATGCAGCTGGATCCGGTGATCGGTCTCGGCGAACCCGATCAGGAGGTGCAGGAACTGCTCAAGGCGAGCGGTGGACTCAACCTGGGCATGGACTACCTACCGGGTTCCATCGGCTTCGATCCGCTCGCCTACCAGGTGGACCCGGCCGAAGCCGGCCGGGTGGTCTGGTTCGACGCCTTGGTCAACAACGTGGACAGGTCCTGGCGCAACCCCAACATGCTGATCTGGCACGGGGACCTGTGGCTGATCGACCACGGGGCCACGATGATCTGGCAGCACAACTGGCCCACCGCGGCAACCGCCGCGGCGAAGCCCTACAACGCCTCCGACCACGTACTGGCACCGGTGGGCCCGGACATCGCCGCGGCAGCGGCCGAACTGGCCCCGCAGGTCACGGAGGACCTCCTCGTCGAGGTAGCAGCCGAGGTACCCGAGGAATGGTTGGTCGCGGAGTCCGGCTTCGACTCACCCGGCGCCCTGCGGCGCGCGTACGTGGACGCCTTGCTGCCGCGCGCCGCCACGATCGCCGACCGGATCTCCATGGAGGCACCGGTGCGGGCCCCCTCGGCGCCACCGGGCTGGCTCACCGACCACCTGGCCGAATGGCCCCACCAGAAGAAGAGCAGCAACACGTGAGCGAGCGGGACGTTTTCGAGTACGCGCTGGTGCGGGTCGTCCCGCGGGTCGAGCGCGGGGAGTTCTTCAACGCCGGCGTTCTGGTCTACTGCCGGGCGAAGTCCTTCGTCGCGGCCCGCACCCACTTGGACGAGGTCAAGTTGCTCGCGCTGGACCCCGGGGCGGACGTGGCGGGCGTACGGGCGGCGCTGCGGGCCGTGGAAGGGGTGTGCACCGGTGGCGAACACGCCGGGCAGGCAGCCGGTGACGACGCGGGCCGCAGGTTCCGTTGGCTGATCGCCCCGCGCAGTACGGTCGTCCAGCCGGGCCCCGTACACACGGGCCTGACGGCAGATCCGCAAGCCGAGGTGGAACGCCTCCTCGACGTGCTGGTGCGTTGAACGGCGCCCCGTACCCGGGGGCCGTTGACACCGGGTGCCAGGGGCTTCTAGCGTCTCCACGCGGAACCTACTAAGCGGTTGCTCAGCAGACCGGAATCCCGGTCCCGGCGCGGCCACCGCACTCAAGGGCGAGGAGAACCAGCATGTCCACCACCAAGCAGCGCGTCGCCGTCGTCACCGGGGCCGCCCGGGGCATCGGCGCGGCCACCGCGATCCGACTGGCCTCCGAAGGGCGCGCCGTCGCCGTCCTCGACCTCGACGAGAACGCCTGTAAGGACACCGTCGAGAAGATCACCGCCGCGGGAGGCCGGGCGCTGGCGGTCGGCTGCGACGTCTCCGACGCCGACCAGGTGGCAGCCGCGGTGGAGCGGATCGCCGCCGAGCTCGGCGCGCCCACGGTGCTGGTCAACAACGCCGGCGTGCTCCGGGACAACCTGCTCTTCAAGATGAGTGAGGGCGACTGGGACACGGTCATGAGCGTGCACCTGCGCGGGGCCTTCCTGATGGCCCGGGCTTGCCAGAAGCACATGGTCGACGCGGGCTTCGGGCGCATCGTCAACCTCTCCAGCAGCTCCGCCCTCGGCAACCGTGGCCAAGCCAACTACGCGGCGGCCAAGGCGGGGCTGCAGGGCCTCACCAAGACGCTCGCCAAGGAGCTCGGCAAGTTCGGCGTCACCGCCAACTCGGTGGCCCCGGGGTTCATCGCCACCGAGATGACGGCCGCCACCGCCGCCCGGGTCGGCATGGACTTCGAGGACTTCCAGGCCGCCGCGGCCACGCAGATCCCGGTACAGCGGGTCGGTCGGCCCGAGGACGTGGCCGGCGCCATCGCCTTCTTCACCGGAGAGGACGCGGGCTTCGTCTCCGGTCAGGTCCTCTACGTCGCCGGTGGCCCACTCAACTGACACGACGCACAAGGGAGGTTCGCCCATGAGCACAACGGACAGCGGCAAGGTCGCCCTGGTGACCGGAGCCAGCCGGGGCATCGGCTTCGGCATCGCCGAGGCCCTGGTACAACGTGGCGACCGGGTCTGCATTACCGGACGCAACGAGGACACCCTCAAGGAAGCCGTGGAACGCCTGGGTGCCGAACGGGTCATCGGCGTCCCCGGCAAGGCTCACGACGAGGTCCACCAGGCCCACGCGGTGGAACGCACCATGGAGGCCTTCGGCCGGGTCGACTTCCTGGTGAACAACGCCGGGACCAATCCGGTCTTCGGCCCGCTCGCCGAACTCGATCTCGCGGTCGTCCGCAAGGTCTACGAGACGAACGTGATCTCCGCGCTCGGGTTCGCCCAGCAGACCTGGCGTGCCTGGCAGAGCGAGCACGGCGGCGCGATCGTGAACATCGCCTCCATCGCCGCCGTCTCGGCCTCGCCCTTCATCGGGGCCTACGGGATGAGCAAGGCGGCCATGGTCAACCTGACCCTGCAACTCGCTCACGAGATGGCACCGAAGGTACGGGTCAACGCCATCGCCCCCGCCGTGGTCAAGACCAGGTTCGCCCAGGCGCTCTACGAGGGGCGCGAGGAGGAGGCCGCCGCCGCCTACCCGCTCGGCCGGCTCGGCGTACCGCAGGACATCGGTGGGGCCGCGGCCTTCCTCACCTCCGAGCAGTCGGCCTGGATCACCGGGCAGACCCTCATTGTCGATGGCGGAATTTTTTTGAATGCCGGGGTCGGTTAACCGATATCCGGACACCTTGTGCATTTGCCCTCGCCCTGGTAGGTGCAAATTGCATCCCTAATAGGTACGGAACCGGTCATGTGCCCCGCTGATCCTGCTCGTTGATCATGCGGGGCACTGCGGTATGGTCTGCCAACCCCTGGCTGATCGAGGAGCGTGCACGTGTTCAACCGGACCAGATGTCTGCAGACCGCTGCGGCCCTTGCGTCCATATCCCTGCTTTCCGGCTGTGGGCTGCTTTCAAGCGACGGAAACAAGGGCAGCGGGCAGATTTCCGTCGGCACGACGAGCAAGCCCACCCGACTCGATCCGGCCACCACGTGGGACGGCTCCTGGGAGCTGTACCGCAACGTCTTCCAGACCCTGCTCAGCTTCCCCACGGGCAGCACCCGGCCCCGCCCGGACGCGGCCCAGAGCTGTGAGTTCACTGACTCCGCCAACGAGTCCTACCGGTGCACCCTGCGCAAGGGCCTGAAGTTCTCCAACGGTGAGCCGCTCAACGCACAGGCTGTCAAGCACTCCCTCGACCGGGTGTTGAACATCGCCTACACGGGAGGTCCGAAGGACCTGCTCGGCAGCCTCGATCGGATCGAGGTCACGGACGAACTGACGGTCGTCTTCCACCTCAAGACCCCGGACGCCACCTTCCCCTTCGTCCTCGCCACGCCGGCCACCTCGCTGGTGGCCCCCAAGGCGTACGGAGCGAACGCGCCGCGGGACGAGAAGGACACCACGCTCGTCGGCTCGGGCCCCTACCTCCTCAAGGAGTACAAGCCCAAGGAGAGGGCCGAGCTCGTCCGCAACCCCGACTACAAGGGCTTCGCCGAGCGCCGCAACGATGGCGTCACCATCCGCTACTTCGAGAGCTCGGACCTCATGGTCTCGGCGCTCAAGGCGAACGAGATCGACGTCACCTACCGCGGTCTGACCGCGGCCGAGATCAAGAACCTCCAGAGCTCGGAGTCCCGCAAGGCCGGCATCCAGGTGGTCGACGCCGTCGGCGCGGAGATCCGCTACCTGGTCTTCAACCCCAAGGACCCGGCGGCTGCCAACCCGGCCGTCCGCAAGGCCATCGCCCACGTCATCGACCGCAGCGCCCTGGTGGCCAAGGTCTACCAGGGCACGGCCGAGGCGCTGTACTCCATGGTCCCCCGTGGCATCTCCGGTCACACCACGGCCTTCTACGACACCTACGGCGACCCGAACGTGCCCGCCGCGAAGGAGCTGCTGCGCGACGCGGGCATCACCGACAAGGTGAAGCTGACGCTCTGGTACACCAGTGACCGCTACGGCTCCTCCACCTCAGCCGAGTTCCTCGAAATCAAGCGCCAGCTGGAGGAAAGCGGGCTGTTCGAGATCAAGCTCCAGCACCGCGAGTGGGAGGACTTCCAAAAGGGCTACCACAACGGCGAGTACCCGGTATTCGGCCGCGGTTGGTTCCCCGACTTCCCGGACCCGGACAACTACATCGCGCCCTTCGTCGGCAAGGAGAACGCGGTCGGCACGCCCTACGAGTCGAAGACGATCACCACGGACCTGCTACCGAAGTCCCGCCGGGAGAAGGACCGCAGCGCGGTCAACAAGGAATTCCGGCAGGCCCAGCAGATACTCGCGGACGACGTGCGGCTGCTGCCGTTGTGGCAGGGCAAGTTCTACACGGCGGCCGGCGAGGACATCGGCGGCGCCGAGCGGGCCCTCGACCCCCAGTCGGTCATGCAGATGTGGGAGCTCTACCGCAAGGCGAGTTGGTAACAACGCCACGGACCGAAAGGTGCGTTGTCAGTAGCCCCCGGTAGGTTGCGGGGTGTTGAGACAACGCACCTGGAAGGTTGTTGACGTGAGCAACATGCTGCCCGAGTCCTGGCTCTCCGCGCTCGGCGGGGAGCTCGACCAGCCCTACTTCAGGGAACTCGTCGAGTTCGTGGAGAAGGAACGGGCGAACGGGCCGGTCTACCCGCCGCGCGAGCAGGTCTTCGCGGCGCTGGAGGCAACGCCCTACGACCAGGTGAAGGTGCTGGTGCTGGGGCAGGACCCGTACCACGGCGCCGGTCAGGGCCACGGCCTGTGCTTCTCCGTGCAGCCCGGGGTCA
Source organism: Streptomyces sp. NPDC006879 (assembly GCF_042869595.1). Lineage (NCBI taxonomy): Bacteria > Bacillati > Actinomycetota > Actinomycetes > Kitasatosporales > Streptomycetaceae > Streptomyces > Streptomyces sp. NPDC006879. Next base: position 10,697 of record NZ_JBIAGC010000070.1, read on the forward strand.
AGACGCCCCCGTCCCTGCGCAACATCTACAAGGAGATGCAGGCCGATCTCGGGCTTCCCATCCCCGACAACGGCTATCTGATGCCCTGGGCGCAGCAGGGCGTCCTCCTGCTCAACGCGGTACTGACGGTCCGCGAGGCTGAGCCCAACTCGCACAAGAACAAAGGCTGGGAGAAGTTCACGGACGCCGTGATCCGGGCGGTCGCCTCCCGCCCCGACCCGGCCGTGTTCGTGCTCTGGGGAGCGTACGCGCAGAAGAAGCTGCCGCTGATCGACGAGGAGCGCCACACCGTGGTCAAGGGCGCCCACCCCTCACCGCTGTCCGCGAAGAAGTTCTTCGGATCGAAGCCGTTCTCGCAGATCAACGCTGCCGTGGCTGCCCAGGGCCATGAGCCGATCGACTGGCGAATCCCGGACCTGGGCTGACACCACCCGCGCCTGAGCAGGTTCAGGGGCGGCTGAGGTTAGCGTCGGTGGTCAGCGGCAGTGGCATGCAGGAGGCAGCGGTGACCGAGCAGCAGAAGGCGTCCGGGGACGCCGTCATGACCAGGATCGGCCAGGCCGTCATGCTGCTGCATGGGGGCGATCGCGAAGAGGCTCGCAATCGCCTGGCCCTGATCTGGGCGGATCTCGCAGAGGGCGGGGACCCCCTGCACCGGTGCACACTGGCCCACTACATGGCCGATGCCCAGGACGACCCCGGCGACGAACTCGCCTGGGACCTTCGCGCCCTGTCAGCCGCCGAGGGCCTCGACGACGACCGCCTGGCCCGCCACGACTCCTCGGTCGCCGTGCGTGCCTTCTACCCCTCCTTGCACCTGAACCTGGCCGCCGACTACGTCCGCCTCAGTCGCCCGGGCCCGGCCCGGACCCACCTGGCCCGGGCCCGGGCGGCCACGGACGCCCTCGCGCACGACGGCTACGGCCACGGTGTCCGAGCGGCGATCGAACGTCTGGAGCGGCACCTGGACTCCGCGGAGGGATAGGGGGCCCTGGCCGGACACCGCGCGCCGACGCCGCCGAGAGGACCCCGGCACCGACCACCCGTCAACGCTCCCCGCGCTGAGGACCGTGAACTCCTGGCTCATGGGCGGCCACACCGTCACAGATGCGTGCCTCGGCACTGTCCGGCCGCCATCCTCCGTAGTGGCGACCCAGCGCGCAGACGTCCGCCAGCCGGGCGGGAGCCCGGGGCACCAGCGGCGGCGCCGTCTGCGGATCGTCCTGCTCCCGCTGACCGGACTGCCCGCTGCGGGGCGCCTGCCGGCTCGTCCCGCCGGAAGCCCAGGAGCCGGCCCCGGTCGCTTGCGCAGCCTTCGCGGTACCCGTCCTGGCCGGCGCGGGCGAAGCCGGCGGTGGTGTGGCGCCCGGCGTGGCGACCGGCGCGGCTTCCAGGGCCTCAAGCGCCGGTGCCCGCACGGTCACCAGGGTCTGCGTCTTGCCGTCGGACGCAGCCGTCGGCGCCGGCTCAGCGGCTGCCGGCAGCCGCCCGGCTGCCGGCGTCACCTGCACGCAACCGGAGACGGCCGATACGGCACAGGCGACCCCGAGCAGGAGTTGGGTCGTGGTTCGGGTGGGAGAGGTTCGCTGCACTCGCGCAACTCTGCTGTGCGAGGTCCCCGTTCCGGAAACCGGAAGCCGATATTGCCCCCGCACGGGTGAGCGCGTCAGAAGCCGGTCGCTCCGTCGATCTGCTCCCGCAGCAGGTCGGCGTGGCCGTTGTGGCGGGCGTACTCCTCGATCATGTGGGTGTAGATCCAGCGCAGGCTGAAGGTCTGGCCCTGGCGCTTGCGGCTGGCCGAGACCTCGTCGAGACCGCGCCCTGCGCTGATGCGCCGCGCCCGCTCCATCTCGGACCGCCAGGTGGCCACGCCCTCGGCGTAGCTGTCTTCGGCGCCATAGTGGAAGTCGCCGTCCACGTCGTCCTCTGTGCTGTAGAGCTCGGGCAGGTCGGCCCCTTCGAATATCTCGGCGAACCAGTACCGCTCCACCTCGGCCATGTGCCGCACCAAGCCCATCAAGGTCAAGGTGGAGGGCGGCACCGCCGCTCGGCGCAGTTGCTCCTCATCGAGCCCCTCGCACTTGGCGGCGAGGGTGCTCCGGTGGAACTCAAGCCATCCTTCGAGCATCTCCCTCTCACCGGCGCGGGGGTGGGGCGAAACCCGCTCGGTGAGATCGGGGGCTGCGGTGCCCGCGGACTGCTCGGGCCGTGCAGTGTGCTCTGGTTGCGTCGTCATGCCGTCATGGTGGCCGAAACAGCGGGTGGTGACCACGGATTAAGCTGCGTGTGACAGGACAACACCCAGGTAGGACCGACGGAAGGGCCCCCGGTGAAGGTCGGCTGTATCGGACTCGGTGACATCGCACAGAAGGCGTACCTGCCGGTCCTCACGGCAGCGGCGGGCATCGAACTGCACCTGCAGACCCGCACGGCCGACACGCTGGAACGGGTGGCCGCCCAACACCACGTCCCGACGGACCGGCGCCACACCGACCTCGACAGTCTCCTCGAAACGGGACCGGACTGCGCGTTCGTCCATGCGCCCACCACAGCCCACCCCGAGATCGTCCGTCGTCTACTGGAAGCCGGCGTGGCCACCTACGTCGACAAGCCCTTGGCGTACGACCTTGACACCTCCCGCCAGTTGGTCGACCTCGCTGAGGAACGGGGGGTCAGCCTGTTCGTCGGCTTCAACCGCCGGTACGCGCCCGGGTACGCGCAGTGCGCGAGCCACCCGCGGGAACTGATACTGATGCAGAAGAACCGGGTCGGACTTCCGGAAGACCCGCGCACACTGGTGTTGGACGATTTCATCCACGTCGTGGACACGTTGCGCTTTCTGCTGCCCGGCGTGGCCGACCGCGTGGACGTCCGGGGCCTTGACCCCGGATTTTGAACACGTCTATGCGGCTTGGGTCAGGGTAGTTGCAGCTGGCTGGAGGTCGTTCTCGTAGGCGATCGGGGACCG
>NZ_JBIAGC010000071.1:0-13472 GCF_042869595.1 Streptomyces sp. NPDC006879
GCGGCTTCTTCTTCCCCATGCTCTCCATGATGGACATCATCCTTCCGGGGGCGAAGCCCCTGATCAGGAGTGTCCGTCAAAGCGGATCAAGCCCACCGTGATCTCCGGACTCGGGATCTTTACCGACGAACCGTAAGGCCATGGTGTCCCTCCCTGTCGAGCGCGTTGCGCCTGGTTGCACGACCTTCACTCTGTCGGAACCTGCGGGTCAAGAGGGCATGTTCACCCCGATCCGACCCGATGCTGTCCATCGGCGCCACGCAAAAGGCGCCCGGACCCTTACGGCCCGGACGCCTCTCATCAGCTACACCCACTCGACCGCCGAGACGATGCCCGGATCTTGCCGAGGAGCAGGGAGCGGCGTGCGCCGCACAGGGCGGGAAGCCTGCTCCCGCCCCCTCGTCCCGAGCTCCCGAAGGATCTCGGTACGCTCCGCCTCGCTCATGCCAGCGAGCGTCTCAGCCATCCTCTGGACGGCATCGCCGCTGGTCACGGCTACTTCTTGACCTCAAGCGGGAGCAGCTTCTTGCCCGTCGGTCCTACTTGTGGCCATGTGTCGAACTGAGGGCAGACACCGCAGTCGAAGCAAGGGGTCCAGCGGCAGTCCTCGACCTCGGTTTCGTCGAGGGCGTCCTGCCAGTCCTCCCAGAGCCAGTCCTTGTCGAGGCCTGAGTCGAGGTGGTCCCAAGGCAGGACCTCCTCGTAGGTGCGCTCGCGGGTGGTGTACCAGGCGACGTCGACTCCGTACTCGGGCAGGGTCTTCTCGGCGGCCTCCATCCAGCGGTCGTAGCTGAAGTGCTCACGCCAGCCGTCGAAGCGGCCCCCCGACTCGTACACCGCGCGGATGACCGATCCGATGCGCCGGTCGCCCCGGGAGAGCAGCCCCTCGACGATGCCGGGCTTGCCGTCGTGGTAGCGGAACCCGATGGAACGGCCGTACTTCTTGTCGCCGCGGATCTTGTCGCGCAGCTTTTCGAGGCGCGCGTCGGTCTCCTCGGCGGACAGTTGCGGCGCCCACTGGAAGGGGGTGTGCGGCTTCGGGACGAATCCACCGATGGAGACGGTGCAGCGGATGTCGTTCTGTCCGGAGACCTTGCGACCCTCGGCGATGACCTTGACGGCCATATCGCCGATCTGGAGGACGTCCTCGTCGGTCTCGGTGGGAAGGCCGCACATGAAGTACAGCTTGACCTGGCGCCAGCCGTTCCCGTAGGCCGTGGAGACGGTGCGGATCAGGTCCTCCTCGGAGACCATCTTGTTGATGACCTTCCTCATTCGCTCGGAGCCGCCCTCGGGGGCGAAGGTGAGACCGGATCGCCGACCGTTGCGGGTCAGTTCGTTGGCCAGGTCCACGTTGAAGGCGTCCACCCGGGTGGACGGCAGCGACAGACCGATCTTGTCCTCTTCGTAGCGGTCCGCGAGGCCCTTGGCGATGTCGCCGATCTCGGTGTGGTCCGCGGAGGACAGCGACAGCAGGCCGACCTCCTCGAAACCGGTCGCCTTCAGGCCCTTCTCCACCATCTCGCCGATGCCGGTGATGCTTCGCTCCCGCACGGGGCGCGTGATCATGCCGGCCTGGCAGAAACGGCAGCCGCGGGTGCAACCGCGGAAGATCTCGACGGACATCCGCTCGTGGACGGTCTCGGCGAGCGGGACGAGCGGCTGCTTCGGGTACGGCCACTCGTCGAGGTCCATCACGGTGTGCTTGGACACGCGCCAGGGCACACCGGAGCGGTTCGGCACCACGCGGCCGATGCGGCCGTCCGGGAGGTACTCGACGTCGTAGAAGCCCGGCACGTAGACGTTTCCGGTCTTCGCGAGGCGGAAGAGGACCTCTTCGCGCCCTCCCGGACGGCCTTCGGCCTTCCAGGTGCGGATGATCTCGGTCATGTCGAGGACGGCCTGCTCGCCGTCGCCGATGACCGCGCAGTCGATGAATTCGGCGATCGGCTCGGGGTTGAAGGCCGCGTGACCTCCGGCGAGCACGATCGGGTGGTCCACCGTCCGGTCCCGGGCGGCGAGCGGAATACCCGCCAGGTCCAGGGCGGTGAGCATGTTGGTGTAGCCGAGCTCCGTGGAGAAGCTGAGGCCGAAGACGTCGAAGGCCGAGACCGGCCGGTGCGAGTCGACGGTGAACTGGGGGACCTGGTGCTCTCGCATCAGTTCTTCGAGGTCGGGCCAGACGCTGTAGGTGCGCTCGGCGAGCACGCCCTCGCGCTCGTTCAGTACCTCGTAGAGGATCATGACGCCCTGGTTGGGGAGTCCGACCTCGTAGGCGTCGGGGTACATGAGCGCCCAGCGGACGTCACACTCTTCCCACGGCTTGACCGTGGAGTTGAGCTCTCCGCCGACGTACTGAATGGGCTTCTGCACATGCGGGAGCAGAGCTTCGAGCTGTGGGAAGACCGACTCGGACATCACGCGACTTTCGGAAGCTGGGCAGGGGGCGACTCTCAAGCGTAACGCGTTCAGAGGTCGCCCCCGGCACGGTCGCCAGCCGGTCAACCGCCCAGCGCGGCCCGTAGAGCGGGGGTGGCGGCGTTGGCCCAGACCTCCGGCAGCTCGCGTTCCCTCCGTTGCGCCAGCGCCTCTTCCCGGCCGTAGAGCAGCCCCCAGGTGAAGCCGGACTCCCCCACGCCCTGCGCCTGCGCGGCCAGGACGCGCAGGGCCTGACGGGCTACGACGCTGTCCTGGTGGTCTCCCAGCAACGTCTGGACCTTCTTGATCCGTTTGGCCAGCCGGGCGGATGGACGGCCAAGGGCCGGGACGGCCGCCTCGGCAGCGTAGCGGGCGCGCTTGGCGGCCTTGCGTGCTTCGTGCAGGGCGAGGTCGCGTTCTTCGCCCGGGGCGAGCGTCAGGGCGTGGTCGATGCGGCCGGACAGCCGCTCGTAGTCGCGCAGTACGGCCCGCGGGAAGGTCTTGGTGGGTGGGCGGGTGGCGGCGGAGAGCAGCGGGGGCTCGGCAAGCAGGGCGTCGAGGGTGTCGAGGAGCACCAGGTATCGGGGGCTGTCGAGGACGGCGAGGGTGCGGCGGCGCGACCCGGATCGGCGGGCTCGGTTCCAGCTCTTCAGCCGGGCCCGGACGGGGCCCATCACCAGGCCTTGGGGTACTTCGGCGAGGTGCCCTTGGAGGCGCTCCATGAGTACCTCCTGGTCCCGGTCGACGCCGAGTTCGCCGGCGAGCCATTTCAGTTCCTCGCCGATCGGATCGGTGACTTTGCGGTCGATGACCTTCCGATAGGTCTTGAAGGCGCCGCGCATCCTGCGGGTGGCGACCCGCATCTGGTGCACGGAGTCGGCGAGCTCCCTGCGCACGGCCGGGTCGTAGTCGATGAGTGCGTCCCGTTGTTCCCGAAGGTAGGCAAGAACGTACTCGCCGGTGTCGGAGGGCGGGGCGGGTGGGGTCGCGGGTACGAGGTCGCCGGTTTCGACGAGGGCCCGGGCGAGTTTGGAGGGGGAGTCGGAGTGCTTGAGGCCGGCCTTGCTGAGGGTTCGGCCGATGGTTTCGAGGAGGCGTGCAGGCACTTCCTCGGCGAGTTCCACCTCCACTTCGGTCCAGTTGGCGGCTTCGCCGCCGGGCAGCCGTTCGGCGTGCACGGTGTCGGTGCTGAGTTCGGCGAGGAGGCAGCCGTTCCGGTCGAGGAGGTGTCGTACCTCGCGTGCGGACCGCAGACGGACCAGGGGGACGAGGCCGCCCTCGCGCACCCGGGAGCGCACCAGGTCGGCGAGGGTCTGGGGGACGGTGTCGGAGAGCGGGGCGCGCAGTTCGTCCCGTACGCCGGGGGCGATCGGGAACTTGAGGTGCCAGCCGGCGTCCTGGCCCCCGGTGCGGCGGCGCAGGGTGAGTGAGGCGGCGGCTAGTCGTCGGTCGGGGGTGTCGTAGTAGACGGCGTCGAGGTGCACGGTTCCCGTCTCCTGGTCGGCCGCGATGGGGCCGACTCCGGTCAGGTCGGGCACCCCTTTGCGACCGGCTTTGACCGAAGTGAATTCGAACTTGCGCTCAATCTCGCGCTTCGTGTCCGCCATGAACCAGATATTGCCCCTACTGGCGCCATCTACGCAGCCCACTGCCCGATGGCCTCGATTGAAGACGCTCCGTCGTCACCAACGGGCCACGACGGCGGTCGCAGCGCCTCGGCGGGCGGGCGGAGACGACTGTCGGAGCTCCACCGAGGTGTGTCCCTCCATCCTTGCGATGGAGCCGCGTCCGAGGCCCCGCACCGCTCCACCGAGGACGAGGGAGCGCCCTCAGGCGGACATCGGCCGCTGCACCTTGATCGACTGGAGCAGGCCCACCGCGACCCAGACGGCGAACATCGAGGATCCTCCATAGGACACGAAGGGCAGCGGAAGCCCGGCCACCGGCATGATCCCGAGCGTCATCCCGATGTTCTCGAAGGACTGGAAGGCGAACCAGGCGATGATCCCGGACGCGACGATCGTCCCGTACAGCTCCGTGGTGGCCCGCGCGATCAGACAGGCACGCCACAGCAAGACCCCCAAGAGCACCAGGATCAGGCCGGCCCCGACGAACCCCAGCTCCTCGCCAGCCACCGTGAAGACGAAGTCGGTCTGCTGCTCCGGTACGAACTGACCGGTCGTCTGCGAGCCCTTGAACAACCCGGCCCCCAACAGCCTGCCCGAACCGATGGCGATCCGTGCCTGGTTGGTGTTGTAGCCGACACCGGCGGGATCCAGATCCGGATTGGCGAAGGCCGCGAAGCGGTTGATCTGGTATTCGTCGAGTACGCCCAGTTGCCAGACCAGCACCGCGCCGAGGGCTCCGGAACCGATCAGCCCGATCACCCAGCGGTTGGAGGCGCCCGAGGCGAGCAGCACCCCCAGCACGATCACCACCATGACCATCACGGAGCCGAGGTCGGGCATCAGCATGACGATGCCCATCGGCAGGGCGGCCAGGCACAGCGCCTTGACCACCGTGTTGTGGTCGGGATAGGGCTGATCGCCCGCGTCTACCCGGGCGGCCAGCAGCATCGCCATCACCAGGATGATGGTGATCTTGACGAACTCGGAGGGCTGGAGGGAGAAGCCGCCGCCGACCACGATCCACGCGTGCGCACCGTTGATGGTGGCGCCCAACGGGGTCAGCACGGCCGTCACCAGCAAGACGGACAGCGCGTAGAGGACCGGAACCGCGCCACGCAGGGTGCGGTGACCAAGCCAGACGGTGCCGATCATCAGCACCAAACCGATTCCGGCGTTCAGGCAGTGCCGGAACAGGAAGTAGTACGGATCGCCCTGGTTGAGTTGGGTGCGGTTGCGGGTGGCGGACCACACGAGCAACGCGCCGATGAAGGACAGCGCGAGTGCGCAGAACAGTATCGGCCAGTCCAACCGGCGCATCAGCGAATCACGGGCGGTCAGTCTGGCCCAGACGCCACGCTCGGGCGAGTAGCGCGAGACGGAGAAGGAGTTGGACCCGGGCATCAGTCGCGCCACCCCGATGGCGGCCCGGCGAGGGCCGCGGGGTCCTCTTCCTTGGGCTTCTCCGGCTCGTAGGGGCGGATCACCGGGGCGTCGATGACGCCATCCTTGTTGATCTTGGGGAGCGTGCGCTGGGGCTTCGGCAACAACGCCTTACTCAGGTCCTGGTTGCCCTCTTTGTCCAGCCCGTACATCGCGTCGTAGATGTTTCGCACGAAGGGGCCGGAAGCACCGGAACCGGTACCGCCCTGGGCGATCGTCATGACGATCGTGTAGTCCTCGGTGTAAGTGGCGAACCACGAGGTGGTCTGCTTGCCATAGACCTCGGCGGTACCCGTCTTCGCGTGCATCGGGATCTTGTCCTGCGGCCAGCCGCCGAAGCGCCAGGCGGCGGTGCCCCGGGTGGCGACGCCGGCGAGGGCACCGTCTATCTGCTTCCTGGTCTCGGCGCTCATCGGCAGCCGGCCGTGCGACTTGGGCGCGATCTCGCGGACCTCCTTGCCGTCGGGGCTGACGACCGCCTTGCCCAGCGTGGGGTTCCACATGGTCCCGCCGTTCGCGATGGCCGAGTAGATGACGGCCATCTGGATCGGGGTGACGAGGGTGTCACCCTGGCCGATCGAGTAGTTGACGGAGTCACCTGCACGCATCAGGTTGCCTTCGAGGCAGTTCTCGTAGGACAGCTGCTGGATGTAGTCGCCGCCCTTCTTGCCGATCTTGCACCAGTAGTCCTTGTTCAGCTCCCAGAAGTCCTGCTTCCAGGCGCGGTCCGGGATCCGGCCGGAGACCTCGCCCGGCAGGTCCACGCCCGTCTCCTTGCCCAGGCCAAACTGGTGAGCGGTCTTGTAGAAGATCTCGGCGGGCCTCTTCTTCGGGTGCAGGCCCCCGTCCAACTGCCACTGCTTGTGCGCCAGTGCGTAGAAGACGGTGTCACAGGAGACCTCAAGGGCCTGGCCGAGAGTGATGGAACCGTGCCCCTGGGACTCGAAGTTCTTGAAGACCTGGCCGCCGATGGAGTACGAGCTCGGGCAGGGATAGCGGCCATCGAACTCGTACCCGGCGTTGACCGCCGCGGTGACCGGGACCACCTTGAAGATGGAGCCGGGGGCGGCCATGCCCTGGATGGCCCGGTTCATCAACGGGACGTTCGACTTCTTGTCCAGAAGCTTCTTGTAGTCCTTGGCGGAGATCCCACCGACCCAGACGTTGGGGTCGTACGTCGGATTCGAGGCCATCGCGATGACCCGACCGGTCTTGGACTCCAACACCACGACAGCACCGGAATCCGCCTTGTAGTTGACGCCGGTGTTGCGGTCAACCACCTTGCGGGCCTCTTTCATGGCCGCGTTCAGCTGGTACTCCGCCACGGCCTGAACCCGGGCGTCGATGCTGGTCACCAGGTTGGCGCCGGGGATGGCGGGGTCGTTCTCGGCCTCCCCGATGACCCGCCCGAGGTTGTCCACCTCGTAGCGGGTCACACCGGCCTTGCCACGCAGGTCCTTGTCATAGGTGCGCTCCAAGCCCGAGCGGCCCACCTGGTCCGAACGCAGGAACGGCGACCGGGTGTCCTTCGCCTTGAGGATCTCCTCGTCCGTCACCGGCGAGAGGTAGCCGAGCACCTGACCGCTGTTGGAACTGCCCGGTCCCGGGTAACGGCGGACCGCGGTGGGCTCGGCCGTGATGCCGGGGAAGTCCTCGGCTCGCTCACGGATCTGCAGGGCCTGCTGGGTGGTCGCCTCGTCGGTGACCGGAATCGGCTGGTAGGGCGATCCGTTCCAGCAGGGCTGCGGCGTCTGGGAGTCACACAGCCGGACCTTGTCCATGACCTCCTTGGGAGTCATGTCCAGTACGCCGGCCAGTCGGGTCAGTACGCCCTTGCCCTTGTCCTTTATCTTCATCAGCTCAGTGCGGCTGGCGGAGACGACCAGACGGGTTTCGTTGTCGGCAAGCGGAATGCCGCGTGCGTCGAGGATCGAGCCGCGCACCGCAGGCTGGACCACCTGCTGGACATGGTTGTTCTTCGCCTCGGTGCTGTACTCATCGCCGTTTCGGATCTGCAGGTACCACAGCCGGCCGCCGAGGGTGAGCAGCAGCGAGAAGACGATCATCTGAAGGATGACGAGCCGGATCTGAACCCGATGGGTGCGTCCCGTCTCCGGAATGTTCGTCACAGCTTCTTGACCCCCTTGATGCGTCCGGCCCGCTGCGCGCGGCTACGGGCAGCCCGGATGCGCAAGCCACCGCGCTGGCTCCCGATCCGCAGTCCGGTGCCGCCCGCCAGCCAACCACTGGCGACGTCGGCGCCCTGGGCCGGCCCGGCATTGGCCTCCACCGCCATCGGATCACTCTCGGCACGCCGGGCGAGCGCCATGAGCAGGGGGACGGCGAACGGTGCGAGCAGCACGTCGTACAGGGCGGCGGTGAACAACAGCCCGGGCAGACCCACATGGCGGACCGCGTCGTCGCCGACCAACGCGCCCACCGCGCCGTACATCAGGGTCGAGCCGAGGGCGGCGGCGACCACGACGAGCAGCGGCGGCATTGCCGAACGGAAACGACCGTTGTCCGGGCGGGCGAGCCCGGCGAGGTATCCGATGACGCACAACACCAGGGCGTAGCGGCCGGCAGCATGGTCCGCGGGCGGTGCGAGATCGCTCAGGAGCCCGGCGGCGAACCCGATCAGGGCCCCGCTGACGTGCCCGTAGACCATGGCCAGGGCGACCACGGTCAGCAGCACCAGGTCGGGTACGGCGCCCGGCAGCTGGAGCCGCGCCAGGACGGTCACCTGGACGACGAGGGCCACCACGATGAAGGTGCCGGAGAGCAGAATCCGGTTGAAGCGCATGGGGATCAGCTCCTAGTCCTCGGTCTGCTGGGGGGTGGGCTGCTGGCCGTCCACCTGTTGCCCGGCCTGACTGTCAGCGAGCCGGTCGGTCCCGGTACTGGCCGAAGGGCTCGCCGTCACGGTCACGGTGGGGACGGGCTTGGGCTTCGCGGGGCGGGGCGGCAACACCGTGTCGCGCGGGTCCTCACGCGGCGGTTGCACGACTACCCCGACGATGTCCAGACGGGAGAACCCGACGTACGGGCGTACCCAGACGGTGCGAGTGAGGCCGCCGCCTGACGGATCGACGCGGACCACCTCACCGAGCGGAACGCCGGGTACGAACGGCCGGTCACCACGGGAGCCGAAGGTGACCAGACGGTCCCCCGGCTTTACCTTGGCCTTGCCGTTGAGCATCTGCACGCTGAGCGTCTGGCCGCCCTGGCCGGTGGCGAAGCCGAGCTCGCCGGTCTTCTCCAGACGAGTGCCGACGGTGAAGTCGGGGTCGTTGGCCAGGAGGACGGTGGCGGTGTCCGGGCCGACCGTGGTCACCCGTCCGACGAGACCGTCGCCGTTGAGAACGGTCATGTCCCGCGTGATGCCGTCCTTGCTGCCGGCATCGATGGTGACCGTCCAGGAGAAGCCCTGGGCGGCCCCTATGGCGATGACCTCGGCGCCCTTGATTCCGTACTGGCCGGCACCGGCCTTCTTCAGCATCTCGTCGAGCTCGCGCACCCGGCTGCGGTTGCGGTCGTCGCTTCCGACCTTCACCTTCAAGGCCGCGTTCTCGCGTTCGAGTTCGGCGATCCGGTTGTGGCGCTTGCCGGAGTCCCGTACTGCTCCTATGGCGTTGGCGACCGGGTCGACCGCGGTGGCCACGCCCTGCTCCACCGGTCCCAACACGGCGGCGGCAGCCTGCCGGGCACCGTGCACCGGCGACCCTTCACCCGCCCTGATGTCCACGGTGATCAGCGCGAACGCGATGGCGACCAGCAGTACCAGGAGCAGCCGGCTCTCTCGTGTGTCCCTCACGTGCGGCGGCCGTGCCTTCCTCGTAGATGTCCCGTGCGGTGCGGGCCGCCCCCAAAGAACCGGGGCTCGCACCGGACTGTGCCTGTATATCAACGATCCGCCGTACGGGCGTGACAGCACCCGTACGGCGGATCCGGTGTCCGTGGTGCCCCTTTGACCGCGGCCCGGGATCAGCGCCGGGGCTGGGCGTCCAGAACCTGCTGGAGCGCCTCGAACTCCTCGACGCACTTGCCGGAGCCGAGGGCAACCGAGTCCAGCGGGTCCTCGGCGATGTGGATGGGCATCCCGGTTTCACGCCTTAGCCGCTCGTCGAGACCGCGCAGCAGAGCGCCTCCGCCGGTGAGGACGATGCCGCGGTCCATGATGTCGCCGGAGAGCTCGGGCGGACACTTGTCCAGGGTCGTCTTGACCGCGTCCACGATGGCGTTGACCGGCTCCTCGATGGCCTTGCGGACCTCGGCGGCCGAGATGACCACCGTCTTGGGCAGACCGGATACGAGGTCACGGCCCCGGATTTCGGTGTGCTCGTCCTTGTCGAGGTCGTAGGCGGAACCAATGGTGATCTTGATCTGCTCGGCGGTGCGCTCTCCCAGGAGCAGGCTGTACTCCTTCTTGATGTGCTGGATGATCGCATTGTCCAGCTCGTCGCCGGCCACCCGGATGGACTGTGCCGTGACGATTCCGCCGAGCGAGATGACCGCCACTTCGGTGGTGCCACCGCCGATGTCGACCACCATGTTTCCGGTGGCCTCGTGCACCGGCAGGCCCGAACCGATCGCCGCGGCCATCGGCTCTTCGATGATGTGCACCTGGCGTGCGCCCGCCTGGGTGGAAGCCTCGATGACGGCGCGGCGCTCGACTCCGGTGATACCGGAGGGCACACAGACCACGACACGCGGGCGTGCCAGGTAGCGGCGTTTGTGGATCTTGAGGATGAAGTAGCGGAGCATCCGCTCGGTGATCTCGAAGTCGGCGATGACGCCGTCCTTGAGCGGGCGCACGGCGACGATGTTGCCGGGCGTGCGGCCGATCATCTTCTTCGCCTCGGAGCCTACAGCCAGGATGCCGCCGGTGTTGGTGTTGATCGCGACCACGGAAGGCTCGTTGAGAACGATGCCCCGGCCCCTCACGTACACCAGCGTGTTGGCGGTCCCGAGGTCGACAGCCATGTCACGGCCGATGAACGACATTGAGTTCCCCTTGTTCCCCATGAGGAGCGTCTGGCCTTCCCGTGTGGACGGTACTGTCAGGTCGGCGAGGTGGGTGTGGGTGGTGGCCCCATCGTAGTGCCGAGGTTCAGGACCTCGCGCGACGGGACTCCGCTGCGCCCGCCGGAACGGGTACCCGCCCCCCTATTGGTGACGTTGTGTCTGCATCAGTCGTTCCCGCCCTTGTCCGGTAATACCAAAGGGCGACCGAAATTACTTCGGTCGCCCCAGGTCATGAGCGCTATTCGGTTGACCTCACATCAGACCAGAGCGGGGAAGAAGAGCTTCAGCTCTCGCTCCGCGGACTCCTCGGAGTCCGAGGCGTGGACCAGGTTCTCCCGCACGATCGTGCCGAAGTCGCCGCGGATCGAACCGGGGGCGGCGGCGATCGGATCGGTCGGACCGGCCAGGGTCCGCATGCCGTCGATGACTCGCTCCCCCTCGACCACGAGGGCGACGACCGGACCGGAAGCCATGAAGCCCATCAGGGGCTCGTAGAACGGCTTGCCCTTGTGCTCGCCGTAGTGGGCCTCCAGGGTCTGTGCATCGAGAGTACGCAGCTCAAGGGCGGGAATCGTCCAGCCGGCCTTCCGCTCGATGCGTCCGATGATCTCGCCGATCAGACCGCGGCGGACTGCATCCGGCTTGAGCAGGACGAGCGTGCGCTGGCTCACGGTAGGGGCTCCTTTGGTACGTACGGAGTGCGGGTGTCCGAGGCTACAGGGCCGAATGGCGGGTGGTCACACAGCGTCAGGGTCACCCTCGGCCTCGGCCAGTCGCGCCGCCCACAACGCCTTCGCGGCGTCGATCCGGCGGCCGTACTTCACCGAGGCCCACCACAGCAGACCGAAGAGCACACCGAGGACGAACATCTCGCCGACCACGAAACCGCTCAGGAAGAGACCGATCTGCAGTGCCCAACCGATCTGGACGGCACCGGGCCGGGACAGCATGCCGCACAGCAACAAGGACAGCAGCATGCCGATACCGCACACCGTCCAGACCGTGGCCTGGGACAGGTCGCCCTTCATCGCCACCAGCCCGGCGAACCCGATCACCAGGAACTCGGAGATCAGCGTCGAGGCGCACAGGGTCCGCACGGTCAACGCCTCCCGAGCAGGAGCCGGGCGTCGCCGACGGTGAAGACAGAGCCGGTGACGAGGACTCCGGCTCCCGCGTACTCGCCCTCCTCCTCGGCCAGCGTGATCGCAGCCTCCAGAGCGTCGTCGAGCCGCGGCTCGACCTGCACCCGGTCCACGCCGAACACCTCGACCGCGAGGGCGGCCAGCGCATCCAAGTCCATGGACCGGTGCGTGGAGTTCTGCGTGATGACGACCTCGGCGAGGATCGGCTCGAAGGCTTCGAAGACCCCCCGGACGTCCTTGCCCTCACTGGTGGCCAGCACGCCGATCAGCCGGGTGAAGCCGAACGCCTCGGTCACCGCCTCCGCCGTCACCCGAGCACCCGCCGGATTGTGCGCGGCGTCCAGGACGATCGTGGGGCTGCGCCGCACCACCTCCATTCGGCCCGGCGAGGTCACGGTGGCGAAGGCAGCCCGAACGGTGTCCACATCCAGCGGACTGGCCTGGTGCGCGCCGATCCCGAAGAACGCCTCCACGGCGGCCAGCGCCACAGCGGCGTTGTGCGCCATATGAGCGCCGTGCAGAGGGAGGAAGACGTCCTCGTACTCGCCGCCCAGGCCCCGCAGCGTCAGCCGCTGGCCGCCGACGGCGACCTCACGTGCCATGACGCCGAACTCCATGCCGGCCCGGGCCACCGTGGCGTCGACCTCGACGGCCCGCTTGAGCAGTGCCTGGGCCGCGTCGACAGGCTGCTGGGCCAGGATGGCGGTGGCACCGGGCTTGATGATGCCGCCCTTCTCCAGGGCGATCTCCCCCACGGTCCCCCCGAGCCGGTCGGTGTGGTCGAGGTCTATGGGGGTGATGACGGCGACGGAGGAGTCGATGACGTTGGTGGCGTCCCAGGTGCCCCCCATGCCGACCTCGACCACGGCGACGTCCACCGGTGCGTCCGCGAAGGCCGCGTACGCCATGGCAGTCATCACCTCGAAGAAGGACAGGCGGTAGTCCTCCTTGGCGTCGACCATCTCCACGTAGGGCCTGATGTCACGGTAGGTCTCGATGAAGCGCTCGGCGTCCATCGGTACCCCGTCGAGGCTGATGCGTTCGGTGATCAGCTGGACGTGGGGGCTGGTGTACCTGCCGGTGCGCAGCTCGAAGGCGCTCAGGAGCGCCTCGATCATACGGGCGGTGGAGGTCTTGCCGTTGGTGCCGGTGATGTGGATGGAGGGGTAGGCGCGCTGCGGCTCGCCGAGGACGTCCATCAGGGCGGCGATCCGCTGCACCGAAGGGTCCAGTTTGGTCTCGCCCCAGCGGCCGGCGAGTTCCTCCTCCACCTCGCGCAGGGCCCGGTCGACTTCCGGGTCGCTCGGGCGGGTAGGAACGGGGTCCCCCTGCGGCGGCCCGGCCTGGGCTCGCAAGGTCCGGCTGCCTGCCTCGATCACGGCAAGGTCGGGATCGCGGTCGGTTTCCGCGTCGACGATCTGGTGGAATTCGTCGGACACACCGAACTCGCCGGTCGCACCGAATTCGTCGTCACTGGGCTGGGGCTGCTCACTCACGCGACCAGTCTACGGACGCGATGGTGCAGGACTTTCAGCCCGGCCGTTTCAGGACCCTCGGCAAGGGTTGCGGCCTGATCGTTATGTGGGCGTCGGACGGTCGACGAGGTAGCAAATGCCGCAGGCCGACAGCGAAAGGACATTGCTTACCCGGGAGGTCAGGATCCGCGTGGCTGCGGCGAACCTGCTGGTCCACGCCGTGGAAAGGGGAGCGTGCCGAAGGGGCCGTCCGGGGGGGGTGCCTCTATGTCTTTCGTCAAGGCGCCTGTGTGGGGTTTGGGGTGGTTCGGGGTTGCTGGGGTTATGCGGCGAGTTCGACGTCT
>NZ_JBIAGC010000072.1:0-13339 GCF_042869595.1 Streptomyces sp. NPDC006879
CAGGGGGGACCCTGTGGGAGAGTAGGACGCCGCCGAACAATTTTTTTGAGAAGCCCTGTGCCGGGTATCCGGCACAGGGCTTCTCTGCGTTCAAAAGCAGTTACCCCTGCATTGGCGTCCCGCATATGGCCTTGCGAACGTCATGAATGCAGGGGTCATATGCGAAACACCGGGGTGGACCTTCAGAGTCGGCCTGCTGCCTTGAGCGAGAGATAGGCATCCGCCAAGGCAGGAGCCAGTTCGTCGGGCGTCGCGTCCACTGTCGTCACACCGAGTCGGGAGAGTTGCTCGGCGGTACGACGGCGCTGGTCCTGTGCCTGGGTGCCGGCAGCCGCCGCGTAGACGGCTTCGACCGCGCCGCGGGACCGGACCATTTCCTCGATGTGCGGGTCGGCGACCGAACCCACCAGCACGCCATGGCGGCGAGTCAACTGCGGCAGCAGCGGGAGCAACCCCTCTTCCACGGCGGCGGCGTCCAGGCTGGTCAGCAGGACCACCAGAGAGCGACGGGGCGCGCGGGAAAGGATGGTGGAGACCAGGGACCGGGCGTCCGTCTCCACCAGTTCGGGCTCCAACGGCGCCATGGCGTTCACCAGGGCGGGGAGCAGTTCACCGGCGTTTCGGCCCTGGACGTGGGCCCGGGTCCGCCGGTCGAAGGCCAACAGGTCCACGCGGTCTCCGGCGCGGGAGGCGAGCGCGGCGAGCAGGAGAGCGGCGTCCATGGCGGCGTCCAGGCGCGGGGCGTCGCCGACCCGCCCCGCTGACGTGCGACCGGTGTCCAGGCAGATCAGGATGTGTCGATCGCGTTCGGGGCGCCAGGTGCGGACCGCGGTGCGGTTCTGCCGAGCAGTGGCACGCCAATCGATGGAGCGCGTGTCATCGCCCGGTACGTAGTCGCGCAGGCTGTCGAACTCAGTGCCCTCACCTCGGGTGAGGACACTGGTGCGACCGTCGAGCTCACGCAGTCTGGCCAGCTTCGACGGCAGATGCTTGCGGCTGTCGAACGGTGGGAGGACCCGCAGAGTCCAGGGCACGAGGTGTCCGCCCTGGCGGGCGGCAAGGCCCAGTGGCCCGTACGAGCGCACGGTGACGCGGTCGGCTTTGCGGTCACCGCGCCGAGTGGGAAGCAGCCTCGTGGTGATCCGGCGGCGTTCGCCAGCCGGGATCCTCGTGCGCTGGCGGGAGCCCTCGACTTCGGTGCCCGGCTCCCAGCTGCTGGGTGGCCAGGCGTCCCGGATACGGGCGTGCAGTGGGCGGGAGCTCACATTGGTGACCGTGAGGTGGACCTCGGCCGGGTCACCGAGGCGCACCCTGGTGTCTCCCGACCGGGAGAGGCGGAGTCGGGAGACGGGGGCGGCCAGCGCGTAGTCGCAGGCGCAGGCCAGTGCCAGTGATCCGTTGACGGCGAGGACGCCCGTCCAGCTCGGCTCGATCAGAGCGACCGGGAGGGTGCCCAGGGCGGCGAGGAACGCGGTGCGTCCGGTGATGGCCATCAGCGCGGCGCGGGAACGTGGGCGAGCAGGGACGTGATGACGGAGTCGGCGGTGACCCCCTCCATCTCCGCCTCGGGGCGCAGCTGGACGCGGTGGCGGAGCGTGGGCAGGGCGAGCGCCTTCACGTCGTCGGGGGTGACGTAGTCGCGGCCACTGAGCCAGGCCCAGGCGCGGGCGGTCGCCAGCAGGGCCGTGGCACCGCGTGGGGAGACTCCGAGAGTGACCGAGGGCGACTGCCGAGTGGCCCGGCAGATGTCGACCACATAGCTGGTGATCTTGGGGGAGACGGAGGTCTTGGCCACGGCCTGACGTGCGGCTTCCAGCTCGGTCGGTCCCGCCACCCGGCGCACTCCCGCGGCGGCGAGATCACGGGGGTCGAAGCCTTCGCAGTGCCGGGTGAGGACGGCGATCTCCTCCTCACGGGAGGGCAGCGGGACGTTGAGCTTGAGCAGGAAGCGGTCCAGCTGGGCTTCAGGGAGGGGGTAGGTCCCCTCGTACTCCACGGGGTTCTGCGTCGCGGCGACCAGGAACGGGTCCGGGAGGGCACGGGCCACCCCGTCTACGGTGACCTGGCGTTCCTCCATCGCCTCCAGGAGGGAGGACTGGGTCTTCGGGGGCGTCCGGTTGATCTCGTCGGCGAGCAGCAGGTTGGTGAAGACCGGGCCCGGCTGGAAGGAGAACTCCGCGCTGCGGGTGTCGTAGACCAGGGAACCGGTGACATCGCTGGGCATCAGGTCCGGGGTGAACTGCACCCGCTTGGTGTCCAGGTCCAAGGAGGCCGCCAGGGCCCGTACCAGCAGGGTTTTCGCCACCCCGGGGACGCCTTCGAGCAGGACGTGACCGCGGCACAGGAGGGCGACGACCAGACCGGTGACGGCGGGGTCCTGGCCGACCACGGCCTTGCCGATCTCGGTGCGCAGCGCTTCGAGGGCGGAGCGGGCGTCGTCTGCGGTGTCGGTGGTCGGGGCCGTCATGAGGTACGGACCTCTCTTTCCAGGGCGTCGAGGTGGTCGACCAGCGCGAGGAGCGCCGCATCGTCCGAGGGGGTGGGGCCGAAGAGGAGGGCGTGCGGGTCGTGCTCGCTGGCCGGCAGCGCGGCGCGTAGGGCCGTGAGGAGGACGGCGGGGTCGTGGGCGCCCGAGGACGGCACGGCCAGGAGCGTGGCGAGGCGGTTGCGGGCGGCCGTGCGCAGGACGTCTGCCGCGTGTGCGCGGGCATCGGCCCGGTGGTAGAGGCGGGCTCGGCCCTCGGAGGCTTCGGAGGCACGGATGGCCACGGGGAGGTCTTCGGTGACCAGCGGGCCCAGGCGCCTGGCCCGCCACACCGCAGCGAAGCCCGCGGCGAGGAAGAGTTGGAGCGCGCCCCAGAGCCAGCCGGAGGGGATCAGATCGAGGAAGCTGCTGGATCCTTCCGCCGTGGCGGCGGGGTCGGCCAGGGAGGGCAGGTACCAGACCAGGTGGGGTCGGGAGCCGAGGAGTTGTAGGGCGAGGGCTGCGTTTCCCTCGTGCGCGAGGTGCTCGTTTTGGAGGATGTCGGGGGAGCCGAGGAGGAGGGTGTCCCCGCCCGGGGTGGTTCCCGGTAGCAACAGCACCGTCGGGTGGCCCTGGCTGGGGTAGCAGGAGACGGCGCCGGGGACTTCGGTGGAGTAGCGGGGCCCGCCGGTTCTCGCCCGACCGGCGGAGCTGGCGGCGGGCAGTTCGCAGCCCGGGGCCAGGACTCGCTGCGCGGCGGGGGGCTCCGAGCGCACGCCGGGTGCGAGGAGCTCCAGGGCCCCTTCGTCGGGGCCGAGGAGCACGGTACGGCCGCCGGCGAGGTCCGTGGCGGCCTTCAGGGCCGTCTTCTGGCTTTCGTCGAGCTGGTTACTGCGGGCCACCAGCAGGGTGGTGTCCGGTCCGGTGGCGGCGGCGGCTTCCTGTGAGGTGGTGACCACACGGGTGTCGACCCCCCGGTCGGAGAGCAGCTCGGCCACCGCGCGGCTGCCCTGGCGGTCAGCGGAGCGGGGGTCCAACCGACCGTGTCTTTCACCCGAGTTGATGGTGGCGATGGTGACGGCGGCGATCAGGAGTACGCCGAAGGCCAGGAGCGGACCGCGGGTTCGCCGCCACACCTGCTGTGGGGTCTGGGTGGTGGAAGTCTCTGGTGCTGCGGCCGGTTCGGGGCCGGCGGGGGTCGTCATGCGCCGGCTCCACGAGGGGTGTCGGACAGGGTCGGCTTGGCCGCCTCGATGGCCAGGTCGAGTGCGCAAAGGCGTTGGTACTCGGCCTCGGTGGCGGTGCGTTCCCCGTAGGTCACCTCGTCGAAGCCACGGGCTGCGGAGTGCAGTTCCACGGTGTGGGCGGGCAGCGCCCGGGCTGCTTCGGCGGCTGCTTCGTCGGCGGTGCGGCCGGGGCGCGGGTCCAGCAGGGCGCGCTCTTCCAGGCCGCGCACGAGGGCACGCATGCGTTCTTGGACGGCTTGTGTCCACTCGTTGGCACGTGCGAAGGACTCCGCGCACGCGCGGTGCTCGGCGGCGCTGTGGGGCCGTTCCCCGAACAGGGCGGCGCCCGAGGTGGCGGCGCGCCGCGGGGCGCCCAGCCGCCACCACAGCGCGGCGGCGAGGGCGATCACGAAGAGGACGATGACGACCAGGCCCAGGACGCCTCCCGGGGCGGCCCGGGAGGCGGTGGCGAACAGGCCCTCGATCCACTCCCAGAACGCGTTCCAGGCACGCTGCGCGAGCCCCGGGTCGTGCTCGTGGTAGATCGGCTTGGACAGCTCGTGCTCTGCCGCTTCGCGGGCGGGGAGGCGTCCCACCGTCACCGGTGGTTCGTCCGCCGTGGGCAGGAGCGTCGTGCGGTGCGTGGTGCGACCCCCCGTGCGCGTCACCGCATCAGCCTCCGGTCGTGGGGCCGGTCGGCCCCGTGCTGTCGGCCGTGGCGGACTGCGCGGCTCGGACGAGCTCCAGGTCGAGGGCTTCGCGGCGGATCCGCTGGTCGATGTAGAGCAGGACGGTGACCCCTGCGCTGATCGGCATGGTGATCGTCAGGGCGATCACCGCCCCGACCGCGGTGACGATCAGGTAGCCCCAACCGAACGTGGTGGTCCCCTCGGAGGCGGAGATCAGCCCCTGGGAGCCGCTGAAGAGGATGCCGAGCAGGGTGAAGGGAACCACGATGATGCTGGCGACCAGCGTGGTGATGATGCCGGTCAGCAAGGTGATGCCGAAGACCCGCCACCAGGAGCCGCGTACCAGTCGGGCCGAGCGGACGAGGGCGGTGATGATGCCCTGGCGTTCCAGCATCAGGGCGGGCGGGGCGAGCAGGAAGGTCACCCACAGCCAGGCGGCGACCACGGCGGAGGCGAAGAACCCGAGGATGCCCAGCGGCAGGGAATCGAGGAGTACGCCGGGCAGGATTCCCACCAGCAGGGTCGCGAGCATCATGGCGATCACCAGCAGGGTGAGTCCGCACAGGCTCAGGACTCGGGGGCGGGCCTCTTGCCAGGCCCCGCCGATGCTGGAGGTCCGGCCGAGAACGGCGCGGCTGAAGACGACGGTGAGCATCGCCGTGGCCAGGACCGTCCCGAGCAGTGTCATGAGCTGGCTGACCGCGGAGGCACCGGCGGTGCTGGCGATCGCCCCGACGAGCTCTTCGGCGTCACCGGTGGTGCCGGCCCGGCTGGCCTGGTTGAGGCCGTCCAGCGCGAAGCCCTGCATGAGGGTGACGACGACCTGGGTGACCATCGCGATGGCGAGGCTGAGGCCGAGGACGCTGCGCCAGTGCAGGCGCATGGTGGAGACGGCGCCGTCGAGGATCTCTCCGATGCCCAGTGGGCGCAGGGGGATCACCCCGGGCTTGGCCGCCGGCGGCGGTCCGCCCCACTGGCCTGCCCACTGGCCTCCCCAGCCGGGTGCCCCGTAGCCGCCCTGGCCTCCGGCGGGAGCGCCGCCGCCCGCGGGCGGGCCGTTCCAACCGCGGGCCGGATCGGCGGGCCCGGAGCCGGCCGACCACTGGTTCGCCGGGGGCTGGGCCTTCGACCACTTGGGGCCGGGTTCGCCCGTGGCCGCCTCGGCGGCGGGGGTGGCCGCATCTGGATCCGGTGCAGCAGAGGGTCGCTCTTCGGAGGGGGAGGATCCGGGCGAGGCCCAGCCCGGAGAGTCGTTCATCGTCACTCCTTAAGCGGTGTCCGCACACGGGTGCGGTGACGGTCGTCGGCCAATCCTTCCATGCGGGCCGGCCGGCGGATCCGGCCCCCCGGACGGGGGTGTGCACTGGCGCAGGCACCGGAACCCATCGGTGACCTTCTTTTCTCGGGGGTGGACCAGGCAGACTGTGCCGTCCACGGTGGTCAGGACAACCTCAGAGGGAGGTTGTGTGCCAGGTCACGCCAGGTAACGATTAGCTAATGGGATGATGTCAAGCATGAAGGGACGCGTCCTTGTCGTCGATGACGACACCGCACTGGCCGAGATGCTCGGCATCGTGTTGCGGGGAGAAGGTTTCGAGCCGTCGTTCGTAGCGGACGGCGACAAGGCTTTGGCTGCCTTCCGGGAGGCCAAGCCAGACCTGGTGCTGCTGGATCTCATGCTGCCCGGACGGGACGGCATAGAGGTATGCCGGCTGATCCGGGCCGAGTCCGGTGTGCCGATCGTGATGCTGACGGCCAAGAGCGACACCGTCGACGTCGTGGTCGGCCTGGAGTCCGGGGCTGACGACTACATCGTCAAGCCGTTCAAACCGAAGGAGCTGGTGGCCCGGATCCGGGCCAGGCTGCGGCGCTCGGAGGAGCCGGCGCCGGAGCAGCTGACGATCGGCGACCTCGTCATCGATGTCGCCGGGCACTCGGTCAAGCGGGACGGTCAGGCGATCGCGCTGACGCCGTTGGAGTTCGACCTGCTGGTCGCGCTCGCCCGCAAGCCGTGGCAGGTCTTCACCCGCGAGGTGCTGCTGGAGCAGGTGTGGGGCTACCGCCACGCCGCCGACACCCGGCTGGTGAACGTCCACGTCCAGCGGCTGCGGTCGAAGGTCGAGAAGGACCCGGAGCGGCCGGAGATCGTCGTGACCGTGCGCGGGGTCGGCTACAAGGCCGGGCCGAGCTGAGATGAGGTCCGGCGGCACTGCTCCGAAGCCCGGGGGGAAGCCGGGAGTCCGTGGGGGGCGGTCTGCCGGACCTGTCGGCGTGTCCGCGTGGTACGCGCGGGCCCGCCGTGCTGGGCGGCCGTTCTCCGGCGGCCCGCTGCTGCGCCCGCTCGCACGCTGGGTGCGCCGGCCGTTGCTGCCGGCCGTGCGCCTGTGGCGGCGCAATCTTCAGCTGCGTGTGGTCGCGGCCACCTTGGTGATGTCGCTGGGCGTCGTGATGCTGCTCGGCTTCGTCGTCATCGGGCAGGTCAGGAACGGTCTTCTCGACACGAAGGAAGAAGCGGCGCAGAGCCAGGCCGCGGGTGGTTTCGCCGAGGCGCAGGAGAAGGCGAACTCACCCCGGATCGTGGAGACCCCGGACGCCGTGAGCACCGACGGCAAGGCCGGACGCAACACGAGTGCCTGGCTCTCGGAGCTGGTGGAGCAGCTGGCCAGCGGAGGGCAGAACGCCTTCGCCGTGGTCGCGCTCGACGCGGGGACCGAGGACAAGGCCTCCGGTGTCCGCGGGCCGAGGGCCTCTGGCGAGGTGGATCCGATTGCCAGCGTGCCCATGGACCTGCGCCGGGCCGTCGACGCCGGCACCAGGCCGTACCAGCGGTTCTCCACGATCAAGTACAGCGACAGCGCGGACCGCAAGCCGGAGTCCGGCCTGGTGGTGGGCAAGCGCCTCAACGATGTCAACGGGGAGCCCTACCACCTGTACTACCTCTTCCCGCTGACCCAGGAGGAGGAGTCGCTCAGCCTGGTCAGGGGAACGCTGGCGACGGCCGGTCTGTTTGTGATCGTGCTGCTCGGGGCCATCGCCTGGTTGGTGGTCCGGCAGGTGGTCACGCCGGTACGGATGGCCGCGGGCGTCGCCGAGCGGCTCTCCGCCGGCCGTCTCCAGGAGCGGATGAAGGTCACCGGTGAGGACGACATCGCCCGGCTGGGCGAGGCGTTCAACAAGATGGCCCAGAACCTTCAGGGCAAGATCCAGCAGTTGGAGGATCTCTCGCGGATGCAGCGCCGGTTCGTCTCGGACGTCTCTCACGAACTGCGCACCCCGCTGACGACGGTGCGGATGGCCGCTGACGTTATCCACGAGGCTCGGGCCGACTTCGATCCGGTGACCGCGCGTTCCGCGGAACTCCTGGCCGGCCAGCTGGACCGGTTCGAATCCTTGCTCGCCGACCTGCTGGAGATCAGCCGGTTCGACTCGGGCGCAGCCGCCCTGGAAGCCGAGCCGATAGACCTGCGGGACGTGGTGCGGCGGGTCATCGACGGTGCGGAACTGCTCGCCGAACGCAAGGGCACCCGTATCCGGGTGCTCGGCGACGCCCAACCGGTGGTGGCCGAGGCCGACGCCCGCAGGGTGGAGCGGGTGCTGCGCAACCTGGTCGTCAACGCCGTGGAACACGGCGAGGGCCGTGACGTGGTGGTGCGGCTGGCCTCGGCTGGTGGCGCCGTCGCCGTCGCGGTACGTGACTACGGAGTGGGGCTCAAGCCGGGAGAGGCCACCAGGGTCTTCAACCGGTTCTGGCGGGCCGATCCGGCCCGCGCCCGTACGACCGGCGGTACCGGTCTCGGGCTGTCGATCGCGGTGGAGGACGCCAGGTTGCATGGTGGTTGGCTCCAGGCCTGGGGCGAGCCGGGCGGTGGGTCACAGTTCCGTCTGACACTGCCGCGGACCGCCGACGAACCGTTGCGGGGCTCCCCGATCCCGCTGGAACCGGAGGACTCGCGGGCCGCGCGGTCCCGGGCGGCGGCCGAGGAGGCCCAGTCCGCGGCGGAACGTGTCGCCATGGCGCACAGCCCGTCCGGTGCGGGGGTCACGCATCCGCCGATACCGCCGCGCGTTCCGACTGCCGGGGTGCCGGTGGACCCGACGGCCCTGCCCGGGAGCGGCGCACGCGTGGTCTCGCGGGGGGCCGGCGAGGGCGCGGGCGAGGACCGCTCTGCCCAGATGCGAGAGGCGCCGACGCAGCGGGCGACAACGGATCGAGAGGACATCGCTGGTGGACGGTGAGCTGAGGAACACCCCTGCCCCCGCGGTGGCCGCCGTGCCGCATCGGCGGCTACGCGGCTGGGCGGCGCTCGGGCTGGGCGGCGTCCTGCTCGCGGGTTGTGCCTCCATGCCGAACAGCGGCGAGGTGGAGCCGGCCCAGATCTCCAACGGGATCGACTCCCAGGTGCGGGTCTTCGGTGTGCCGCCGCCGGACCAGGCCGCTCCCTCGGAGATCGTCGAGGGCTTCCTGGAGGCGATGACCAGCGACGACCCCCAGCTGGACACGGCACGTCAGTACCTGACCCCGCAGGCCGCCGAGCTGTGGCGGCCCGCATCGGGCATCACGGTGCTCTCCACCGCCCCCAACTCGCGCCAGGTGCACGCCTCCGATAAGGAGGCCACCGATCCGCGTTTCCAGCTGACGGGCAAGCGGGTCGCCAGGGTCGATGAGCGCAGTGCCTATCAGCCGGAGACCGGTACCGGGCGCTACGAGGAGTACCTCCAGCTCAAACAGGTGGGCGGGGAGTGGCGGATCGACTCGCCGCCGGACGGGCTGGTCCTGGCCGAGTCCGACTTCCTGCGGATCTACCGTTCGGCGAACAAGTACTACTTCGCTTCGCGTGGCCTCGTCGCCGACCCGGTGTACGTGCGCCAGCGCATTGACCCCAAGACGCGCATGGACGCCATGACGCAGACCGTGAAGTCGCTGTTGGACGGGCCGTCCAAATGGCTGGGTCCGGTCGTGACCTCAAGCTTCCCGACCGGAACGGCGCTGGCTGAGGACACCCGCACCCTGGCGTACGACGGTCAGGGAACGTTGAAGGTGCCACTCAACGCGAAGGCGTCCAACGTCGCGCAGACGCAGTGCGAGAAGATGGCGACCCAGCTGTTGTTCACCGTGCGCGAACTGACCTCCTCGCCGGTGGGCCGGGTGGAGCTGTTGCGCGGTGACGAGGACAACTCCTCGCTGTGCGCGATCAGTGACGGCCAGGCCGAGCTGCGCGCCGGTCGGGGCGCCGCCACGGCGCACTTCCAGTACTTCGTCGACAACGAGAAGCACCTGGTGCGGATGCGCGCCGAGCCGGACAGCCAGGAACGGCCCGATCCGGCCGAGCAGGTTCCCGGACCGCTGCACTCCGCGGGCCTAAAGCTCAGTGCGGCGGCGATCGCGCGCGACGAGAAGCGGGCGGCGGCGGTGACCAGTGACCACAGCCAGCTGTACGTGACCTCGCTGACGACCGACGGGCCGCTTCCCAAGGCCACGCTGACCAGTGCCGCGATGGAACTGTCGGCGCCGAGCTGGGACGGCCAGGGCGACCTGTGGGTGGCCGACCGCGATCCCGCGGCGCCGGTGCTGTGGCGGGTTCCCGGGGGAACCGGGGCGCCAACGGAGGTTGACGTCGCGGGGCTCGACGGCCGGATCGAGGCGCTTCGGGTGTCCGCGGACGGGGTCCGCATCGCCTTGCTGATCTCCAAGGACGGTCGTAACACCCTGCACATCGGACGGGTCGAACGGCCGGAGGGCAAGAACGACGCCGCCCGGGTGTCCGTGCGGGAGCTGCGGCCCGCGGCCCCGCAGATGGAGGACGTCACCGCCATGTCCTGGGCTGGTCGTGGCCGGCTGCTCGTGGTGGGCCGGGAGCAGGGTGGGGTCGTCCAGGCGCGGTACATGCAGGCGGATGGTTCGGTGACCGCGGCGGCGAGCTTGCCCGGTGCGACCAGCGTGACGGCCATCGCCGCTTCCGAGGACGAGCGTTTGCCGGTGGTGGCGTACTCGGAGGAGGACGGGATCGTCTGGCTGCCCGCGGGGGCGCACTGGAAGACGGTGGAGGTGGGCGGCTCGGCGCCGGTGTATCCGGGGTGAACGGCGAGGGAGCGCGGCAGCGGGCAGGGTTGTCCACAGGGGTGGCGCTCCGGCCCACCATCACGCACAGTGACGGCCATGAGCGGATGGTGGCGGGAGTTCACCGGCCTGGTGGTGCCGGCGCGGTGCGGTGGTTGCGGGTTGCCCCACACGCCGCTGTGTGAGCGATGTGGGGCCGCGCTGGGGGCGGGCCGTCCGCGCCCGGCGCGGCCCGTGCCTTGTCCGCCGGGGCTGCCGGACGTGCATGCGGCGGCCGAGTACGGGGGCGCGGTGCGCTCGGTGCTGCTGGCACACAAGGAGCGGGGGGTGCTCGGCCTGGCCGAGCCCTTGGGTCGGGCGTTGGCCGGCGCGGTTCTCGCCGCCGCGGCCACCTCGGGCGGACGGCCCGCGGCGGAGAGCGGCCCACTGGTGCTCGTGCCCGTGCCTTCGGCGGAGGCGGCGGTCCGGGGCCGTGGCCACGATCCGACGCGTCGGATAGCCCTGGCTGCCGCGGGAGGGCTGCGGCGCTCGGGGGCGCCGGCCCGTGTCGCCGCGGTGCTGCGTCAGCGTCGACCGGTGGCGGACCAGGCGGGGCTGGGCGCCGCACAGCGGCGGGTGAACCTGGCCGGTGCACTGGCGGTACGGCGCGGTGGTGCCCGGCTGCTGACGGCGCCCCTGGTGGTCCTGGTGGACGATCTGGTGACCACCGGTGCCTCCCTCGCGGAGGCGGCCCGCGCCGTGACGCCGCACATCGGGACCGGCCGACTCCGTGCCGCGGTGGTGGCTGCCACTCGATCTTCGTTCACCGCTGATTGGAACTGATCGTTCGCGTCTTTCGTTGCGACGGGTGAGAGGTAAACGGACCGGAAACGAGAGGGAAAGGAGGCCTGGTCCGAGGTTCATTGCGGTAGCGGGTGCCGACATCCGTCCGGGCGAGATATGTTCGGTGGTAAGCGGAAATGGCGAGCCCTTCGGCCCCACGCACCGCATGCGCACGCTTCGGTCGGGTCAGAGTTCGGACCTCCCGATTCCGAAGTCGGTGGGGTGGAGATCTTGCCGATGGGGGAGGAGGAGGTGAAGGTCGCCAAGTCCGAGGTTCCGGTGTTCACCGGAGCCTGGTGCAAAAGGGAGACGCTTCGTCTTCGGGCGGAGCAATCCGGGAACGGAGTTCTGCGTGGACATCGTCGTCAAGGGCCGCAAGACCGAGGTGCCCGAGCGCTTCCGCAAGCACGTGGCCGAGAAGCTGAAGCTGGAGAAGATCCAGAAGCTCGACGGCAAGGTGATCAGCCTCGACGTCGAGGTGTCCAAGGAGCACAACCCGCGGCAGGCCGACCGTTCCGACCGTGTGGAGATCACCCTGCGTTCGCGGGGGCCGGTCATCCGGGCTGAGGCGGCGGCTGCTGACGCGTACGCGGCACTGGACCTCGCCACCGAGAAGCTTGAGGCACGACTGCGCAGGCAGCACGACAAGCGCCACACCCGCCGAGGCAGCGGCCGACTCTCGGCCGCCGAGGTCGCCGAGGTCGTTCCGGACGCCGCGCGACTGAACGGCAGTGGTGAGCTCACCACCGGGGAGCTGAGCGAGAAGGTTCCCACCACCAGGATGGGATCGCTGGAGGTGCAGGGCGAGGGCCCGCTCGTCGTCCGCGAGAAGACCCATTCAGCCGCACCCATGTCACTCGACCAGGCGCTCTACGAAATGGAGCTGGTCGGGCACGACTTCTACCTTTTCGTCGACTCCGACACCAAGCAGCCCAGCGTCGTCTACCGACGGCACGCCTACGACTACGGAGTCGTGCATCTCAACACGGACGCGGCAAGCGCCTACGAGGAGGCCGCGGGGGCCGGCGGTCAACTCGGCGGCTGAAACCTTCTGATGGTGTGCCCCTGGAGCGCCCCGTGCGCCCCCAGGGGCGCCCCCGTGCGACTACTGACACCCCCTTATGCCCCCTCGGCATGAAATCATGGCCTGGCATTCAACCGGTGCGCTGTGCCTAGGGATTGGCGCAACACGTGAACCACGGGCCACGGCCTTCAGGGGGAGGAACGATGGCGGACGGCTTCGGGCCGGTGCACGGCGAGCAGAACACCGGCGGAGCCGGGACCGGACCGCGCGACGCGGCTCAGGTGGGCGCCGCGCGTGAGGAGCCGATCCGCGTCCTGGTGGTTGACGACCACGCGCTCTTCCGCAGGGGTTTGGAGATCGTCCTCGCGCAGGAGGAGGACATCCAGGTCGTCGGCGAGGCGGGTGACGGGGCAGAGGCCGTGGACAAGGCAGCCGACCTCCTGCCCGACATCATCTTGATGGACGTGCGGATGCCCCGCCGCGGAGGCATCGAGGCCTGCACCTCCATCAAGGAGGTGGCTCCCAGCGCGAAGATCATCATGCTGACGATCAGCGATGAGGAAGCGGACCTCTACGAAGCGATCAAGGCCGGGGCCACCGGCTATCTGCTCAAGGAGATCTCCACCGACGAGGTGTCCACGGCGATCCGGGCAGTGGCCGACGGGCAGTCCCAGATCAGCCCGTCCATGGCCTCCAAGCTCCTGACCGAGTTCAAGTCGATGATCCAGCGCACCGATGAGCGTCGGCTGGTGCCGGCGCCCCGGCTGACCGATCGGGAGCTGGAGGTGCTCAAACTGGTGGCCACCGGCATGAACAACCGGGACATCGCCAAGGAGCTGTTCATCTCCGAGAACACCGTGAAGAACCACGTGCGCAACATCCTGGAGAAACTGCAACTGCACTCCAGGATGGAAGCCGTGGTCTACGCGATGCGGGAGAAGATCCTGGAGATCCGCTGACTCCCCCGTTATGTTTTCTGCGGTTCCGCAATGGGGCCGCTGGCCTCTGGGCCCGGCATGGCTGTGTCCCCCTGTCGAAGGCATGACCTGGGGGGTG
>NZ_JBIAGC010000073.1:0-12817 GCF_042869595.1 Streptomyces sp. NPDC006879
CGCGGCGATCTGGCACAACCACAAGACCAAACAACCGGTCATGCGATCCCTGATCGCCTACGACCACTGATCACATCGGAATGACTCGTCTAGGCAACAAACAAGCCCCAGGTCGCTGACCTGGGGCTTCGTCGTGGGGCGGATGGCGGGAACCGAACCCGCGCCGTAGGCTTGGGAATCACCCGGCATTTGGCCTTGTGCATGGAATCTGAGCTGCGGAAACGTCAACTGATGGACTTGGTCCGGCTGTCTCGGTGAACCCCTTGTTGACCGCTGTTCACCGCCTCTACTGGCACGTTGTGGCACGGCCGCCGGCTTCACGCGCTTCCTGCCGGGCGGGAAGAGGTCCTTGGTGTCGGGCGGCCGTGCTTCACAGATCAGCGGTCGCCCCGTCGTCTTCAGGAGCTGTCGTTCCTCGGCTTGGGTGCATTTCCAGAGGGTCTCATAGCGTCAGGTCAAGGTGACGGTTTATGCTCGGGGTGTGCGAGCGACGAGCGACCCCCTGAACGTAGACGAGAAGACCGAGCTGGACGAGGCCCTCAAGGCCGTCCGGCGGGCCGAGCAGGCCCTGGCGCGGGCGCAGGCTCACCTCAACCACACGGCGGGTCGCATCGGCTCCGCTGACCGCTACGGGCAGAAGGCGGCGGTAGGTCGCCGCGTCGGCTGGTCCCGCCAGCACGTCACCGCCCTCGCCAATGCCTACCGGGCGGGCGCACTGGATCAAGAGGAGAGGGTCGAAGCCGCATGAGCACTGCGCCCCAGCCGTCCGCCATCCCGCAGCCGCCCGCTCAGCCTGAGGCCATCCGCGCGGCCCTCGCCCAGGTCGCCCCGCAGCTGCTCGCCGATTTCGACCGCGACCGCGCGGCCAGCACGGCCCGCGCGCGTGCCGAGGTGTCCGCCGTTCCCCTCCGCACCTTCACCGAGGCGTGGGCTGTCGAGGTCGCCATTGCTCGGTACCCGGAGACCGCTGCCAGGCTTCGCGCGCTGGAGGCCCGTGCCGGAGAGGTCACCGATCTGGCCGAGGCGCGCGACGTCGCCGCCGAGATCAGCCGCATTCGCAATGCCGCCGCCGAGGCAGGTATCCGTACGGCCGGCGAGGCCGCCCGGTGACCGACGACTGTTGGGTGTGGGAGTACGCCTTCCATGCTGAGGATGAGGTCGGCTTCCCGAAGGCTGTGCGCGATGAGGTGAAAGGCGTCGCCGACCAGATCGTGGAACTCGCCAACCTGGGCATTGACCCGGCGGAGCTGGGGGATCCCACCCCCGGCACGGCTCGCCGTCACAGCTCCCTTCCGGCGGATGGTTCGAGACCCAGGCGCTCCCGCGGATGAGGCCACGCCTCCTCGCCGTGGTCCTGGTCGTGCCGCCACTGCACCTGCTTTGAGCGGCGTTCTGCAGGAGGCTTTCGGTCAGAGCGGTTCAGTGGTTCCTCTGTGGTCCGGAGGTGGTCCGCGGCTGTTTCTGGTCAGTCGGCGGTTGCCTTGGGGAGAGGGCGATCAGCAGAGCGAATGCGGCAACGGCGGTGAGCGTGCGCAGGTTGTTGAAGAGTTCCCAGCGCCGCAGGATCTCCGTGTGGTCGACCGGCGCCGATGTATGCGCCCATTCCTTGATCCGACCGTTGATCGGCACATTGCCGAACCGGGTTATCAGGAAGGACGCGAGGGTCAGCAGACCTGCCGTACCCGCGATCAGCCGGGCACGTCCGCGGGTCAGGGCCGCGAGAGCCAGGGAGCTCAGCGTCGACACGGCCATCGCCGCTTGCATGGTGATGCCGTTCATCTTCATCAGCTCGGCGTGGAATGACAGCCGCATGTCGAGCGGTACCGCGTTGAAGGTGGGGACGAGGTTGGCCGCTCCGTAGCCGAACGCGCCGGCGAGGAGGCCGGTGGCGAGTAGGGCGAGTCCCTGAAGGAGTCGGATGCGCATGTTCGTTGGCTCCAGTGGACGGGTGCTGTGTGGCTTGGTCCGGTCGACGGCTCTGAGTGGTCGAGGCGGGGCGGAGCCGGGCCTGCGGTGCGTCACCGGCAGGAGGACGGGCGACGGTCAGGTGTGCCGCCGTCACGCTTCCGCAGCAAGGAAGCGGACGCCCAGTTCGCCGCGGAGGTGCCCTGCGGGGAGCCGTCTGCCGTACGCGACCAGGAGGAGATCCTGTGCGGCGCCGTACAGAGGCGTTCCGGTGCCGAAGGACCAGTCGAGGTCGTCGGCGCGGAGTTCGATGCCGGCCAGGTCGGCTCCGAAGAACTTGAGCCGAGGACACCTCGGAGCGGATGCTCACCGCACTGCACCGAGGGGAACTCGACATCGCCGTGATCGGACTCGCGGACGAGGAGCCCCCGCCAGGCATCTCCATCCAAGTCCTGGTCGACGAACCCCTGGTCGCAGCCGTCACCCCGGACGACCCCGCCCTCATGCCCCCGGACCGCACGAGCATTCCGTTGACCGAGCTCCGCGATCGCCGGCTGATCAGCCTGCCGCGTGGCACAGGTATCCGTGGAGTGCTCGACCGCGCGTGCGTGCAGGCGGGGTTCCGGCCCCGCATCGCCTTCGAGGCGGCCGCTCCGCTGTTCCTTGCACAGCTCGCCGCCCGCGGTCTCGGCGTGGCGGTGGTTCCGGCCCTCCCCGCCGGTGCGGCGTCGGCGATGCCGTTATGGCTGCTTCGGTGCGACCCTTGTTGACCGCTGTTTACCGCCCCTACTGGCACGTTGTGGCACGGCTTCCGCGCCGGCTGGATGCGCGAGGGTGCTGTCGCAGGTCACTGCCAGAACACCTCCTCGACGATGATCTGCGGGTCGGCGGTGCGGCGGGTGAACGTGTAGTGGATCCAGCCCCGGCCGTGATCGAAGTAGCAGACGTACAGTCCGTTCGGCACCGTCGACCGAAGCGGGGCGATACGGCAGCCGGGTGGGAGATCCGGGATGTTGTCGGTACCGCGGAAATAGGGGTCCTCGACGGTGACCAGTTCGGCTCGGATGCCGTCGATCAGGTCGCGCACCGGCTTGGGCAGGGAGTCGCGGGCGGTCCGGGGGTATCGACCCAGTCCATCTGCCAGGGCGGCCCCATGAAGTCGCTCACTGGCCGGGCTCCGCCTTCCCCGCCTCGCGCCGAAGGTGCGCGGCCTGCGTGAGCAGCTGCGTGGCCTCGGCGTTCGTCGACGCGTCGGCTGCCCGGCTTTCCAGGTCATGGATGTGCCGGTCGAGTGAGGGATCGCGGGCGATGGCAAACTCGGCCCACCACTGGGCGAGGAACGCCGGTACCGGGGCGATGTCGTGCGCGTCGCCGATGGCCCACTTCCAGTGGGCGTCGAAGTCGGCGAGGAGCTGCGGTGTGTGCTCGGCGATCGCGGTGCGCAACGCCTTCGTGTTCCGCTCGGGCATGGGCGGGATGCCGGACGGCCTGGGGGCGGTCGTCATGCCGCCACCTCCTCGGTCTCGCTGCCCTGGGCGGCCTGCTTGGCCTTGTAGGCGGCGGCGAGGGTGGACGCGTACTGGGGTGTCCACTCCATGTGCCGGGCGACGGCCGGCGCTCCGCCGCGGCCGAGGTCTACGGCGATACGCCCCGCGGTCTCACGGAAGTGCGCGACGGCATCGTCGGCGGCCTTCTTCGCCCGATCCAGTTCGAGCTTCTGCGCGTCGGTCAGGGCGGCCTGCGGAGCTCGGGCGCGGGGCTTGTCGGTCATGGGAGCAGTGTGGACCCCACGCCGATAAATCGCAAAGGCTACTTGTCATTAAGGGCCTCGTCCGAAAGGAAAGACCTTGAGTCGAGGGCGACGCCAAGTCCAGCGGCTGGTGTGTGGGCGAGTGGGCGACCTGCCGGCCATCCTCTCCGTCGAGGTCGAGCGGCACCTTGAGTGGCTCGCGGAGTAGGGGTGCCGGTGGCACGCGAAGGCACTGTGGGCAGGATGTTCCTGCGAGTTGGGGCACGCGGAGGGCACGGAGACCTCTGAGAGGTCTAGACAACGACGAAGGCCCAGGTCGCTGACCTGGGCCTTCGTTCAAGAGCGGATGACGGGAATCGAACCCGCGCTATAAGCTTGGGAATCACCCGGCACTTGCGCCGTGGAATCGCATCTGACCTGCGGAAACGTTAGCCTGGCGCCGCTTCTTCGCTGTCTCCCCGGGGCCGTTGTTGTCCGCTGCTGACCGCCCCTACTGGCACGTTGTGGCACGGCGGTGGATCAGCCGCGCCACTCGACCAGGACGAGAGTGGCGTCGTCCGAGGTGGCTTCGCCGCGTGCTCGCTTGAGCGTGTGGGACAGGTCCCGTGCCACCGCGCGGACGTCCCGGTCCGTCTTCTCCAGCTGGTTCACCCAGTCGATCAGCTGGTCCTCGCCGAACTGTTCCTGCCCGCTCTCGTGTTCCTCGATCAGGCCGTCGGTGAAGCAGAGGACGCGGTCTCCCGGTTCGAGCATCACACTGCTGACCTGTGGCTGTGCTCCTCCGAAGCCGACGGGGAGGGTGGTGGGGCTGTCCAGGCGGCCCAGGACACGGTGCTCGCGGATCAGGACGGGGGCGGGGTGTCCGGCGTTGACCCACTGGAGACGGCCGGTGGTCGTGTCCAGCCGCATCATCTGGGCGGTGACGAAGTGGTCGGGGGCGAACTGTTCGGCGACGGCCCGGTCCATGAAGAGGTAGATCTCGGAGAGTTCGACGCTGGTGCGGCGGGCGTGCCGGTAGGCGCCGATGGCGACGGTCGCCATGGTCGCGGCGTCCAGGCCGTGGCCCATGGCGTCGATCATGGCGAGGTGGAGGGTGTCGCCGTTGAGGGCGTAGTCGAAGCTGTCGCCGGCCACGTCGTAGGCGGGTTCCAGGACGCCGGCGACGGCGACGCGCGGCATGGTCATGGTCAGCGGCGGCAGGAGCGACCACTGGATCTCCGCAGCGACGTTCATCGGCTCGCTGCGGCGGGTGCGGAAGAGGAGGTCGGTGTGGCCGTTCTTGGTCTGCAGGAGTTCACCGACCAGGCCCGCGATCCGGCGCAGGAGTCGGCGGTCGTCGTCGTCGACCGTGTCCAGGGTGACGGCCAGGACGCCGGCCTGGTCACCGCCGTCGAGCAGCGGTGCGTGGACGCGTACTCCGTCGGCCGTCGCCAGCTCGACCGGGAGCGACGTGAGGAAACACCTGCCGGCGTCCGAGCCGTCGATGGACAGCGGCTCGCCGCCTGTCAGCCCTTCGGAGAGCAGGGGAACGAGCCTCTGCTGCTGATAGTCCTGGAGCAGGATCTGCGGATTCCTGCCGCCCAGCCGGCCCACCGTCTCGGCGACGACCAGCCCGACCCGGTGGGGTGGCAGCTCGTGTGCCCGGTCCAGGATCCCTCCCAGGAGCTCCTCGCCGAAGCTCTCCGAGCGATCGGATTCTCCGAGCGGTCCGACGGTCATCCCGTTGCCTCCAACAGAGCGGCGATGACCTCGCCCGGTCCTGCCGTACGGGGCGGGTGGGGTGCCGCGACCGCACCGCGACCGGTGCCGGAACGGCCCGCGCCAGAGACGTGGCCTCCAGGATGCTTCTCGGCGGCAGGTCACGCCACCCGGCCACCGGGCCACCGTGCGGGGGCACCGGCCGCATGCGGCCGACCCGCCGGGTCCGGAGGTGGACCCGTTCAGTCGCCCTCTTCTTCCTCCGTTTCCATGAGGCGGATGCCCTGGTGGGTGAGCGAGACCATCGCGGGTGTGTTTCCCGGCTCCCAGTCGACCGTGACCAGTCCCTCGCCCGCGAGGTAGGAGCAGGCGGCGGCGAGGTCCTGCTCCGGGATGCGCAGGTCGTGGTTGAGCGCGGCTCCGGTGATGCCGAGCAGGCGGTTGCCTTCGGCGGCCGCGTAGAGCGCTTGGAGGATCTGTCGGCGGTACCGCTGCCGCTCGTGGAGTGTCGCCATGGCCGCGTGGTCCTGTCGTCGTGCGTGGCGGTCGTTCGTGACCGGTCAGGGTTCCTCGGTGTGAGGTCCGGAGCCGGTGGGCTGTCTGCTGGTGGCGAGCCAGGTGCGGGCGGGTGCGGCGGCGGTCTCGGTGTCGACGGTGAGGTGGAGCCGTGTGCCGCCGCCCGGCACGGGGTAGCTGCGCTGCTCCGCGCCGGCGAAGCACCGGCGGATCACCTCGGCGACCGCGCGGGCGGCCTTGGGGGTGGCGGAGACGATACGGATCTCGGCGTGTCCCCCCTGCGGCAGTGGTTCGTTCTCGGTGGGGTCCAAGACGGTGTGCTCCGTTCGGGACAGGAACGAGAGGCCGGCCGGTGGGTTGTCCCGGGTGTCGGGTGCCCCACCCGCGGCCTTCGGTCGGAGGAGTGGTCTGAGGTCAGGCAGGTCAGGGCCAGGTGCCCGTAGGCCGACGATCGGCGATCCGTTCGGGCGGCCTGGGGTTGCCGTGGCCGGGGGGACGGCTGAGGGAGGGGTAGGGGTCGCTGAAGTGGTGGGCCGCTATGCGTGCGTCGTGCTGGGCGTTGAGCCGGTGGATCAGGCGTGTGCCGAGCGCGATCAGAAGTGCGGCTACCACGAGCGTGATCACGGTCTCCATGTCCTCACCTCCCGGTGTGTTCCGGCAGCGGGATCATCCGCGCGCCGACGACGGGGTGCGCCGCCGAGTGCATCACCGGGTGCGGCTGGGGCGCCGGGGCGGCTCCGCCCTCGCTCTCCCAGGCGTCTTCGCCGTTCCGTGCCTCCCGTATACGGCGGCTGGTCGCGGCCTCTCCGGACATCAGCGAGCCCGCGGCGAGGGTGCTGCCGGGGAGTGCGGCGGCGGTCAGCAGCCGGGCCGCTGAGGCGGGTTCGGTCTCGGGCGGAATGACGAGCAGGTCGCAGCGGCCCGTCGTGTAGGACAGCAAGATGATCTTGTCGGGGTCCTGCTCGGTGAACCAGCCCACGTGCAGGAGGTGGCCGGTGACGGCGACCTTGTGCGGGACGACCGGCCAGTGGGCGGGGTTCACCAGGACGCGGGTGATGCGGCCCCAGCGTCCTTCGAGGGCGTCGGCCAGCGCCGGCAGCTCGGCTGCCAGGTCGCGTGAACGGGGCCACCAGGCGCCGTCGAGCCGACCGGCGAGAGTGGTCTTCGGGGTGAGCGACAAGCGGGCCGGAAGTCCTAGGGTGAGGGCGCGGTTCGCTGTCCCGTCGAGGGTGGTGGTCATGACGGACCTGCCCCCGGGCTGCCCGTCGGCAGCCCGGTTTTTCGTGTTCCCCGGAAATGACACCTGCGTGGAAGCTGGTGCTCGAAGTACTTCCGGTACTTCCAGCGTACGTCTGATCAGCCCGTTTTCGGCCTGATACGGGGAGGTACTTTCGGTTCGTGCGGACGAGTGTGCGGCGACAGGCGGACCTGCGGGAGCCGGGGTTACCGTGAGATGACGGCGCAGTCGCCACGTCGGCGGCCTGCCGTAGCCCCGGCCCCGGCCGCGGCGGGCCGCGGTACCTCACCCGTAGACGAGCGGATCCACCATGACCGACTCAGACATCCCGCCCCCGTTGCTCCTGCCGGACGCGATCCACCAGGCGGTACGACCCGGTACGGTGCTGCTCCGGCTGGAGACCACGCACTCGCGGCAGGGTGTCCTCGACGGGGCCTGGTGGCCGCGCACCCGAGACGTGGAGCAGGAGGTCCCCGCGTTGGTGTCCGTCCTGACCGAACACCTCGGCCCCATCACCCGGGTCGGCCTGGACGCCACCGCGTGGGACGGGATTCCGACCCGGGTGACCGTCGACGACCGGGTCGTCCGCATCGACTCCTTCCCCGTCGGCGACGACACCGTCCTGATCACCCGGGGCGACAAGGACCACTTCGCGCTGATGGTGGTGCCGCCGGACACGGAGCCCGATGCGGCCCGCACGGCCATGGCCCGTGCGGTCCGCGCCGACAACATCACGCCGGCCACCGAGCTCCTCGTCGCCCCACTTCCCCCACCGACGACCGAGCAGGGAGGAGAGGCATGATCCAGACGGCGGACATCCGCGAGTGGCGCAACCAGGCGGTGGTGGACCCGGGTGGCCACAAGATCGGTGAACTGGAATCCGTCTACGTCGACACCGGCACCGACGAACCGGCCATGGCCACGGTCCGCGTCGGCCTGCCCACCCGGCACCGCCTGGTGTTCGTCCCCCTGGAGGGGGCGACGGTGGGACCGGGGTACGTGCGGGTCGCCCACGACAGGAAACTGGTGAAACGGAGCCCCTCCATCGGCACCGACGACGTCCTGCCCTTCGAGGACGAGGAAGCCGTCTTCCGCCACTACGGCCTCACCTACGAACCCGGGGCGAACGGCGAACGCCAACTCGCCCGACGCTGAGCACCCGACCGCCGGGAGGCGGCCCCATGACACTCTTCCTCGCCCTGATCATCGTCGCGATCATCCTGGGCCTCATCGGCGCCGTCGCCGACGGACTCCTCTTCCTGCTGTTCATCGGCATCGCGGTACTCGTGGCGGACCTCCTCTACATGGCCCTGCGTACCCGCCGCTCCGCCCGCCACCGCCCGCTCCGGTGATGTGAGGACCCTGCCGCGCCCGTATCGATCCTGTACCGGCTCCGCCGTAGCGCCCCCGACCCACGACGCCGAGGACGGGCCCCTTCACCGCCATGCTGCTCGCGCGCTCCCGGCACGCTTCCGTCCGTTCCCTGGAGCGGTACGTGCGTCCAGGCGTCGACGCGGTGGACCGGCACATCGCCGAGCGCGACCCTGCCGCCCGCCGCCGAAGCTGAAGAGCAGCATCCCCGAGGGTGCTCGTCCCGCCCTGGCAGGTGGGGACCGACAGTGTGTGAAGAACGCGGCAAGAGATGCGGGGTGTGCCGGGAAGCCTGGTCAGCGAACAAGGGCGCGTGTGCCATTTGCCGGTGCCCCGGAGGACCCGTATGCCTGCTGCCCCGCGTGAGCGTTCCGTCTTCCTCGCTCTGCTGCCGTGGCCGGAGCGTGTACGGGTGGCGCGGGCCCTGCGCACCGAGACGGTCGGCGGGCTGGTGCTGCTGGCGGCGGCCGTGGTGGCGCTCGTGTGGGCGAACACCCCCATCAGCGGAACGTACGAGCAGATACGCGACGCCCACTTCGGCATACCCGCGCTCGGCCTGGACCTCTCGGTGGAGCACTGGACCGCCGACGGCCTGCTGGCCGTCTTCTTCCTCGTCGCCGGGATCGAGCTGAAACGCGAGCTGGTGGTGGGCGAGCTGCGCACCCCGGCCACCGCGGCCCTGCCGGTGGTCGCCGCACTGTGCGGCATGGCCGTCCCTGCCGCCCTCTACCTCGCCACCACCGGGCTCGGCGGGGGAAGAGCGCAGGGCTGGGCGGTGCCGATGGCCACGGACATCGCCTTCGCGCTCGCAGTCCTCGCGGTGCTCTCCACCCACCTGCCCTCCGCCCTGAGGGCCTTCCTGCTGACCCTGGCCGTGGTCGACGACCTGGGCGCGATCCTGGTCATCGCCGTCTTCTTCACCGCCGACCTCAACCCGGCCGCGCTCGGCGGTGCGGTGGCCGGGCTGGTCGTCTTCTACCTGCTCCAGCGCTACCGGGTCCGCGGCTGGTGGTGGTACGTGCCCCTCGGCCTGGCGATCTGGGTGCTGATGTACAACGGCGGGGTGCACGCCACCGTGGCCGGCGTGGCGATGGGCCTGATCCTGCGCACCACCCGCGACCAGGGCGAGAAGGCATCGCCCGGAGAGCGGACCGAGCACCTCCTGCGGCCGGTCTCGGCCGGTGTGGCCGTGCCGCTGTTCGCCCTGTTCGCCGCCGGGGTGGCCATCTCGGCCGCTTCACTGGGCGAGGTGTTCACACGCCCGGAGCCGCTGGGCGTGGTCCTCGGCCTGGTCGTGGGCAAGACCGTGGGAATCTTCGCCGGCACCTACCTGGCGGCCCGGTTCACCCGGGCCCGCCTCAACCCGGACCTGGCGTGGGCGGACGTGCTCGCCGTGGCGGTGCTGGCCGGGATCGGCTTCACCGTGGCCCTGCTGATCGGCGAGCTCGCCTTCCCCGACCCGGCCGATGCCGAGCACATCAAGGCCGCCGTCCTGATCGGCTCGCTGATCGCCGCAGCCGTGGCCGCGCTGCTGGTCAAGCGCCGCAACGGGATCTACCGCCGCCTGTGGGAGGCCGAGACTCTCGATGAAGACGCCGATGGCCTTCCGGACATCTACCAGCAGACCGACCGCCGAAACCGCGGCGCTGCCGGCGACAGCTAGATGAATGAGTCCGATGTCCGTGCTGATCGCGACCATGGCGAAGGGCGCCCGTTGGTCAGTGTGTGAAGACAAACCTGGACGCCCTTCTGACGGCACTGTACGTGTTCATCGACGACCATGTAGCCCCTCGTCGCCGGATCGGGCGACCCCCGAAACTGACAGACGCCGAACTGCTGTGCCTGGCCGTCGCCCAGGTCCTGCTCGGTTTCCCCTCGGCCCGGCACTGGATCCGCTTCGCCCACGCCCGCCTCGGCCACCTCTTCCGCTACCTGCCCCAGCAGTCCGCCTACAACAAGCGCCTCAACGCCGCAGGACCACTGATCAGCCACGTCATCGAAGCACTGGCCAGGCAGGTCCCGACCTGGCACGACGACCTGCGGCTGATCGACTCCACCCCGCTGCCCTGCGCGGCCTCCCGCGAGACCGTCAAACGCTCCGACCTCGCAGACCACTGCGGCTACGGCTACTGCCGCAGCCACTCCCGCTTCTTCTGGGGCTTCCGCCTCTACCTGGTCACCACCGCCGAGGGCATGCCCGTCACCTGGTGCCTGGCCAACCCCAAGATCGGCGAACGCGAAGTGATGGCCGCGCTGCTGGAACGCGACCACCACCTCGTCCGGGCCGGGCAGGTGATCCTGGCGGACAAGGGCTTTGCAGGGAAGGAGTTCGAGACCTTCGTCAGCGAGCGCCTCGGAGCCCATCTCGTGCGGCCGGACCGCAAGGACGAACCGGTCCGGCACGGCAAGATCGCCCGGGTCCGGCAGTGGATCGAAGCCGTCATCGACACCCTCAAAGGCCAGCTCAGCCTGGAACAGCACGGCGGCAGAACCCCGGCCGGAGTCTTCGCCCGCACCGGCCAACGACTCCTCGCCCTCGCCGCCAGCCTCTGGCACAACTGGACCACCAACGCCCCAGTCAAACGATCACTGACCGCCTACGACCACTGAAAACATCGGACTCACCCATCTAGCCTCGATCTTGCATGACGGTCCGCCGACGGAGTCGGTGGACCGTTTCGCTTTCGGTGGCTGATGGCGGGCATTCCGAGGGCCCGAGTGTCGCCTCGGGTGGACGTCGGGTTCCACTGCTCCGGGTTGGGTCCTCTTCTCGTAGGGACAGGCGGATCCGCTGGTCAGCCGGGGTTGGGTAGGAGCGCAAGCCGTTCGAGTGCGGCGGTGATCTCGCCGGTCCAGGGCCAGTGGTGGGCGAGGCGGAGGATGCGGCGCCGGCCGGTGGTGACGAGCTGGCCGGCCGCGGAGAACAGGCAGAACCGCAGTCGGCGGGGCTCGAAGAGGCGGGCTTGGCCGGTCAGGGCGAGCATGGGCATCCAGGCCAGCAGGTCGAGGGCGATCTGGACGATCTCCAGCCAGACCTTGTTCTGGGCGGTGTGGTGCAGGGGCAGGTTGCGCAGTCCGGTCGCGCGGGCGGCCCGGATGCGGTCCTCGGCCCGGGCCCGCAGTCGGTGGCGGAGCTCGAGGGCGGCGATCGGCCGGTCGGGAGTGTTGGTGGCGAAGCAGGTGATCCGCATGCCGTCCGCGTCGGTGATCCTCAACTGGGCACCGGGGTGCGGTCGTTCCTTGCGGATGATCAGCCGCATCCCTTTCGGCCAGCCGGTGAGGACATCGCCGGTGAGTTCGGCGACCCAGGCGCCGTTGCGGACCTCGCCGTCCGTTTCGATGGCCGGGGTCCAGGCCGGGGCCGGGATCTTGAGGACGTGGCTGTGGATGGCCTCGGTGATCACCATGCCGACCGAGTAGGACAGCCATCGGCCTCGCTTCGCGAGCCAGGCCACGAAATCGTGGGTGCCGCCGGCGGAATCGCAGCGGATGAGGGTCTGCCGCCCGCGCCGGTACTTCTTCGGCAGCTGGGCCAGGGCGAGGCGGGCGGTGGTGATGTGGTCGGCGGCCGTGTTGGAGCCCGCGTTCCCCGGCCTGAGGAGGGCGGCGACGGGCTCTCCGGTTCCGCCCTGACCGTGGTCGAGGAAGGCCGTCAGGGGGTGATGGCCGTAGGTCTTCTTCCAGGTCGGGGCCGCGCCCTGCTTGTCGGAGTGGGCGATCACGAGGACGCCGTCGAGATCGATGACGACCTGGCCGTCGGCGTCCGGGGCGTTCTTGCCGGCCAACGACCAGGCACGATGGCGGGCTTCGGAGCGTGCGGACCGGATGGCCTGCAGGGCTTTCTCGCCGGAGGCGGCGAGGGTGTCAATCAGGCGGGAGATGGTCGGGTCGGAGGCGACCGGGCCGAAGACGGCCGGCTCACACCGCAGCATCGCGACGTCCGCGAGGCAGTCCCCGCCCAGTGCGACCGCCAGGGCGACGTCCAGGAGTGCCTTGCCGGGATCGTGGACGGCCCGAGGTCTCCGCCACGGAGCCAGAGCCTGGGATATGGCCTGGTCAAGGCCGGTCTTGCGGGCCGTTTCAATGAGCAGGACCGCCCCGGCCTGGGAGACGACCTGGCGGCCGTCGTCCTGGACACGGACGCGGGGGTAGGACCCGATAGAGTGCTTCACCTGGGAAGTGCCTCCGGCGGTGGCAGGAACAAGGACCTCGACAATCCTCATTCTTGCTGGTCAGACATCCCATGGCGCAGGGATGTCAAGCGGAGGTGGCGAGGGTTGCGTGGTGTGACCACGCGGTGGCCTCGTCGTAGGGGGTGCGGGTCTTGAGACACCCGTGGA
>NZ_JBIAGC010000074.1:0-12440 GCF_042869595.1 Streptomyces sp. NPDC006879
GGCTTCTTCTTCCCCATGCTCTCCATGATGGACATCATCCTTCCGGGGGCGAAGCCCCTGATCAGGAGTGTCCGTCAAAGCGGATCAAGCCCAGACGACGCACTCACGGCGTCGCTCGGCGTCCGTGTCATCGCACCCGATCAACCGGGCGTCGGTGGATCATCGCCGAAGCCCGGCCGGAAGATGGCGGACTGGGGGCGGGATGTGGAGGAACTCGCGGACCACCTCGGCCTTGAGGAATTCACGGTAGCTGGGCACTCGGGCGGGTCTCCCCACACCCTCGCAGTCGCATGCCGCCTGCCCGGCCGGGTGTCCAAGGGCGTCCTGGCCTCGCCCGTCGGCGATTTCAGCGACCCGTTCATGCGCAGGCAACTGGTGATGCGGGACCTGAAGTTGATAGCCAAGATCCACCGTCTGCACCACCTGCTGCGGTGGGCCTACCGGGGCAGCTCCACGCAGGTCCTGAAGGATCTGCCCTCCTACGTGGAGTCGGTCGCCGAGGACGACCCTTCCGATGCCGCGACGCTACTCGACGACCCCGCACAGCGAGCCATGTTCGAGGCGAGCTTCGAGCAGGGGATGTCCCACGAGGGTGAAGGGACCTACGAGATGACTCTTGCGCTGTGGGACTGGGGATTTGTCCTGGAGGACGTTCGGCAGCCCATCGAGGTGTTCTACGGTGATGCCGACGACATCATCTCCCCGAGGATGCCCGAGCGGGTCGCCGAGGAGCTCCCCAACGGGACGGGGCACGTATGGGCCGGGGCGGGACACTACGGCTTCGTCGACCGTGAGCGTTGGACGCAGTTCCTTTCGGCCGCGACTTGAGCCTGCGCCACCTCGTCCACCGCTGCCCTGTCTCACTGGCCGGTGTGTTCATTTCCCTTCGTGGTGTGCGGCCTTGACGTGGTGGTCCAGGACGCGCCTCAGTAGCTCGGTGAGCTGACCGCGTTCGGCTTGGCTGAGGGGAGCCAGCAGTTCGTCCTGCGCCGCGTTGATGATCTCGTCGAGCCGGCGTAGCTGGCTGCGGCCTTCGGTTGTCACGGTGATGACGTTACGGCGACGGTCCTCAGGGTCCGGGGCCCGTTGCACCAGGCCACGCTCGGTGAGGTCGTTGA
Organism: Streptomyces sp. NPDC006879; assembly: GCF_042869595.1. Taxonomy (NCBI): domain Bacteria; kingdom Bacillati; phylum Actinomycetota; class Actinomycetes; order Kitasatosporales; family Streptomycetaceae; genus Streptomyces; species Streptomyces sp. NPDC006879. The sequence goes on from NZ_JBIAGC010000074.1 coordinate 1,119, forward strand.
TGACGGCGACCATGTCGCTGCGGTGGACTCCGGTGCGGCGGCTTAGCGTCGACTGGCTTGCGGGGCCGGCCTCGGTGAGGGCCACGAGGACCACGAAATGCCAGGTCCGGACGTTCTCGGTGGCCAGGCCCGCGCCCACCAGCCGCTCGGCTTGGAGCGTGGTGAGCGAGAGCAGCCTGCTCGGTAGACCACGTACCCGCTCGGGGGCGGTCTGGTCGGCCATGTCCTTGGCGCGCGTCCTGGTGGAGGCGCTCGGTGCGGGAGCGGGTGATACGGGCCTGGTACTCATGCGGCGATCCTACTCCGTTGTGTTGGTGCGCCGAACGATGTACGGTTCCGGTGAATTCGTTGGTGCGGCAAATGTTAGCCGAACTAACGCAATGTACCGCGTGACCGAGTGTCGGCCCCGTAGAGCCGGGCCCCTGCGAGAGGACCGCCGAACATGCCCGTCATTGACGTCATCGACTCCCACATCTCCTACACGGACACCGGCGACGGATCGCCGGTGGTCTTCCTGCACGGCAACCCGACCTCATCGCACCTCTGGCGTAACGTCACCCCGCACGTCCGCGGCCAGGCCCGCACACTCGCTCCCGACCTCATCGGGATGGGGGCCTCCGGCAAGCCCGACATCGAATACGGTTTCGCCGACCAAGCCCGCTACCTCGGTGCCTGGTTCGAGGCGCTGGAGCTACGCGAGGTCGTCCTCGTCGGCCACGACTGGGGCGGTGTACTCGCCCTCGACTGGGCGGCCCGCAATCCGGCTCAGGTGCGGGGGGTGGCTCTGATGGAGACGATGCTCAAACCGCTGACCTCCGAAGAGCTCGCTCCGGCCGCACGGGCCCGTTTCGAGGCCTTCCGTACGCCTGGAGTCGGCGAGGACCTCGTCCTCGCAAAGAACCTCCTCCTTGAAACTGCCTTCAAGGGAGGCGTGTTGAACCCGCTCACCGCGGCGCAGGCGCAACCGTACCGGGCCCCCTACCCGACGCCCGAGAGCCGACGTCCTCTGCTGGCGTGGCCACGGATGACGCCCCTCGACGGCGAGCCGGCCGAGGTCGTCGCCCGGATGGGCGTCTACGGCGCCTGGCTCGCCCGCAGTGCGGACGTCCCCAAGTTGCTGCTGACCTTCGACTCCTCACCGACCCTCCTGATCGAGGAGAGAGTGATCGGCTGGAGCCGGGCGAACATCGCCTCCCTGGAGGTCGAGCACTGCGGCCCGGCCGGACACCACGCTCCCGAAGACCAGCCGGACGCCATCGGCCGTGCACTGTCGCGTTGGCTACAGACCCAGGGGCTGACCTCCGCCTTCAGCGTCTGAGGGCGCCCGGTGCGAGGGCGGGCACGGTCCACGGCCACTCGCGCGCCGCCGTCCACCGGATCTGAGGCCCGAACAGGGTGAGACCGCTCGAAGCTGACCGCGCAGGCATGGGGCTCAGGGGCGTGGAGCGACCCTTTCGAGATCATCGACGGAGCCGGACATGATGGTCCGGATGTGCTCGCTGAGGTATTCCGGGGGCCAGTCCCACCAGGCGAGTTGGAGCAGGCGGGCGATGTCCTCGTCCGAGAAGCGGCTACGGACCGTCCGCGCCGGATTGCCCCCGACGATCGCATAGTCCGCGACATCGTCGACGACGACGGCTCCGGAGGCGATGACGGCGCCGTGCCCGATGCGTACACCAGGCATGACCATGGTCTGGTAACCGAACCAGACGTCATTGCCGACCACGGTGTCTCCCCGGCCGGGGAGCCCGCTGAGCAGGTCGAAGTGCTCGGCCCAGGAGCCGCCCATGATGGGGAAGGGGAACGTGGACGGACCGTCCATGCGGTGGTTGGCGCCGTTCATGATGAACCGCACCCCGGTGCCCAGAGCGCAGAACTTGCCGATGACCAGTCTCTCCGGTCCGTAGTGGTAAAGGACATTGCGCGTCTCGAACGCGGTCGGGTCCTCAGGATCGTCGTAGTAGGAGTACTCGCCGACATCGATCAGCGGAGAGCGGACCAGCGGCTTCAGCATCACCAGGCGCGGTTGCTCAGGAAATGGGTGAAGCGTGGTGGGGTCGGCGGGAAGGCGGTTCATGGCAGTGGCTTTCGGCTCGGCGACGGATAGGCGCGGGGCTCACCTGCGCGCGGCGACCCATGCAGGAAACTGACTTTTCACCATGGAAGGATAAGTGGCCCGCTCTGCGGGGCGTGTGACGGAGTCACAGCAGCAGGCGCGGTGCGGTCCACCTCTTGGACGCGGCCTTCGCGCCGCGTCACTGGAAGCGAGGAGGCCCCAGACAGGGACCCCGAGTGTCCGACACGTCATCGCAGCACCCAGGCCGAAGTGGTCACCGCCCGCCCCTTCGCCAAGATCCTGGCCGCCGCTGCTGCGGCCCTTGCCGACACGCCCGCTCACCGCCGTGCCCCTGACGCAGGTCGGGGGCACGGGAAGCCGGAGAGTCGGGGAAAACTCGTTGGCGGCACCAGAAGAGTCTGCCTAACCTGTCTGTCGAACCTGGACCATCCGCCATGCCTTCGTAGTTGAGAAAGAGTGTCTTGATGCCCCGGACCGCGCCGAGCGCCCCTCTCCGTACCGCGTAACCGCCCGCGTTCTGTGTCGTTTCAGACCAGAACAACCGGCGTGATCGCGTCGACCCCGTACGTTCACCGGTAGTTCGCCCCGTCCCTCGGGGCACGGTGGGCGATCGGCCTCCACGTCGAGGTCCGCTCGGCCGGCTCTTGCTGTCACAGTCATGTCCTTCAGCAAGGAGCACCCCGGGTGTCCAACACCAACAGCGCTCACCGCAGCGCCCCGAACAACAGACCTTCCTCCAGCGCCGACACCTTCGTCTGCACCTGGTGCACCCTGACCCTCCCCGGCGTCACAGCGGAGGGCCAGCGCCGTCACCACTGCCCGTCCTGCCTGCACGCACAGCACGTGGAGGACGCCCGCCCCGAGGGCGACCCGAGCGAGTGCCACGGGCGGATGGGTCCCATCGCGCTCGCCGTCCTGCCCACGGGCGAATGGAGGGTCATCCACCGCTGTGCGGGCTGCGACATGCTCTCCTCCAACCCGGTCAGCGGTGAGGACAACCCACTCCTGCTGTTGCGGATGGCCGTACGCCCGCTCGCGCAACCTCCGTTTCCACTGGAAACGCTGGGCTCGCTGTGATGGGGACGTAGGGAGGAGACCGGCCATGTCACGCAAGAAACCGACCCTCAGGCGAGCACGGGCAGCACGTAGACGCCCGCAGCGGCACAAGGACGTGCACCACCGGCACTCCGAGCAACGTCCAGGTGGTTTCAGGTGCCTCGGCTGCCGCCTGGACGTCCCTTTGAAGGCGCCCGGCACCGCGCACCGCAACCACTGCCCGCACTGCCTCGCCAGCCGACACGTCGACCGACGTGTCCCGGGAGACCGCGCCGCCGGCTGCGCAGGGCGCATGATCCCGCTGGCCGTGTTCACCCGCCACGACGGCGAGTGGATGATCATCCATGAGTGCCTGAGGTGCCGGGCACTGAGCTCCAACCGCATAGCCGGCGACGACAACGCCCTCTCCCTGGTGCGCCTCGCGCTGAGACCGTTCCAGGCGACCAAGGCGATGGCTGGCGAGGTGATGCGGGACAGCCCTCCGTAGGGGGAGCCGGCCGGCGGCACGGTGTGGGGACGCGGCCCTCGCACCTGCCTCCGGCCGGGCCCGATACCGGCGTAACGGCCAGTGAACGCTCAGTGCGGTCGGTCAGAAGGCGAGCTTGTAGGTGACGTCCTTGCCCGCGGGAGTCGGGGCGGCATCGGTGTACTCCAGCCGGATCGAGGTGAAACGCCGGACGTCGGGGTGATCGGGCCAAGGCTCGGGGTTGCTGAGGGTGACCGTCACCGGATAGGGGCGGAAGCGGCCTGCCGCGCAGTACGGGCGGCAGTCGTTCACCATGTCGGTGCCGGTGGCCTTCGCGGTCCGTGAGCCCCAACTGTCCCACCGTAGATCGACGAGGCGGTTGTTGCCGTCCCCGCAGGCCAGGAGGTACTCCGTGGGCCGCACCTGGGGTTGTGAGAAGCAGTCGACGACCACGACCGGATCCGGTGCGGGGGCAGGGGCCGCCCGGTCCCGTGCGGCGGCCGGGACGACAGCCACTGCCAGGGCCGCGCTTGCGCATGCCAGGGTGGCTGTCCGCATTCTGGACCGGAGCCCGCTGCTGAGCCTGCCCCTACGTGAAGCGTCCACGACGTCCACCTCGCCTTCCGCCCGTCCTCGACACCGAGGCAGCATGCCCAGCTTGCCCCTTCTGGGTGGACCGCGCACCCGGTGGGCCCGGCAGACCGGGGGCCGGAGGTGGATCTGGCGTGTGAGGCTCTCGCCCCGGGCTGTGCTCGGGGCGAGCTCGCCGCCACGGGTGCTGCTACGGCTGGAGCCGGTCGGGGTTCGGGCAGACCCGTAGCGGGACAGCCCGTCTGCCCCACGACAAGATGTCGTGGGGCAGACGGGCTGTGGCTCCGGCGCCGGTGCCGGGCCCCGGAGCGGGCAGGACCAGGGACCGGCTCGTTGTGCCGGCTGTGCCAGACCGTGGCCGGCTGGCTTTGGGTAGCGTGTGGTGTCCCGCACGTCAGCCCGCTGAACAGCGGTGGAGCGCAGGGATTTCGGGTTCGCCGCGCCTCAAGGAGGAACTGATGAACGTTCGCCGCATCGTCGCCAACTTCCAGTCCGAGGGCCCGGCCCTGGCCGAGAGCCGCGATTTCTACGGCGCGCTTGGCTTCGAGGAGGTGATGAACCACGGGTGGATCGTCACGCTCGCCTCCACCGACAACCCGACCGTGCAACTGAGCTTGATGGTGGAGGACCCGACAGCCCCGGTCGCCCCGGATGTGAGCGTTGAAGTCGAGGATGTGGACGCCGTCCACCGGGCGATGGTGGACCGGGGCGCTGAGATCGTCCACCCCCTGACGGACGAGGAATGGGGAGTGCGCCGGTTCTTCGTGCGTGACCCCAACGGTCGTGTGATCAACGTGCTCAGCCACTCCTGAGGGCGGTGCGCCCGCGCCGGTTACGGGTCTGCGCGGACCTTCGGCGTGGCCTTCAGGGGCGCGGTTCGCGCGTCGAGACGGTGACGTGGTCGACCCGCATCGGGTGCCCCCCTTCAGTGGCGGGTCCCACGCGTGCGCCGTCGGCGAGTGGCAACGTGCCGCCGATCGCCACGTTGAGGATCAGGAACACCCCGTGGTCCAGCGCGCGTTTCCAGGTCCCGGAGTCCATCTGGCCCCCGTCCACGCGGTGGTACACCCGACCGTCCAGAAGCCACCTCACCTGAGGTGCGCCGGGGGAGAGGTCGACTTCCACCGCATAGGAGTGGAAAGCCGTGCGACAGTCGGGACACGGCTGGGGACCGGATGTCAGACCCACGGGTTCTTGACACGGCCCGCCCTCGGGAGCGCCGCAGTGCAAGGTGCCGAAGACGGTGTCGCGTCCGTTGACGGATTCCATGATGTCCAGTTCCCCGACACCTGGCCATCCGGTGTAGCCGTCACGCAGGGGCGCCCCCAGCGTCCAGAACGCCGGCCAGTAGCCGGCGGCCTTCGCCCCGGTCACGTCTGGCAGGGCGATCGAGGCCTCGATCCGTAGGATCCCGCCGGGCGGCGGGGCGAAGTCGGAGCGCCTGCTCTCGATGCGCCCCGATGTCCAGCGTCCGTCCTTGGAGACGGGGACGATCTCCAGGGTGCCCCTGCCGTCGAGGCGGACGTTCTGGGTCGAGTCCGTCATGGTCTCGACCTCGCCGGTGCCCCATTGCGGCGCGGGGCATCCGGGGTAGCAGGTACCGAGGTCGTGGACCCAGCGGGCCCGGGACGGGGGGCTGCCGGCCGGCCCGTCGAAGTCGTCCCGCATCAGCTCGGTCCAGCCGTCCGTTCGCGATGTGGCGGCGTCTGCCCGGGCGGGCAACGCACCGGCCTCGGTGAGGAGTCGTTCCAGCCTGGGGGTCAAGATGACGGCTGCCGCGTTGGTGAGGTGGGTGTCGTCGCGGTAGAGCAGGATGCGGTCGAGTACGGCCGGGCAGGTGGGGCCGCTGCCCGGGCACAGGATCGGATTCACGCTGACGCTGAGTACACCGGGTAGGGCCCCGGAAGCGATCCGCTTCGCCAGGGGATCGGGCCGATGGGCACGACTGCGGGTGAAGGCGCAATCGGAGGGCGCCTGGGGACTGCCGGAGACGCATGCCGGGATGTCAGTCCCCGGGACGGGGGTGTCCTCGATGTACACGATCGGAACGTCGAGTGCACGCAGTGCCGCCAGGGTCTTCTCCCAAGCTCGGGCAAGCAGCTCCTGGTCGTCGGTGTAGCGGTTGAGCGAGGAGATCACGATCAGTTGGGGCTTCGGTTGCTGACGCAGCTGCTCCAGGGTGTCGGACCGCCAGGTGTCGCATTCCCGATAGGTTCGGCCGAGCTGGGGGTTGTGCACCGTCAGTTGTGCCAGGGGACAGCCCTGTTTCACCAACACCTGTAGTGCCCAACCGCGTTGGGCGGCCACTGCCAACACGGGGGAGAACCACTGTCCGGCGTGCGAGTCGCCCAGGAGCACGACTCGGTTCGCGCTCTCCCGGGCGCCGAAGAGGCACTGGGGGCTGCGGGTCACCGGGGGAGCGACCTCACAGGCGCCGTCCGGCGGAAAGTCCGTGCGCGCTTGGACGGGACCCGGCTGCACCGGGCCGTCCCCAAGCGTCACCCCCGGGGTCCGCTGGAGCAGCCAAGGGCCCGAGGCGGCGCCCGGGGGCAGGCCCGCGGGATCCACCGGGCGGGTCGAGCCCAGCAGGTGGAGTGTGGTGGTGCCCACCACCAGGGCGAGGACGACCGGCAGTACGACGGCGGTCACGCCCACCGACAGTCCGCGCCGGGGGTGTTCGCAGACCGTACGGCTGCGGCGCAGCGGTCGTTCGACCAGCCGCATGGTGGCGAAGGCGGGTAGCACGGCCGCCAGCGTAAGCGCGGTCTTCGCTGGCCAGTCGAGGGTGCCGAACCTGGCCTGCGCCATCACGAGTACCGGCCAGTGCCACAGGTACAGGTTGTAGGAGAGCCGCCCCACCGCACGCGGTGCCCGCCGCGACAGCAACCGGCCGACTGCGTATGCGCCTTCGGCGTTGCGCTCGCCTCGTCCGGGTGTCGCGGCGAGGAGGATGGCGGCTGTGGCCAGGGTCGGTACGAGCGCCGCGCTGCCGGGGTAGGGGGTGGAGCTGTCATAGGAGACGATGCACCAAAGGGCTGCGGCGGCTCCGGTCCAGCCGCACAGCCACCGTAGTGGTCGGGGCCCGCTCACCAGGTGCCAGGGCAGCAGGGCGAGCAGGGCGCCCACGCCGAACTGCCAGATGCGCGCTTGCGTTGCGAGATACGCCAGCGATGCGCTGCGCTCCGTCCAGTGCAGGGACAGGGCGAACGAGCCAAGGGTCACCAACGCGGTGACCAGAGCCGCCGTGGCGCGTACCGCTCGGCCGCGGCGAACCGCCCTGGCCGCCCAGAACCCGATCACGGCCCAAAGCGGCGCCCAGAGCAGATAGAACTGTTCCTCGACGGCGAGGGACCAGAAGTGCAGCAGCGGGCTCTGGTCGTGGCCGGCGGTGAGGTAGTCGGTCTGCTGTGCGACGAACCGCCAGTTCGCGAGGGAAAGGGCCGCCGCGAGGACGTCGTACTCCACGTCCGTGCGGCGCAGCGGCACGGTCAGCCAGGCTCCCGCCACCGCCACTGCCACAAGTACCACGGCGGCGGAGGGGAGTAGCCGTCGGGCTCTGCGTGAGAAGAAGTCGCCCAGGCGGATTCGACCGTTGGTGATCGCTTCGCGGGTCAGGAGGCCGGTGATCAGGTAGCCGGAGATGACGAAGAACATGTCCACGCCGGTGAATCCGCCCGTCGCCCAGGGAATTCCGGCGTGGTAGGCGAGTACCGCGAGCACGGCCACTGCACGTAGACCCTCGATGTCGGGCCTGAAGGTGGAACGGTGGGGGCTCGGTCCGGATTCGCCGCCGGGACGGGAAGGGGAAGGCGGCGGCCCGGGTGGGATGTTGGCGCGCTTGTGTGGTGCGCCCGGTCCGGGAGCGAGGAGGAACGGCATGAAGGCGACGCCTTTCAACTCAGCCAGGGAAGCATCGGGTTGACCCACCCGGATGCCAGGAGGCCGGTGAGGATGAGGACTGCGGAGGCCGCGAGGGTCTCCGGCCAGCGGCGGGGCAGCATGGCACCGGAAAGTCGCAGTGGCTTGCGTAGCCGAGTGAGTGGCGCCGTGGGGCCCGCCGTGTGGGCCCTGCCCGTGCCGCGCGACCTCGCCTGCGGGAGCGACTCGGTCAACAGGTCGCGCAGTAGCGGGACGTTGATCTGGTATTGGACCAAGAGGTAGAACAGGAGACCCCAGTTAGGCTCCCAGCCGTTGCGCGCGACGGCCAGTGCGAGGCCGGTGGCAGCCGCAGCGTTCGAGACCAGGAGCCAAGCCAGTGCGACACCCACCACCCGGCGTGCCATTCCCCCCGAGGCGGCGGTGCCCCGCACACCGGTGGGCACCCAGGCCGCGCTCCGGCCCCGGAGCGTGTGGAGGAACGCGGTCGCGGCTGCCACGCTCGTGAGGACGTTCGCCCGGATCACCTCGACCCGCCAGCGCGTCCTGCTGATGCGCGGCAGTAGCACGTGCCAGAGCCACAGCGGGGCGAGGAGCGGCAGCACGTGCCAGGGCCTGATGTGATCTGGGTACCAGAACATCATCACCAGGGGCGGCAGCGGCGCCGCGAAGGTGTTCACGGCGGCGGTCAGGTAACCCACGATGCCCTCGTAGAAGCACAGCCGCATCCGCCAGGGCGCGCCCATCCGGCTGAGCGCTTTGGTGCCGAGCAGGTGCAGGTTCCCCATCGCCCACCGGTACTGCTGGTTGATGAAGGAGGCGACTTCGTCGGGCGAGGTGCCTTTGGCGACCAGTACCGGAACGTACAGGGTGCGGTACCCCCGCTCGTGGAGTGCGAGTCCGGTGTAGAGGTCCTCGCTGTGGTCCAGGCGGGCGAAGCCGCCGGCCGCGTCGATCGCACTGCGGCGGTAGACGGCGTTGCTGCCGCAGCAGATGGCGGCGTCGCTGGCGTCCCGGGACGGTTGGATCCAGCGGAAGAACCATTCCTGCGCCGAGCCGGCGGCGCGTTGGATCCAGCCCATGGACGGGTCGGTGTCGAAACACTGCGGGCTCTGCACGATGCCGACGGCGGGGTCGGCGAGGTAGGGGACGAGGTGACGCAGCATGTCCGGCCGGGGAGCGAAGTCCGCGTCGAGGATGGCGATGAACTCGGCTCCGCTCAGGGTGAGTGCGTGGTTGAGGTTGCCGGCCTTCTTGAGGTGTCCCCGGTCGGGGCGCACGACGTAGCGGTAGCCATAGGAAGTGGCCAGAGCGGCGACGTCGGTGCGGTCAGCATCGTCGAGGACCCAGACGTTGAGTGCGTTGGGCCAGTCGAGGGCCGCGACGGCACGGTAGGCGTTGTCGAGGACGGCGAGTGGTTCGCCGCAGGTCGGAAGGTAGACGTCTACCTGCGGTAGCTCGGGCGGTCGCCAGGCCTGCACGAGTACTTCGTGTGACTGCCTGGTCAGGCGGCGTCCCCGAAGGCTGTTGAGGCAGGAGAGGGCGAGGGCGAGGACGTTGAGCGCGAGGACGGCGAGGAAGGCCCAGAGCGCCGGGGTGCGTAGGGCGAAGGTGAACATGGTTGCCGCCGTGAACACAAAGGCGGCCGAGGTGCTGATCAGGACCCAGCGGTGCTGCGGTCCGAAGTACCAGTAGAGCTCTTCGTCGGAAGGTGGCAGAGGTAGGTGGTGAACGGTCATAGAGCCCCCCACGGCTGTGTATGTGCCCGTTTCAGGCGGCCCACTCTAGCGGTGAAGGTATAGACCATTTGCGCAGCGGGGGTGTAACGAGTCGTTTGAGCCACGGAGTTGACGTACTGCGATTGGTCCAGACCTCTCGGGTGGGTTCATTCGATCGGCTACACCTGGATGGATCGGGAATTCCCAGTTCAAGGACGGATGAACAGTCACGGAACATCGACCCGCCGCCGCTTTCCCGGGCAGACGTGGCGGGGGGTCGGGAGCATCGGGTTGCCCCCGGGTGCCCTACTCGCCACGCGTGCATTGCACTTGCGATTGATGGGTCGTGGGGGCGTGCCCTTCTGGCTTCGCGGAGCGCTGCGCCAGGTTGCACCCTTGCGGGTCGCCGCCCGAGGGAGTCGCCTCGGCCGTCACGGGGCACGTCCTTGCGCATCGATCGCACCCGTGAACGCCCGCACCGCCCCACCGGGCGCCCGTTGGGTCGCAGGGCGCTCGTCGATGGGCGAACGCGCAGGTGGTCGCTTCCCGCAGGCGTGGTGGTGACACTCGACTGCGGGGGCGGGGGCGGGGGCGGGGCCTACGCTCAGTGCACGGAAAAGCCGCCGTCCACGAAGATGGACTGTCCGGTCACATAGCCGGAGGCGCGGCTGGCCAGGAACACCGCCGCCCCGGCGAAGTCCTCGGGCAGGCCGTTGCGCCCGACGAGGGTCCGCTCGGCCAGGGCCGCCACCCGCGCCGGATCGGAGGACAGACGCGCGTTGAGTGGGGTCATGACGAAGCCGGGCACGAGGGTGTTGCAGGTGACGCCATGGGGCGACCACGCCTCGGCCTGTGAACGGGACAGCGACTCCAACGACCCCTTGGAAACCCCGTACGCACCACTGTGGACGAAGGCACGGTGGGCCTGTTGGGAAGTGATGTGGATGATGCGCCCGAAGCCCCGTTCGGCCATGCCCGGGCCGAATCGCTGGCCCAGCAGGTAGGGCGCCTCCAGGTTCACTGCCATCGTGGCGTCCCACACCTCCTCGCCCAGTTCGGCCATGGGAGGCCTGAGATTGATCCCGGCAGCGTTGACCAGAATGTCGGGCTCGCCGAAGACAGTGGCTGCCTCGCCTGCCGCACCGTGCACCCCGCTGCGCGTGCTCAGATCTGCGCTCACCCAAGCCGCCCGGCAGCCCGCCGTCGTCAACTCCTCGACTGTGGCGAGCAGTTCCGGCTTCCGGCGCGCCACGATCACCACGCTCGCCCCGGCCCGTGCGAGCGCGCCGGCGACGGCCCGGCCGATCCCGGAACTGCCGCCCGTGATCACGGCGACCTGGCCATCCAGTGAGAACAGTGCGGAAAGGTAGGGGTGGGAGCTCATGACCGAAGGCTAACGAGGTTGTGAGCGAATGAGGTCTCGGCATGCTGGCCTGGGGGCTTTGAGCTGTACTGAGATTTGTGGAGTCCCTGATGCCAGGGTTACGGTCCTGGCGAAGGAGAACCACCAGCACCATGGCAGCACCCCGTAAATACCC
>NZ_JBIAGC010000075.1:0-10899 GCF_042869595.1 Streptomyces sp. NPDC006879
TCCCGCAACTCGGCGACCTGTTCCACGGAGAACTCCATACCAAGCGACCCTCCCACACAAGATCAAGTAACGCTAACGGAATCACGAGACACTAGCCCCGTGTCCAGCGGCACGGGATAGCCTTAGGGAGCACCAAATGACTAACGGTAGGAGGTGGGCCCCCGATACCGTAGCCCGCCCCGGTGAGTGGCAGCGCGAGGCGGCCTGCGCCTCAGAGGACCCGGAAGTCTTCTTCGAGACTACTGAAGAGTCGGCAGCCAAGCAGATCTGCCGCCGATGCCCTGTCCTCAACGACTGTTGGGGCCAAGTTATGACTGCAGAAGCAGGCCAGCGTTGGGAGCACCGCAGCGGTGTCGTGGCCGGCATGAACCCTGTGGAGCGCGCCTTGCTCGACCCGAAAGCCCGCGGTGAAGGTTCCCGCTGATCTTTGAGCTTCTTTCGACTGGCCACAGATCGGGTGACGGCACTCCCCGAACCCCCTGGTCAGACGCTGCTGAAGCACCATCGGGTGACGTGTCTGAAGAAGCTCTTTGAGGGGCTCGAAGGTCCCGGGCAGGAACCCAATGAGGTTTTCTCAGCGGTGTTCACTTCCAGATTCCGTTGAGGACGAGGGCGGCGCGGGCGATGTCGCAGATCCGGCTTGGGTCAGGGCTTGATCAAGTTCCTTCAGTTTCCGGGTTGTTGGTGATGCCCAGGAGCGGGAGGGATCGTTCGGGCTGGTCGCGGATTGCGCGGGTGGTCTTGGCGATGTTGACGGCTCCGAGGGTTTTGAGCAGGCCGATGGCGAGGTTGCGGAAGGTGGCCATGGCGCGGGGTGCGGTGCCGGTGTGGAGGGTGGAGGCGTCCTCGGCGTAGGTCACGTCTCGCACATGGTGCAGGGCCTCGACGGCCCAGCGGCCGCGGACGGCGGCGAGCTCGGCCGGGGTGGTCTGGTGGGCGTCGAGACTGGTGACGGCATAGACGGTCTCGCGGCTCTCGCGGCTCTCGCGCCCACCGGTCTGTTTGCGGCGCCGAGTTCGTCGGCGATGCCGCAGGTCTTGATCGAGCGGGACTCCCGGCGGCAGTGTCCGGCAGAGGAAGCGGTGTGCTGGACGGCGATGTCAGGCCAGGGCAGGGCGGCGAGCTGCCGGTGGGCGGTCGGCTGATTCCGCTTGATCATGGCGATGTAGTGGGCGTTCTTCGTCTCGACCAGCCAGGTGACGTTCGCCTGGACCGAGTGCAGGGCGTCGAAGGTGACCAGGGATCTGTCCAGGTCCAGCGGTTCGAGCAGGGGCCTGAAGTGCGCGGTCTCGTTCGTCTTGGTTCTCACCTCGGCCTGGGCGAGGGTCAGGGCCCGGTTGGTGGGTGACGGCGGAGAGCAGGTGTCTGCGGCCGGCGGACAGGCGGGCCGATCCTCTCAGCGACTTGCCGTCGACGGCGATCACCTGTCGTTTCCCCGAGGCTGTTCCCGCGGTGTTCCGGGCGGTGAGGTAGGCGCCGACGGCCTGGTCCAGGGCGTCACCGTCGACGGCCGCGAGCACGCGGCCGATCGTGGTCCGCGAGGGGGCACGGCGCCACCGCAGCGGATGCCGGCGGACTCCGACGGCCGTCAGCATGGTGTCCGAGGCCCGCGCCGCCCACTCGGCGATCTCATCCACACTCCTCGTTCCGGACACGGCCGCGCAGGCACAGACGAGGCCCGATGGACGACTCACCGCTCCTGATGGAGAAACGTGAGAGCCACCCCGGCAAGGCGCCGAACCATCCCTGACCCGTCAGGCGGACCAGGCGACCTTCTCGGCCCGGCTGTCGCGCAGCTTGCCGATTTGGCCTGAGCTGCGTCAGCTCGCGCTCCAGGGGCTTGAGTTCGTCGCGTACAGCCCGCAGCTCACCGAGGCCGGCCGAGTACTTCCTGCTGTCCCTCGGGTCCCCCTCAGGTGTTGGCCATGTCGACGAAACGACTCAGGTAGAGCTGCTGCGCCACTGTGATCGACGCGGTCGGCCCGTTTCGGTGCTTGCCCACGATGATGTCGACCTCGCCCGCCCGCGGGCTCTCCCTCTCGTAGGCGTCGTCGCGGTACAGCAGGATCACCATGTCCGCGTCCTGCTCGATCGAGCCGGACTCACGCAGGTCCGAGACCTGTGGCCGCTTGTCCGCCCGCATCTCCGGCCCGCGGTTGAGCTGCGACAGCAGGATGATCGGCACCTGGAGTTCCTTCGCCAGCAGCTTGAGGCTCCGTGAGATGTGGCTGACCTCCTGCTCGCGGCTGTCGTGCCGCTTGCCACCGCTCTCGATCAGCTGTGCGTAGTCGATGATGATCTCGGCGAGAGCAGGAATGCGGGTCTTGAGCCGACGGCACTTCGCCTGGATCTCGGCCAGGGACCGCGCGCACTCGTTGATGTAGAGCGGAGCCTCGCTGTACCGCTTGGCGGCGACGGCGAGCCGGCCCCATCCTGCCTCGTCGAGCGTGCCGGAGCGGATGTGGTGGAGAGCGACGTCGCCTTCTGCGGACAGGCACCGCATGTTGAGCTCGTCGATGCTCATCTCCAGTGTGATGAACGCCGCCGGGCGGCCTGCACCGGGGGTGGGCTTCCGGTTCTTTCCCCGCGGCATCGTGCAGGCGCGCGCGAAGTCCATGGCGAGGGTGGACTTGCCCATGCCGGGCCGGGCTGCCACCACGATGATCTGTCCCGGCTGAAAGCCGTTCGTCAGCGAGTCGAGATCGGTAAAACCGGTGGTGACACCGCTGAGCTCGCCTCCGGACTCAGCGGCCTGGATCATGTCGAGGGTGCCTTCGAGGGTGTCGCTCGGGGTGAAGAAGTCGTCCTGGCGGTCGCGGCCTTCAGTCACCGCGGCGATCTCCGAAGCCGCGGCCGCGGTGATCTCGTCGAGCTCACCGACGCCCTCGTACCCCATCTGGACGATCTTCGTGCCTGCGGCCACCAGCCTGCGCAGGACCGCCCTCTCGCGGACGATCTCGGCGTAGTACTCGGCGTTAGCGGCGGTCGGCACCGACTGCACCAGGGTGTGCAGGTAGGAGGCACCGCCGACCTTCGCCAGCTCGCCGGACTTCTGCAACGCGTCGCCGAGGGTGAGGGGGTCGACCGGATCGCCCTTGGCTGTCACCTCAAGGATCGCCCGGTAGATCGCTTGGTGAGCGGGGCGGTAGAAGTCATCGTCCGCCAGCAGGTTGGACACCTCGGTGATGGCCGTCTTCGACAGGACCATGCTGCCGAGGACCGACTGCTCCGCGTCGAGGTCCTGCGGCGGGAGTCTTTCGAAGGCCTGCCGGTCGGGCTGGGCGCGGGCGGAGCGGAAGGTGGGCTCGATGAACGCCTCGTCCTCCGCGGGCGGTGCGGGGAGTGGGACACTGGCCATGGATCTCTTCCTGTCAGGTAGTGGTCTGGAGCGGCGGCCGGTTCTTCGCGGGAGCGGCCGCCGCCGTCATGTTCGCGGCTGGGTCAGACAGCCTGCCGTCGCAGGCCGGAGAGGATCGTGGCGACCTTGTCCGGCATCGGGACAGGTGCGAAGTCGGGGTCTTCGGCCACAGCCGGGCGAGGCCTGGGTACGTCCTTGCGGGCCAGTCGGCGGGGGAGGTCCTCGATGCGGGCCTTGAGCACTTTCGTCGGACGCTTCACGCCCTCGGGGTTCTGGGTGAGCTCCGTAGCCAGCGAGTCGTCCAGCTCCCAGCCCTGATCGGCAACGACTTCAGCCAGCAGGGGAGCGAGGCTCTTCGCCGTTACGCGCCCTGCGGTCCAGGGGCGGGGCAGCGTCTGCAGGAACTGCGAGGCGGCTTCCACCTGCTCAGCCGAGGGGGTGGGGTTGGTGGGGATCTCCTCCTCCCGCGCCGCAGGCGCCACACCATCCGCACCTGTCCCGAGGGGGTAGGGGGAGGAGGTATTTACCTCCTCCGGGGGGTGTGGGGGGGAGCCCGTTCCACTTCCGGTGTTCGCGGACGTGGGCTGACCTGCGGAAACGAACGATCCTCCACGTCCGCGAACACCGCTTCCGCGAACACCGGAAGAACCCTTGTTTCCGCGAACACCGGAAGTGGGCTGACCTGCGGAAATAGCAGTTTCCGCGAACACCGGAAGTTTCGTCTCGGGCTCCCCGGAGGCGTCCTCGGGCGAGTAGTCCGGGTTGTCCTCGAAGTGCTCGTACACCTCGTACGAGGTCAGCCCGCGGTACCCCTTGCCCTTCGGGTTGGGGATGGTCGTGCGGCGGATGAAGCTGGCCTCGATGAGCCGGGCGAAGGACTCGTAGACGGCGTCCCGGCCCACGAGCTCGGTGCCGCTCTTCGCCGACCGCAGGCCCGCCTCTCGGACCGAGGCGACCACTCCGGGCACGGTGACCTGGTTGCCGCTGTTGATCGCGAAGAGGACGTGGAGGTAGACGACGTAGTCGAGCTGGTGGGTCAGGCGGCCGCTGAAGGCCACGGCCCGCTGGACCGTGACGGCGCGCGCCGGGGCCTGGCCCCGGACGATGGCGGCGGCGATGTCGAATTCGTGGTGCTGACTCATGCCGGCACCGACTTGCGGCGGCCGGCTACGGGCAGGAGGTGGACCGCCACCCACGTGGTGGCGGTCGGAGGGTAGTTCGGGTGCACGGCACTCCTCCTGATGGGAATTGTGCCGTGAACTCTCCGCATCAGGGCTTGCCCGAAGGCTTGCCCGCGGCCCGAAAGGCCCAGGTGCGGGCTCGGGGTCGGTACAGCCGCACTGGCGGCGTTGCGCTGGTTTGACACGCAAGGTCCCCTTTGATGAGGGAGCCATGGATCAGCTGATCAACTGTGACGCGGGCCACCTGGGCAAGGGTGTGCTGAGCTTGCCCACGGATCGTCGTCTATTCTGTTAGGTAGGTGACCGGCGGGCCCCTGGTGGTCCAGGCACCCAGTGCGGTCACCGCGCTGAACCACGACTCCGGATGCTTGCCGGCTGGGGAGTCGCTTCGACGGCCGTCCTGTCCAACCAGGGCGGCCGTCCTCGTTCTCTACGCACGGTCTGTACTCATGGCGCGCGTTCTCCTCGCGTTTCCTGTGCTGCGGGCGGGACCCGCTCGTCTCTTTCGCCCTGCACGTTCGATCGCTGACTGACCGGATCGACCCACCGTCCTACAGCGTTTCCTCAACGAGCGGCAGGTCGTCGTAGATCAGTTCCAGTCGGTCGGCCGCGCCCATGACTTGGAGAAATTCGACCGGGCGGCGGGTTACGTCCCGGGTTACGCGCTGCACAAGGAGTAGAGGCACGGCCGCGCCGACCGCTAGAACTGCAGCCTCGTCTCTCGTTGGCATTCGGGCAGTGACGTGCTCATCGGCCCAGCGAGGAGTCAGACCGCCATGCTTCATTGCGCCGTAGATCCCGCCCGAGATGGTGACTGGTGCGTCCAGGCCGAGCTCGGCGGCGAGAGTTGCTTCGTACCAGGCCGTTTGTACCTGGACGACATCGTCTCCGATGGATGCATGACGGGTGCGCCGTATGACAGGAGCTCCTGGGGCGATGCCGAGGGCTTCCGCAACGGCCATCGGCGCGGTGGTTCGGTCAACGCTGATCGGCTGCATTCGCCCGTCCAAGCCCTGCTCAGCCGTAGCAGCTTGCCAGGGCCCCAGCGGACGGTCCGGCCGGATCACACCTCGATATCGGGACAGTGGTACGCGTATCGGCGTCCGATCTCGAACCACCGTCCCGTGGCGGGGCCGACGCACGACATAGCCGCGCTCAACCAGTTCTCGGTACGCCCGATCTACTGTGCCCTTATGTTCCCCCTCTTCGATCAGCTGCTTGTTGGTCGGCATCTTCGCGCCGGGCGGAAACTCCCCAGCGTCAATGCGGGCCGCAAGCCGGTCGGCCAGGTCTTGCCACTGCCGGTGAGCGGGCACTGCGATCCCTCCTCCCTGAGGTCGACGGCCTTAGCGTACTTCATTAAGTCGGGTTGTTGACACACCATCATGCCAAGTCTCGTCGTCGTCACGTCACGTCACGTCACCAGCCGAGTCGGGGTCGCATCCCGGTGAGGTGCTAGCTGGCACGTACTACCGCCTTGCCCAGATCCTGCGCGTTCATCAGCCCGAGAGCAGCAGCAAGTCGCCCGCCCAACAGGTGATCAGCTTCACCAGATTCCGAAGGTGTCCCGACTGCCTGCTGCCATGCACTGTCCGTCCTCCAGGACACCTGCCTCGCCGAGCACCTGGTGGTAAAAGAGCTCACCCTCGACGCAGTCCATCCCCTCCGCCGCGAGGAGCCTCTATGCCCATGACGCTCGTGACCCCAAAGACGCCGACGGCCCGCAAGCGCCGACGGAAGTCCCGCACCAAGACGACCAGCCAGCTGCCGGTGATCGTCGCCGAGCCCTGCCGCACGCAGCTGTCCATCGGCGACGTAGCGCCGACCGAGGCCCGCAGCGTGCCGCTCGCGTCGGTCGACGAGAAGGCGTTCGACCGGCGGCAGGGTGGGCTTGTCGGGGGTGCCGGCGTTGGCCGGTGCGGCAAGCAGCGCCGCTACGGTCGCCAGCAGTACCGTGGCGGTGCAGGTGAGACGGAGGTGCGACATGCCGGTTTCATCCTTCCCGGGCGGGCGCCCCGGCCACCGAGGCCGGGACATACATGGGGGCTGTTGGAGGGCGTCGGTGTGGCCACTGAGAGAGCGCCCTTTCGGGCCGTGGAGTCGGTCCGGACCCGGGAAAGAGGCGGTGGGGGTCCGTAGCACGGCAGCGTCACCTGCCGCCGGTGGCCTCGTCACGGCAGTCGGGGGCGAGAGCGTAGAGGGTCCAGCCCGGTGCCGATCGTGACCGGGGAGCCCGTGTCAGCGTCGACCCGGAAGACCCGGCTCTGGTTGAAGTCCGCGATGGAGGCGTCGCGGCCCGGGGTGACGACGCCGGTGGGGAACTGCAGGCAGGTGCCCACGGTGCTCTGAGGGCCGCCGTCGGGGGCGACTTTGCACACCGGACCGTTGTAGGGGTCCGCCACGATCACACTGCCGTCCCTGCAAAGGGGCGGGCCCCCGGGATCGGCCAGCCCGTCGACCGGCACGGTCGTGACCGGTCCCCCGTGCGGCGGCACCTGGATGACGCGCTGATTGTAGCGGTCGTTGACGAACAGCGATCCGGCGGGGGCGACCTTGACGACGCGCTGATGGCCGGTGTCGGCGATGTGGACGTTTCCGTCGGAGGCGATCGCGACCCCGGAGGGGGAGTCGAGGCGCGTGCCGACAGTTGTACCGGGTCCCCCGTGCGCGGGCCGCTTCACCACGCGGTCGTTGAATGTGTCGGCGATGTGGACGGCGGGGATGCATCTGCCCGTATCCACGGCCGGTGCGACCATCGGGGCCGCAACCGCACAGGGACCGCTCAATAGTCCCGCGGCCAGGCACGGTCCGACGAGCCTGAAGACCAGATGCCAGGCTCTGCGCCGGAGGTACCCTCCTCGGCGCCGGAGCCTGGGTCTGTGAGAAGACATCATGCGGTACCTGCCTTGGCTGTGCGGCGAATGGAAGCACGACACCGGCTCCGATGTACCCTATTGCTCAGAGTAGGCAAACCACCCTTCCTGCTCTCATTTGTGGCCCGAGAAGCCATCCGCATTCCGAATCTGATCTGTGCGTTTCTGCTGGTCAGGGATGAACTCGGGTTGGCCGCGGCAGAGTTCAGGTGCGCGTCTGCTCGCGTAGCGTTCGTTGGGGTTGCTGATGCCGTCGGTGCTCGGTCTGCAGCATTGAATCCCCAGGGAGCGGAGGTCAGCCCGCCATGTGTAGCGGTTGCCGAGCCGGTGCCCGGGCTCGGTCTGGTAGCCGAGGTGGTGGCCGCCGCAGCATGTCGTCGTGGCCGGTGCCGAGCGGCTGGTCCGTGACCGGATCACGCTTCTCTTCGCGCACCGAACCGGTGCTGCAGTCCGGCCCAGTTGGGCCAGCACGGTGGGCATGGGAGACGATGCAGGTGCAGGCGCGGACTCGACAGGTGCTCATGGGACTTCGACACTCATCATGATCACTGAAACCGCGCCCATCACGTCCGCCCCTGTCCGGACCCGGGTGTCGCCTCCAAAGAGGGGCCGGCACCGCACTCCGGACAAAACTCGATCATGCAACGAGCCCCTGGGCATCATCCACCGCATCGCCTGCAAGGGCATCGAGTCGTCCGGCGTTGGCGGGTAGGTAGTGCATCCCGCCGGCCACCAGCAGGTGCAGGGCCGCCAGGTTCGGCAGGAAGCCGGCAAGGCCGACGAGACCGAAGTGCGGCTATCCCGGCTGCAAAGGTCGGCACGGCGAGAGTTAGGGCGCCGGGCTCGGCGCCCTAACTTGGTCTTTAACGTCCGAGGTCGAACGGTGCCTCGTACTTGATCACTCGGTTCGGTAACCGCCGTACGTGGAAGCGGCCTTCGTCTGGATCATGTGCTCCGACCAAGGAAACACTCACATCCAGCACCGAACACGAAGTACGTCGGCGACATCACCTACCTGCCGGTGGGCGACGGCGAGTTTCCACATGCGCACCTCGCTGGTCACCGACGCGCTCCGGGCAGCAGCCCGGGTCCGCGGCAGCCGGGACGGGGAGATCTTCCAAGGTGACAACGGCGCCCAGGGCGGATTCAATCGGTGGTCGCAACACCTCTCGTGAATTCGCCGATGTCTGCGCCGAGTTGCGAGTACGGCAGTCCATGGGCGCGGTCGGCACGAGCGCGGACAACGCGCTCGCCGAGTCGTTCAACGCGACCCTCAAACGCGAGACGCTCCATGGTGCCCGCCGTTTCGACGGGGCCCGCGCCTGCCGCCTGGCGGACTTCCGCTGGACCACCCACTACAACACCCGCCGACGGCACTCGGCAAACGGACAGCGGGCACCGATCGTCTACGAACAGCAGTCAGCTACTCTGACACTTGCCGCATAACGACACGAACAGGTGTCCACCCTCCAGGGTCAAGGCACGAGACCCGTCAATGCACCAGCTGGGACGCGCATCGGCCTCCAACCAGACACCAAGGAGGCTCGCTGATGCAGGCATACAGGGGCACCACCCGCCAGACCTACCCCTCGTGGGAAGACCGGCTGGCGGCCAAGACGAGCGGCTTCGCCGTCGCGAGGGCTATGCCGACTGCATCGCGCGTCTGAGCCACCACCTCGCCGGCTGACCCAGGCATACCCTCCTGACCGGCCTCTGAAAGGACCGCAATCATGCCCTTCGAGATCTATCGCCCCGACCTGGGCCAGCCGCGGCGCAAGCAGCGACCAGCGAAGCTCACCGTGCTCCACAGCGAGAGCGGACGCTCGCAGATCACCCTGTCCGCGGGCACGCGAAACTGGCTCCGTCCCACGCCCGGCGAAGCCGGTGCTCGCTGGCCAGGCAACATGCCAACGATGAAGCTCATCGTCCTTGTCGACCGGGACGCCCGCAAGCTCATGCTGCAGCGTTGCGCCGACAACGAGACCGGCGAGCACGTCTACGAGGTCCGTGGGCTCAACTCCTCCAACGGAACTGCATACATCACCGGTTGGAAGTTCGACGAAGCACTCGACATCGAAGCCGGCCACTACCTCTGCGAGCTGATCCCTGACATGGACGACGACAGCGGCAGCACCGAACGCGCCGTCACCATCTCGATGGACGCCGGTGTGCCGCCGAAGAAGAGGGGGACCTCCGCCCAGCCCACTCATGTGCAGCAGCATGCTGCCGATTCTCGCGCTGAGCCGACGACGGAGACCGACTAACTTGATCTTTAACGTGCGTGGTCGAACGGTGTGTCGTACTTGATCACTCGGTTCGGTAACCGCCGTACATGGAAGCGGCCTTCGTCTGAACATGTGCTCCGACCAAGGAACACACACGTCCAGCACGAAGGCCGTGAGGATGAGTCTGCTGCATCACGATGCCCGGCGAGAGCCGCTGGTGGAACTGTCACGCTTCCGAGACGACTTCTACTCCTGTCTCACCGCTCGTTCGGATGCTCTGTTCGAGCTGGCGGATGCGGTTCTGTGCGGTGACGGTCCGGTGAGATCGCTGGCCGAGCTGTCGCTGGTGGGCGAACACCGCCGCGGACACGGGGGCCTCTACGCCGCGCTCGCCCAGGGCCGAGTCGACACCGAACGGATGCGGCGGACCTTGGCCTCGGTGCCGCTGCCGCGAGCTGCTGACGGTCGGCTGGTCCTGGCCGTCGACGTCACCTGCTGGCTGCGGCCCGACGCCCACACCTCACCAGAGCGAATCCTGTGCCACACCTACGGCCGGGGCAAGGACCAGCACATCCCCGTCCCCGGCTGGCCCTACTCGATCATCTGCGCGCTTGAGCCCGGCCGTAGCTCGTGGACCGGATACGCTCGGACCGCGTCCTGCGCCGGCCGGCCCCGCCGCGGGAGCCTCACACCAGGGGCCGGCCGCCCCGGCACGGCGGCGAGTTCGTCTTCGGACAGCCCGACACCTGGGGCACCCCGGACACTCACACGGTCACCGACGCACGTCTCTACGGCACCGCCCTGGCCCGGTCCTGGGACCGGCCCCACCCCAAACTCACCCACCGCTCGTCCTGGGCTGCGGTCGACGGCACCCTCCCGATCATCGAAGGAACCGTGATCCGCCTGGACATCGACCACCTGCCCAGCGGAGCCACACCGAAGCCGGTCTGGCTGTGGTGGTCCGGTACCGACGCAGACGCAGCTGACGTCGACCGGCTCTGACAGGCATACCTGCGACGCTTCGACATCGAGCACACCTTCCGCCTGTTCAAGCAGACCCTCGGCTGGACCTGCCCGAAGATCCGCACACCCGAAGCGGCCGACCGCTGAACCTGGCTGATCCTCGCCGCCTACACCCAACTCAGTCTCGCCCGGCCACTGGCCGCAGACCTCCGCCGGCCCTGGGAGCAACCCGCACCCATCGAACGCCTCACGCCCGCCCGCGTCCGCCGGGACTTCCGGCACATCCGCCCGAAGACCAC
>NZ_JBIAGC010000076.1:0-10390 GCF_042869595.1 Streptomyces sp. NPDC006879
AGCAGCCTGGGCTACCGCAGCCCCGCCGACTACGAGACCACACTCGCGGTCTGACCACCACAACGAGGGTGTCCGTCAAAGCGGAGCAAGCTCAGCCCTGGGCCAGAGGCGGGAGGGGCGTCGGGTCACGGTCGTACTGGATGGCGTAGCCGGCGACGGTCCCACGCGATCTTCGCCCGCCCGTACAGGTCGCGATCGACGTGGCTACGGTCCGTCGCGGTCAGGAGGGCCGCGGACTCGTCCGCGCCCGGGGTGGCGTGGGAGGCATAGGCATTGATGGGGGATATGTACACCCAGTGCCGGGACTTGGCGCCCAAGGCGTCGAGCGCCGCCCGGACGAACCCCGGTTGCCAGGACACCTCGAAGACGGCGTCCCACTCCTGTTCCAACAGCGGCGCGTACGCGGCGGGTTCATGGCGGTCCGCTGTCACCAGCGTCGCGCCGGCCGCGACGTCTCCGCTTTCGCCCCGAGCGAGGCAGGTCACATGGTGACCGCGTTCGCCTGCCCGCCGGGACAGTTCTCGGCCCACCCACGCCGTGCCGGCAAGCACCAGGATCTCCATGCCCGTACTCAACCACCGCGGTCACCAGCGCTGAAGGGGATTCGCTGACGGCGGATCACCGGGGCTCTGCCGACCGCTGGTCCGTCGGTTCTCGGCAGCTTGCGCTCGCTTGCTGCTCAGGAACCGCCCGGATCGAGTTGGCTGCCCACGGTGCCGGCCGGCAGGCTGCCGCTCTGACCGTCCTTGTCGCCGACCCGCCCGGCGTCGATACGGCGGCCCCTCGTGGCGTCCACCACGATCGGGATGCCGTCCGGGACCTGCCCTTCGAGGTCTGAGAGCAGCGTGTTCAACGGGGGTAGGTCGCCAGGGGTGCGGACGTGCACGTAGATCGTCCTGGACACCACGTCCACGCTGGTGACGGAGGCCCCCGGGTCGGCGGAGAGCCACTGCTCGGCGGCGACCTTCACCCGTGCCGTCCACGTGTTGAGCAGCAGGGCGAAGGCGGTGTTCGCCGCCAACGGTACGAAGACGGCGGCGAAGAGCAGGGCCAGCGCGATGTAGGTACGGCGGGCGGAGTGCCGGATGGGTTCCGTGATGCCGGAGCGGTAGCCGAGAGCAGCGAAGATCACCATGCCCGCGAACACCAGGGCGAAGAGGTTGGACAGGAACAGCACCAATGCACCCAGCGCCAGCCACCAGGCCAGATGCCCCAGGCACACTCCGGTCACCACCAGCGGCGGGACCAGGGAGATCGCGATGGCCACTCCGGGGAGCACGGCGGCCACGTCACGTCGGCCGAGGGCAACCGCGCCGGCCAGGCCCGTGGCCAGTGCGGAGACCAGGTCGAGCAGACCGGGGGAGGTCCGTCCCGAGATCTGGCTGTTCGACAGGAGGTCGTAGTTCTGCGGGAGGACAGCAGAGAACGCCGTCCCGATGCCGACCACCAGCAGACAACCGAAGAGGACGTAGAGGCCCGCCCCGGTCCGCTGGCGCTGTACGGACCCCAGGGCGATGCCCATGATCGGTGTGGACAGCGGTGCGATGATCATCGCACCGATCACGGTGGCGGTGGAGTCAGTGATCACTCCGCCGGCCGCGATGACGGAGGACAGGGTGAGCATCGTCCAGAACGCTGAGCGTTTCGCCGTGGCGTCCCCGGCTGACAGGTCCAGATCCTGCACCAGGTCGTACATGGACCGACACTGGGCGGCCGGCAGAATGCGGTCGCGAAGTCCGCTGATCATGGCCCCGAGTATCCCTTCCGGCACTCACCCGGAAGGGTAGGACACGGCTCGAACCCCGGTCCGCCTCTCAAATGGGTCCAGCCAAGGCGGAGGTTCCCCCTCGGGCCGACGCCCGCTCGGGCCAGGAGGGGCGGGGGAGCGGCTCAGCTGCCGCGGATGGTCCTCTTGGCCTGTTCGAACGCGGGGAGCATCGCCTCGTGTTCCTGGGAGTCCAGGCCCGCGAGGTGGAGGAGGACCACGCCGCGGGGGGTCTTCAGCGCGAGGGCACGTTCTCTCTTGCTGACGTCGGTCGACGCCACGTGCATCGTGTAGGCGGCTTCGGCGGCTGCGAAGCCTCCGGTCCTGGTCGCGGTGTAGGTGACCGACTCGGTGTCCGAATGCCCGGCCACGAAGGCTTCGAGGGCCTGGTGTGGGTCCTCGTCGGCGTCGGTCCCGGTCCACACGCGTAGGAAGCCGAGGTGTCCGGCTGGCTTGGCGTCGATCTCGCACACCAGTTGGACGGATCCCTGGGCGAGGCCCACGTGGACCGCTTCGGGGAACCAGGAGGCGGCGAGTTCGAACGAGACGGGCAGCGGACAGGCTGACCGCGGGCCGCCCAGTACGACAGCCTTCGCGGTGGACGCTGCGCCACTGACTGCCGGGGCGGCAGTGGCCTCGGCGCGTGCGCTGGTGATCGAATCGGGGGCTGCCCCTGACGTGCAGCCGGCGAGCGCCCCGAGCAACACCACGGCCGGGACTGTCCCCAGACCCCTTGACGTGCCACGCACCGCACATCCCTCCCCCGAGGAGCCTGCGCCGCTGGTGCCCAGCGGCGCAGGCCGAACCTAGTGCCGATCGAGACCCGGTTCAAACCGGTGCCGCGCGCGCCGGCGGCAGAGCCGGTGTGGCCGCCCCCGTTCGGAGCCGCCACGGGAGGGCGCGGGATCTGTGGTGAAGCCTTTTCCGAGTGCTCCGAGGGGCGTGGGAGTTTGTCTGTGCAGGTGTGTTTCGTCACGATTGTGCTTTTGCGGAGGACTGCGGGTCCGGCGGGCGAACGCAGCCGCAGCGCACCGGTGCGCTGCGGCCGTGTGACGAAGGAGAAGGCATTGACCGACGTGAGCAGCGGGCATGTCACCACCAACGACGGTGTGCGACTGCACTATTTGGAGGCCGGCAGCGGTCCCGACATGCTCTTCGTCCCGGGCTGGTCTCAGACGGCCGCCCAGTGGCGCTACCAGATCGCCGATTTCGCCCGCACCCACCATGTGGTGGCTCTTGACCACCGAGGTCACGGAGACTCCCAGAAGCCGGACCACGGCTATCGGCTGGCACGGCTGTCGATGGACGTTCACCAGCTCGTCCAGGCACTGGACCTCACCGAGGTGATCTGGGTGGCCCATTCGGCGGGTTGCGGTGTGACCTGGTCCTACTGGGACCTGTTCGCCGGCGAACGGGTGGCCCGGCTGGTGCTGTTCGACGAGCCCGCGGTCTTGATCCATCAGCCGTACTGGCCGTCCGGCCTTGCCGATCGGCTCGGCGCGCTGTACGGGCTGGAGGAGATCGCCGGGGTGGTGGCGAAGCTCCGGGATCCGGGCTTCGATGCGCAGGCGCTCACAGCCGAGTTCCTCGATCCGATGTGGACTCCGGCGGCCAGTGAGGAGGACCGTCGTTGGGTCCTCACACAGAACCTGCGGCTACCCAGGGAGTACGCCGGTCGGTTGTTGCTGGACAACGTGGTGCAGGACTGGCGTGACGTCCTCCCCCGGATCGATGTTCCCACGTTGGTCATGGGTGGGGAGGACAGCATCATCCCGACGTCTTCGGCCCGTTCGACGGCCGAATCCATCCCCGGCGCCAGGCTGCGGATCCTGCGTGACCACAGCAGTCATTTCGCCTTCTGGGAGAACCCGGCGGAGTTCAACGGGGAGATCCGGGCCTTCCTCGACGCGACCGACCGTAGTGGCGGTGACTGCGCGGCGACGGCTTGAGCGGTGAGCTCGGCGGTCGTGCCCCGGGGCTTCGCCGATACGACCGAAGGGGACCCGTGTTCCTGCGCTGCCTGCCCTGTGCGCGCCTCGCCCGCCGCATCTGTTGGCTGCGGCGGCGGGCGAGGGGTGACGGGGACTGCGGACGAACGTCAGCGCGAGACGAGATCGTCCACCTGAGCCGTTGACTCCTGCGAGGCGGCCGGTACCTGGGCCTGTCCGCTCGTGCCGCGGCGGCCGAGGCCGACGACGGCCGTGAGCAGGACCAGGACGCACGCTGCGCCGGCCAGCGCGAAACTCAGAGTGAACTGGCTCTCCTGAGGCAGCGCGGGTACGCCTTCGGGGAGGTTCGCGATGGTCTTCGAGGCGAGAAGGGAGGTGATCACCGCGCTGCCGATCGCGCTTCCGACCGACCGGGAGATGGAGTTGATTCCGTTGGCGATGCCGGTCTGGTGGTGCGGAACGCCGGCCACGATGAGTGCGGGCATTGCTGCGTAGCCGAAGCTGATGGCCACGCCGGTGACCATGCCGGCCATGATCACCGATGCGGTGCTGGCATGGGCCGCGGTCATCCAGGTGAAGCCGATGATGCCGAACGCGGCGCCGGAGGCGAGGGTGAAACGTGCACCCATCCGGGCGACCAGCAGTCCACCGACCTGCGCCGCGAACAGCGAGACGATCGTCGAGGGCAGCAGGTAGACCACGGAGGCTTCCAGCACTGATGCCCCAAAACCGTAGCCGGCGAGCTTCTCGGGCATCTGTACCAGGTAGGACACGCCGATGAACTGGGAGAACATGGCGAAGCCGAGCATCAGGCCGGCGAGGTTGGTGAACAGCACCGGACGGTGCATGAACATCTTCATGTCCACCATGGGTTCGCGTACGGTCCGCTCGACCAGGACCCACACGGCAGTCATCACGAGGGCCGCCGCGAACAGGCCGAGTGTGCGGGTGGAGGTCCAGCCCCAGGAGTGTCCCTGTGAAACCGGCAGCAGCAGCAGGACGAGCATGGCTCCCAGGGTCGCGGCGCCGAGCCAGTCGGTACGACCGCCCGTCTTGTGCGCCGAGGCCGGGACGGTCAGGAAGACGGCGACCAGAGCGACGACGGCGAGGACGGCGGCCAGCCAGAAGACCCGGTGGTAGTCGGGGTCGGTCCCCCTGGTGAGGAGCCCGGCGCCAACGAGAGCGAGGCCGCTGCCGAAGGCCAGGGTGCCACTGACCAGGGCCATGGCGCCGGGGAGGCGCGCCGGACGGATCTCCTCACGGAGGACCGACAGAGCCAGCGGGAAGATCGCGGTGGCCGCGCCCTGCATCACCCGGGCCACGATGAGCCAGGTGAGCGAGCTGGTGGTGGCGGCCACCACCGACCCGGCGACCATCAGGAGCAGGACGCCGATCAGCGTGGGCCGCTTGCCGTGTTGGTCTCCGAAGCGCCCCAACAGCGGAGTGAAGACGGCGGCGGACAGCAGGGTCGCGGTGGTGACCCAGCTGACGTTGGCGGTGGTGGTGCCCAGGTCGTTCTGGATGATGCCGAGGATCGGCACGACCAGGGTCTGCATCATCGAGACGACCATGGCCGCGAGCCCCAGTACGAGGATGAGCCCGGTTCCGGCGGGCCGGCGCTCGGGTGTCAAGGAGGGGGTGGGCTTCAACGGATTCATTCCTCACGGGGCTATGGCGGGCAGGAGCCGCGATAGTTGACTTAAGCGATGATTAACCATATGGATACTTGAGGATGTCAAGCAACTTGGAGAAGGTAAACTTCAACCATTGACCAGGTCAAGTTCCGGACCGGAGTGGAGTGCATGCCTCCTACATCGCCCGCCGTCAAAGCGCAGCTCATGGAGCTGCTCGCCCACTCGCTGGGCGCCCACTACGCCGACTTCGCCACCGCTGCTGCCGCGGCCGGGCTCACGTCCAGCCAGGCCAAGACGCTGACCGTGCTGCGTCGCTCGCCCGACTCCATGCGTTCGCTCGCAGGCACCCTCGGCTGTGACGCGTCCAACATGACCGGAGTCATCGACCGCCTGGAAAAACGCGGCCTGGTACGGCGGGAGGTGAGCCCGGCAGACCGTCGAGTGAAGAACGTCGCCCTCACCGAAGAGGGAATCCAGGCCATCGACGCCATCCGATCGACCATGAACGGCACCCACGCCGGCCTCGACCGGCTCTCCGAAGCCGAGCAGACCGAGCTGGCCCGCCTGCTCAGCACCGTCTTCCCACGCTGAGGCACTAGGCGCCGTCGCCGGGAGAGGAGCCCGGGCCTTCCTGTCACCCGCAGGTCCGAGCCGTAACGCACCCACGTCGCCACGGCTGCCCCCGAACTCAGCCTCGTCTGCGCAGCGCTCCCAAGTAGACGCCGAGAATGATGAAGGGAGCGCCGAGCAGCAGGGACGCGGTCAGCGGCTCGTTGTCCAGCCAGGCGGAGAAGACGAGGGTGGTGGGGGGAATCACGACGAAGACGTAGGCCGCCCGCGACGCCCCCCAGTGCTGGATGATCACCAGATAGAACAAGAAGGTCAGCACCGAGCCGGCGACGATCACGTAACCCAGGGCCCACCACGTCTCCGCCCGCTGGGGAAGGGCCCATCGGTCCCCCGCGAGGCCAGACCCCGCGAAGAGCAGGACAGCCGCCGCGGTCATGCCCACCGCGTTCATGGTGACGGGATGGAGATGCGGCAAGTGCCGCACGAGGACCGCTGCCTGGGCGAAGCACAGCACCGCCCCGAAGATGGCCAACAGGGCCAGGAGGGGTACGGACGACTGCAACGGCGCCCTGGAGATGAGTGCGACGCCCACTGTGGCCAGAGCCGTACCGACCACCGCTGAGGTGCGGAACCTCTCCTGATGCTGTGCGATGGCGAGCAACAGGGTGGCCAATGGCACCAGAGCAAGCACCGTCTGACCCAGACCAGCATGGATGTACTCCAGCGCGTAGTACGCGAGGGCGAAGGCGAGCCCGAAATTCAACGCGCCGAACAGCACGGCGCCGAACAGCGCGCGCCCGCGCGGGAACTCCAGCCTCATGATCGCCATCAGCGCCAACAACACCAGCGCCGCGCCGCCGAAACGCAGTGCGGCGCCCCAGAGCGCGTCGAGTTCCCGATTGCTGAAGCGCACCCCGACCGCGTTGCCGCCCGCGAGGAGAGACGTCGCGGCGAAGGCTGCCAGTGCCACTCGATCTTCGCTGCGCAACACCCCGCCACGGTAGACCGCTTGCGCATTCCCCGCCCCTTGACACTCCCGGCCCCGATCCTGCTGTGCTTCTGCGATCGTGCCGGACCGGTGAGATGAGGGCTCGGTGCGACCCTTGAGAGGGGGAGCGCGCACCGACCCCCGTCCGGAACGCTCCCGAGGAGGCGACGAGATGAGGGGACATGGCTGAGAACGAGGAGGTGGTTCTCTACTGGCGGCCCAGGTGTCCGTACTGCGTGAAGCTGCGCCTGATCCTGGCCCTGAAGGGACTGCGCTGCCGGAAGGTGAACATCTGGCGGGACCCCGAGGCCGCTGCCGTGGTGCGTTCGGTCGCGGGGGGATACGAGACGGTACCCACCGTGACCGTGGCCGGCAGGGCGCTGGTCAACCCGTCGGTGAGTCAGCTCATGGAGACGGTGCGGGCGCACGCTCCGCATGCGCTGCGAGGTGCTTCGCACTGAGATTCCCCCTTCTGTGGCCGCGGTCGGTCCCCCCGGCGCGTGGCGCGATCTGCAGGTCCGCTGGCGTCATCGGCCAGTGCGGAGGCGGCCCGCGCGCCCTAACGTGGTTGCAGGAGGCCGCACCGGCCATCTGCGAGGAGAAGATCACCATGCGTACTGTCCTGGTCACCGGAGCTTCGTCCGGCATGGGCAAGGAAACGGTCAAGAAGTTGATCGGTCAGGGGTACGTGGTGTATGCCGCTGCCCGACGGCTTGAGAGCATGCGTGATCTTGAGGACCTGGGTGCCACCGTGCTGAAGATGGACATCACCAAGGAAGCGGACGTCACCGCGGTGGTGGACCGCGTGGCCGCCGAGCGCGGGGGAGTCGACGTCCTGGTCAACAACGCCGGCTTCGGGCTCTACGGGGCCATGGAGGACACCTCGATCGACGAGGCCCGGTACCAGTTCGAGGTGAACCTCTTCGGCTTGGCCCGGCTGACCCAGCAAGTTCTTCCCCACATGCGCAAACAGGGTTCCGGGCGCATCGTCAACATCTCCTCGATGGGCGGCAAGATCTACCTGCCGCTGGGGAGTTGGTACCACGCCACCAAGCACGCGCTCGAAGGGTGGTCGGACTGTCTGCGGCTGGAGCTCGCCCCGTTCGGCATCGACGTGGTCGTCATCGAGCCGGGAGTGATCGAGACCGAGTTCGGTGACGTCATGCTGGAGCCGATGCTCAAGCGTTCGGGCTCCTCCGCCTACGCCGATCTCGCGCAACGGGTTGCCGTGGCCACGCGCAAGACCTACTCGGCGAGCGGAGCGACACCCGCCGCCGCGATCGCCGACGTCATCGTGAAGTCGATCAACGCCCAACGCCCCCGGATCCGCTACGCGGCGGGGAAGTACGCGAAACCGATGATCGCCTTGCGGAAGTGGCTCGGTGACCGGACCTTCGACCGCATCGCCATGCGCGCCCTGTGAAACCGTGCGGCGCGCGGACGGCTGGTCCGCCCGGCCGGGATCGTTCTGCCTCGCTCGCCGTGCGAACCGGTGCTGCCACCGTCCGCTTCGGGGAGTGACATGGCTGCCCCGGACTTCACCGTGTACCCCGCCGTGCAGGCGCTCCTGAACGACCTGGGAGTGGAGCCCGCCCGGGTGCTACGACGTGCCGGACTGCCCGGAGACCTGTTCACCGGGCAGTCGGTGACGCTGTCACCCGCTCAGTACTTCGCCCTGTGGCGGGGGATCGAAGCGGAGAGCGGGGACCCCGAACTGCCGATCACCATCGGCAGAGCCCTGTCGGCAGAGGTCTTCGACCCGCCTCTCTTCGCTGCGTTGTGCAGCCCCGACCTCAATACCGCCGCGCGCCGGATAGCCACCTACAAGAGGCTGATCGAGCCGATGAGGGTGAGCGTCACCGTCACGCCCGCGCAGACCATGTTGGCTTGTGAATGGCCGCCGGACATGCATCCTCCTGCGTTGCTGGCCCTGGCCGAGCTTGTCTTCTGGGTGACGCTGGCCAGGATCGCGACCCGGGTACACGTGGAGCCGCTACGAGTCACCGTCCCCGATCCTCCTGTGGACAACGGCGGTTACCGTGACTTCCTCGGCGTCCGGGTGAGTGAGGGCCCCGGCGCACGATCACTTTTGCGGCCACTGACGCCGTCCGGCCGTTCCTCACGGCGGACCAGCGGATGTGGGAGTTCTTCGAACCAGAGCTGAGCCGTCGCCTGTCCGAGCTGGAGTCCGGCTCCTCCACCGCGGAGCGCGTACGGGCCGTCCTCCTCGAACTACTCCCCGCAGGCCGTGCCGCCATGGGCCCGGTGGCCACGGCCCTGGCCTTGAGCACGTGCACCCTTCAGCGGCGTCTGAAGGGGGAGGGTACGACCTTCCAGGACGTGTTGAACGACACGCGCGAGGCCTTGGCGCGCCACTACCTGTCCCGAGCGGACCTGACCGTGCGGGACGTCTCCTTCCTCCTCGGTTACGAGGATCCGAACTCCTTCTACCGTGCCTTTCGCGCGTGGACCGGGCGTACTCCCGCACAGGCGACGACCGGTAGCGCATGAGCTGAGCGGCCCGTGCGCCCGGGTGGGGCGTCACCGCGACTCTCGCGGCGGTTACTCCGGGTGAGCATCCGCTCACCTCTCTACCGTTCTGACGTTTTGCATTCAAAGTGTCAGTCTGTAGAGTCTCTGAGTGAGGTGGGCCAGCAGGGTCCGCCCGGAGAGAGGTGAACCATGGCGAAGATCCTTTTTGTGGTGACCGGGGCCGACTCCTGGACGCTCAAGGACGGCAGCAAGCACCCGACCGGCTTCTGGGCGGAAGAGGCGGTCGTCCCCTACGAGGCGTTCACCGCCGCCGGGCACGAGGTGGTCGTGGCCACCCCCGGGGGTGTGGTGCCGACGGTCGACCGCGGGAGCCTTGCGCCCGAGGTGAACGGTGGCGAGGAGAACGCGCAGGTGATGACGCGGAAGCTCGCCGAAGTGACGGTCCTGCGGAAGCCGATCCGCCTCGAAGACGTCGTCCTCGACGACTACGCGGCCGTCTACTACCCCGGTGGCCACGGCCCGATGGAGGACTTGGCCGTCGATCCGACATCGGGCCGCCTGCTCGTGGCCGCCCTGGAGTCGGGCAAGCCGCTCGGCATTGTGTGCCATGGACCGGCTGCCATGCTCGCCGCCGAAGCCGCTGACGGCTCCAACGCCTTCGCCGGCTACCGGGTCGCGGCCTTCACCAATCTGGAGGAAGAGCAGGCCGGCTTCGCCGACAAGGCTCCGTGGCTCCTGCACGACCGACTGATCGCCATTGGAGCGCAGGTTCAGGCGGGAGAGGCGTGGGCCCCGCATGTCCTCGTCGACCGCACCCTCGTCACCGGCCAGAACCCGGCTTCCTCTGCCCAGGCCGCTCAGGAGCTGTTGAAGATGCTGGGCTGACCGTGGATGCCGACCGGCTTTCGGAGGTTCTGGACGCGACCTACAGCTGTCTGGCCAGGTACGGGGTACGACGAACCACCATGGACGACATCGCCGCGACCATGGG
>NZ_JBIAGC010000077.1:0-10121 GCF_042869595.1 Streptomyces sp. NPDC006879
ATCAGGAAGCCGCGCGGTACAGCGGTGCGGACGCCGGTACGCCGATGGCGTCGGACGCGGACACGACGGCCCGCGACGAGCGGTTCGAGCTGCGTGAGGCTCTGCGGGCGGTGTCCGGGCTTGACCGGCTGATCCGGTGCGGCGTCTCCGTCATCGCGGGCGGCGTGACGCCGGTCATCCGCAACGGCCGGGCCGGGTACGCCGGGGTCTGCACCTGCGGCTCCGTCCATGTCTGCCCCTGCTGCTCGACCTCGATCCGTCGGGTCCGCCAAGACGAGCTGGACCAGGTCGGGCAGTTCTGGGAGTGCCAGAGCTGCGGCCTGGTGATGATGACGCTGACCATGCGCCACTACGACCGGGACCCGCTCGCGGAACTGGCAGAGCTCCAACGGCAGGCGTGGAAGGCAGGCTTCGGCGCGAACGCCGGCCGAACCTGGCGGCAGGCGAAAGTCGGCTTCGGGATCCGCGGCTTCGTCCGGGCCTGGGAGGTCACCCATGGGCCTAACGGCTGGCACTGCCACTACCACGTGCTGCTGTTCCTGGCCCGGCCGCTGGCCTCCGACCGTGTCGCCGAACTCCAGCACCTGGCCTACGGAGTGTGGGCCGCCGCCCTGGCCAAGGTCGGCGCCCGTATGCCGGTCGAGATCAGCGAGAAGGACGGCAAGCCGGTCGGTGTGAAGATCGACGCCCCGGACCGGGGCGAGTCCGGGCAGATGGCGCGCTACCTGATGAAGGACCAGGACGGAAAGACCCGCTGGGGCGTCGCCGCCGAACTCACCCGCCAGGATGTCAAGCAGGGCCAGGGCGGCCACCGCACCCCCTTCGAGATCGCCCGTGCTGCCGTACGCCCGGACGCCGCGCCGCGCGACGTCGAGCTGTGGCGGGAGTTCGAGCAGACTGCCACCGGTATGCGCGCGCTGTACTGGTCGAACGGCCTGCGCAAGCTCTTGGCCGAGATGGGCTTCGAGCTCGACGAGCGCACGGACGCCGCCGTTGCCGCCGAGGAGGCGTCCGCCGGCGTCCCGCTTGCCTGCATCCCGTCCGAGACCTGGTACCGGCACATCGCTCGCCACAAGGGCCGGGCCCTCGCGCTCCTCAAGGCGGCCGAGAAGAACGGCGCGCTCGGGGTCCGCGCGCTGATCGAGACCTGGGGACTCACGTGGGGCCTGGATGTACTGGAGCCGGAGACGCTGCCGGAGGGTGCCGACCCGACCGCCGATGAAGTCCTGCGGCGCCTGGAGCGGGCCAACCATGCGGCCCGCATGGCTGTGTGGCGGGACGAGCTCGACCGTCAGGACCGCGACCGCCGCGCTAGCCGCATCGTCCGCCAGGCACCCGGTAGCTGGGAGGCCCGGGCCGAACTCGCGCGGAAGGTGGCTGCCGACGTGGAGGCCGAGACCGCGCGGCGGGCGATGACCGGAGAGGCGCCGGAGAACTTCCTCACCGCGATCCACCGCGCCGCCCGACAGGCTCGCGAAGGGGTACGCGCGGCTCGGTAGCTGCGCGGTCCGAACCCTTCGACCCCGGTCACCCCTGGCCGGGGTCGCCGCGTTTCTGGGCCCAGAAACGTATTACTTGCTCCGCCGACGGCGGCTCTCGTACGCGCGCGTCACGCGCGCGTGTTGGCCCCCGGGGTTCCTCACTGGGCGTCGTGATGATGAACGTCGGGCCCTGTCCCGAGGACGCGCCGGCCGCGGACCATCGGCGCGTCCGGGAAGTCGTCGTCCACCGCCTGGTGCTCGTTGTCGATCCGCTCCGCGGCGACACGTCGGGGGCGCGAGGAAACCGGCGCCGTGCTCCTGGTGCTCGTCGTCGGACCGGTGCCCAGCGGGCGGCGCGTGGTGCTCATGGCCGCAGTCTGCCGGTCACCCCGGAGCGCTCTGTCGGGAGCCCCCCGTCGGCCTCCCGGCCGCCCCGTAGCAGCAGCCGGGCCGCCCCCAAACTGGGGGCAGTTTGTACTATCTTGCTGCGCCTCTGGATCCGCCTGCTAGGTGCTAGGCGGCAGATCAGAGACCGGATGGGGTGCTAGCAGGGGTGCTAGATCTAGCAGGACCGGGTGCTAGATCTAGCACCCGCTCGTGAGCCCCGTACGCCCGCGGCCGGCGCCCAGAAGGGGCGGACCTCTTCCCCCGGCTATCGCGTGGAAAGAGGTGTCGGCGCTCCGATTCGGCTTGCCCACCGGGCCCCACCAGCGACAACGCGCGGCCCCCGAAAAAGGGGGGTCCCACCGCCGGTCACACCTCCGGTCCGCCCCCGGAAACAACCCTGCATGCACCCCTGCACGCACCTTCCGGTGCAACTCCCGGACGTGGTTACGCGGGTGCGGCCACCCCCTGGGCAAGCCCCCGCGGGCAAGCCTGCCGGCCGCTGGGCAAGCCCCCCGTGGGCAAGCCTCACCAAGATCACGTATCGGAGATACCTGGGTGCTACGACCTTCTCGCCGCGAGGCTCGGCACCGCCATGAGGACCGCCATGCGCACCGCATAGGCACCGCATAGGCACCGCCATGCCGACGGTTCCATAGCGGTGCCATGGCGGTGCGTTGGCGGTCCCCATGGCGGTGCGCATGGCGGTGCCGGTCACCCCGAAGGGGCCGACGAATGGAGAATGCCTAGGTGTGTTTTTGTAGCAACATTTGTAGCAGCATTGCTAATGCATGAGGTGTGCCCGTGTTGATCATGAGGCGGAGGACGGTCTCGCGTGCACGCGTGTGCACGCGCACGGGTGCACGCGGTACGCGCGGCACGGGGTACGCGCGGCACGCGTTGGGGCCGTCGGCGTCGTGATGCATAGGTGTGGGGGACCGTGCAGGGTGCATCGGTCGCTCGGGTCGCTGCGCGGGACGACGGCCTGGTGCTCGTCGTCGCGTCCCGTCGGGCGGGACCCGGGCCCGATCGAGTCGGCGGTCGGCTCGTAGTGCCAGAGGTGTGCCGCACCGGAGGCGCCTTCGGTCGGGGGAGACGTGCTCCTCCTCCTGGTGCTCGTTGTCGGCGGCGGCCTGCACGGCGGCCGGGGAGCGGGGCGGAGACAGGAGCGGCCCGGCCGGCGGGCGGGCCGCCGGGCCGCGGGGCGGCCTTGATGAAGTAGGGAAAGTTTTATCGCGCGGTACGGTCGCGCCCATGACCAAGCACGAGACCCCCCGGGACGCGGCCGGGCACCGGCTGTGTGAGCACTGCCAGAAGACCCCCGTGCCGGAGTCGCTGGGCACCAAGCCCCGGCGGTACTGCTCCCGGAACTGCCGGCAGCGCGCGTACGAAGCGAGGCGGACCCGCGAGGCCATCGTCACCGCCGTGGCCGTGGCCGTCGCTCACGACCGAAGAACGTCACGTGACGCAGAAGGAACGTCACGTGACGCACCCTTGGCATCGTCACGTGACGTTCCTCAGCCCGCCGTACCGCCGGCGGTTCCCGTCCCGGCCCCGGCCCCCGCGCCGCCTGCTGTTCTGCCGTTGTGGGAGGACGCGGAGATAGAGCGTCGGGTGGCGGGCCACATCGCGCGTGAGGGGATCAGCGGCGAGTAGCCGGCGCCCCGCGCCAGGAACCGGGCCTGAGTGGGGGGTCCCTCCGGAGCGGCGGCAGGGCTTGCCCCAGAGCGCGCCGTCGCCGGGGCCGCCAAGGCTGCCACCGGCACGCTTGCGCTTGGCCTTGGCGGCCCCGGTGGCGGTGTGCTGGCCTCCGGTGCCGTCGCTCCGGAGGGACCCCCCACGACCCGACGACCACCCCCGACAACCCGCACTCGAAATCCGGTCCCCCGCCCCTCTGGATGTGGCCGGGGGTGCAGGGGGCGGAGCCCCTTGCAGGCGACCACCGGGAGTTGGTTGGTCAGCGGGGGCTAGGCTCCGCTGGAACAACGGAGAGCCCCCGCTGTTGGCCTCAGCGGGGGCTCTCCGGGTGCGGGCGGATCAGCCCAGGTCCGTTGACCACTTGAGCACTGTCGACCCGGAGACGATCTTCACGCCGACCTCGACGATGCGGTCATCCTTGAGGTGAACGGTGCGTACGACCTGGGTGACGATGACCGATCCGGTCAGGCCGAGGGCAGTCTTCTCGACTTCGGTGGCGTAGCGGCTGGTCACCTCCTCCAGCACGGAGGCCTGCGCGCTGCCGAGTCGCTGGGCCGCGAGTTCCCGGGAACCGCCGGTGCTGACCGGCTCGGTGAGTTCGGGCACGGCGGTGATGACGTACGACGGGTAGTAGCTGGAGGAGTAGTGAGTCGGCACTCCGTCCCGGCTGACGACGCGCCGGCGGACCGCCACCGGCGTACCGGGCTCGACGTCGAGCCGCGCGGCGACTAGGTCGTCGGCCGCGACGGTCCCGATCTCCAGGATCTCGGACGTCTCCCCCGAGGCCAGCGCGCGCCCGGTCTGTGCGAACGTCCGCACTCGGCCCTCAATGTTGTCGGAAACCGGCGCGGCCGCGATCGTGCCGTGGCCGGGCTTCGGGATCGTCAGCCCCCATGCCTTGAGCTGCTGGAACGCGCGGACTGCGGTCTTCATGCTCACCTGGTGCGCGTCGCAGACCTCCCGGAGTGAGGGCAACTTCGAGCCCGCCGGGATCTCTCCCTTCCGGATCCGCTCGGCGTAGTACGCGGCGATGTCCGCGTACCCCTCGCCACCGCTCATGGGTGCTCTCCCTCGCGTCTGGCGCACTCCCTTCCAAGTGCAGCCGTGTACGTCAGACGGTAGACCACTTCCCCGCTTAGGTACAGCACTGGACGCAGTGCTGGACTTTCGTGAGTCCAGTGCTATACCTTCGTGGCACGGAGACGGTCCGACGGGCCGTCAAATCCCGGCAAATGGGGAGGACTTGCCATGCTACGGACCACGCCGTTACCTCCGATGGACCGACCGACGACGGATGAGCTGGTCATCCGGTACCGGCTGATTTCCCTGCGGGCGCTCCGGGCGCTGCGGGAGGTCGACTACGCCGGTGCTGCCTGCACCCGCACCGACCCCGAGGCGTTCTCGCCGCAGGCGTCGCCGCTGCGGGACCAGCCGAACCGGGGCGAGCGCCAGGCCCTGCGGGTCTGTGCAGGGTGCCCGGTCCAGGACTTGTGCCTGGTCCGAGGGGTGCGGGAAGCGAAGAGCGTGTTCGACCTGAAGGGTGTGCGTGCTGGTCTCCGGCAGTCGGAGCAGCGGGCGCTGTACCTGGAGCTCCAGCGGCTGGAGCTGCTGTGAGCGCCACGACCGCCCAGGCGCGGGCGAAGAAGCGCCGGAAGAAGCTCTCGACCGCGGCGCAGCAGCCGGGCCCCGCCTCGGCGGAGCGCAGCACTCGGCGCCGGTGGATGCCCCGAGACGGGGCGGACGTCCGCCAGGCGTGGACCGAGGCGGTCCCGAATCCCCGCCTTCGGTGGGCCGCGTTCAACGCCTCGGCCGCCGCGGCCGGCCTCGGCCTGGTCACGCTCGCCACCGGCGACCCGCGGGCCGGTGCGGGGCTGCTGGGGGACCTGGTGGTCTCCCTGGTGCCGGTCGGCCGGTTCGTCGTCACGGTCGGTGCGGCGGTGGCCGCCGGATACGTCGGCTACAAGTTCCGCGGGCTCCTCGGCCCGTTCAGGGCGTACGCCTGCCCGGCCGCTGCCCTCGGGGCCGCGTTCTGGGGCCAGGGCTCCGACGACATGATCGGCGCCTTCCTCGCCCGGTTCGCCCCCTGGCCGGTCCTCCTGGCACCGCTGGCGATCGCCGGGGCCGCCGGGTACGGCGCGTGGGCCCTTCTCGACCGCAAGGCCGCCGACCAGGGCCTGCTGCTGCGCTGGCTGGCCCGGATCCCCCTCGCGACCCTCACCGTCTCCGCCCTCATCTACGCCCCGGGAGCCCTGACATGAACCCCACCGACCTGACCATCGCCGCGGACACCGTGCTGGCCGCGGGGCCGATCCTCGGCGGTGCCGGTACCAGCGGCCTGGCCGCGTTCAACGGCATCGTGCTGCTCGCCGGGCTCCGGGGCAGCGACCGCGTCAAGCTCAACCGCGACAAGGCCGCAGGGCTCGGCATCGGCCTGGGCATCCTCTCCGCCACCGCCGACACCGCCCTGGGCCAGATGTCGGACGCGGCGGCCCAGCTCCCCACGCAGCTGCTCCAGGGCGGCGCCTTCGGGAACATGGGCATCGGCGGAGTCGCCCTCGGCGTGACCGCCATCGCGTTCCTCTTCAAGTGGAAGAAGCTGATCATCCCCGCCTTCCTCGGCGTCGGGGCCGGGGTCATCTATTCCCAGGCGGGCGGCATCTGGGGCATCGCCCACGACGGGCTGCTGATGATGGCGCAGTCGGTAGGTGCCCTGTGAGCAGCGTTCAGCAGATCGCCACCGCGCTCACCGCCCTGGTCAACGGCTCGATGGTCCTCCTGGGCAAGGGCTGCACCTGCGCCGGGCACGGGCTCCGCCTCGCCTGGGACGCCGCCGCACTCGACACCGAGGCCACCGCGAAGGCCCAGAAGCAGGCCGACCGGGCGGCCCAGCGCAAGGAGGCCGCCCGCAGGAAGCGCCGCAGCAAGAAGGCGGACCCCGACGACGACCTGGACGAGGACGACGAGCACCAGGACGTCGACCTCCACGACATCACGGCGCCGGCGGTGGACCCGATCCACCGTCCCGCCTGGGAAGCGCTCGGCATCCTCGGCTTCGGCGCCGCGCTCGCGGTCGGCGCGCTGTCCGCCGCGGTCCGTCTCTTCGGCCCGGCCGCGTCGCAGTGGTGGGCCGCGGCGGAGTCGTACCGGCCGTTGATCGTCACGGGCGGGGGACTGGCGTGGATGGTCGCGGCCTGGATGGTCGCTCCCCCTGCGCCGGCCAACGACGAGGACGAGTTCGTCTCCGAGGACCAGGAGGACGACGAGGACCTGGTCGACGCCGACGACGACATGGAGGACCAGGACCTCGAGGACGACGTTGCGGCCGACGACGGCCTCTCCCCCGGCCAGAGGCTCCAGCGTCACGTGCTGGACCTCCTGGCCACGGTGGAGACCGAGTACAGCGGCAAGGGCGGCCTGCACGTCGTCAAGCTGCTGGAGTCTGCCGAGCAGTCGGGGGTCCTCTCCCCCGGCTCGATGACGAAGAAGCAGCTGCGCGACTGGCTGGAGGCGTCGAACTTCCCCGTCGCCAAGAGCTGCCGCCAGCCCCGGGACATCCCCTCGCCGGCCACCTCCGACGTCGACTACGGGGTGAAGATCAGCGAACTGCGCGACGTCCTCGGGCGGGACGTGGCAGAGGTCTACCGGGACCTGTACGAGACCCCCGTCGTGGCGGCCCCCGCGGCCCCCACCGAGGCCCCCCTCCCGACCCCCGCCCAGACCCCGCCCGCGGCGCCCGTCCCGGCCCCCGCCGGGCCGGTGCCGGGGGGTGCCCCTGCGGCCCGTCTCAGGCTCGTGAAGCCGCTCTCCCCCGACCGATCCCAGGAGTCGGCCCAGGGCACCGCGTAGAGCCCTCTACAAGGCGTCTCACCTGCGGATCTACAAACCGGCTACGCGCCGCTACAGCCCGGGCTACGGGCCCGGCTACACCCCAAGGAGCCCCGCCCCGAGAGGGGTTCGGGGTCACCCGAAAACACCGAAGCGCCCCCCTCGACTTGGCGGAAGACAGGGGCGCTCCGGGTCCCATCCGGACCGGACAGGAGTCCTCATCATGGCACTGCGTCAGCCCAAGCCCTCCGCGGACGACCCGCGTCTGTCGGGCCACGAGACCACCTACTCCTCCAGCCGCGGCGGCTGGGTCAAGCAGGACCGGCCGACCGCCGGCACCGGCAGCAGCGACCGCGACTCCAGCGGCGGGAGGCGGTCCCGGTGAGCACCCCCGCTGAGGAGTACGCCGCCGCACAGGCCCGCCAGGCCGCGGCCATACAGGCGGCCGAGGACCAGGCCGCGCGTCTGCGCGAGGCGAACGAGGCGGCGGCGGCCCTGGCCGCGACCGTGACCGCACATCTCGCCAGGTAGCCCTCCCCCGGCATCACCCCGGAGCCGACGAGTGCCGGCGGCTCCGGGGTCCCCCTACCGCAACACCCCTGGAGGACCCCCAATGACGATGCTGGACACCCAGGCCCAGGTCGACGCGGCCGAGCGGACGCTCAGGCTCGTGTGGGCGATCGTGGTCGGTGCGGTCTTGTTCTCCGTGCTCACGGTCACCCCGCTCGTGGAGCGGGTCACCTCGGACGCGTGGGACTGGACCGCCCCGATCCTCCCGGTCGTCGTAGACGCGGCCGTGATCATCGTGGTTCGCGTCGACACGATCGTCGCCCGACTCGACGGAGACGCCGGCGCCTGGCCGCTGCTGCTGCGCTGGCTCACCGGTGCCATGACTCTGCTGCTCAACGTCGGGGACTCCGCGCTCGCGGGCGACCTGGTCGGCGTCGGCGTCCACTCGGTGGCCCCGGTCCTGCTCATCGTCACGGCCGAGGCCTCGCTCAAGTGGCGCCGCGCCATCACCGCGGCGGTCGCCAGGATCGAGCGTGAGCACGCCGACGAGCGCGACCGGATCGCCCGTGAGCACCGTGAGCGCGAAGACCGTGAGCGGGCCGAACGCGACGCCGTCCGGGCCGCACAGGAGGCGGAGCGTGAGCGGGTCCGGCTGGCAGATGAGCGCGCCCGTGAGCAGGACCGCCTCGACCGTGAGCGTGAGCGTGAGCACCAGGCGCTCATCGCCCAGCAGCAGCGCGACCACGACGCCCAGATGGAGCGCGAGCGCGCCGACCGGGACGCCGCCCGCGAGGCTGCCGAACGGGCCGCCCGCGCAGAGGAGATCCGGCAGCAGCAGGACCGCGAAGACCGACTCCGCCGAGAGGAGCAGCAGCGGCTCGACCGTGAGCGCGCGGCCCGTGAGGCGGCCCAGAAGGCCGAACGGGACCGCAAGGCGGCCGAGGCCCGCCGGGCCGCCGACGCGCCCGTGAGCGCCGCCGTGAGCACCCCCCGCCCCGCCGTGAGCGCGTCCGTGAGCACCGACGCTCACGACACCGCTCACGACACCGTGGCCGCCCAGAAGTTCAGCGAGGCCGACGCGCTCGCGGCCGTCGCCGCGGCGGTGCGGGACGGGCGCTCACAGCGGTCCGTGGCCGCGCTCACGGGCTGGTCGACCGGCTGGGTGGCCAAGGCCTTCAAGGAGCACGAGGAGGAGATGGCGGCATGACTGGCGGCATGAGCACCTTCATCACGACCACCCACGGTGCGGACTTCTTCGGCGAGGACCGCCACCCGGTCAAGGCCCTGCGGTCCCTCGCCGACTACGCCCGGGGCAGTCTGCCGGCCGACGACCGTGAGCACGTCGTGCAGCTGCTCGAAGGGGCAGAACTGACCGCCATCGGCACCGTGCAGACCATCCCGGCCGCCGTCGCCGCCAAGCTCGCCGGCCAGTTCCGCCAGATCGCCCGCAGCAAGTTCCTGCGGTCCCGCCCGCTCGCCCAGGCCGTCGCGCTCCTGGCGGACGCCGCCGCCCGGGCCGCCGCCGACGGCGAACCCTGGGAGTGGCGAACCGACACCGGCTGAGGGTCCAACCCCCCGCCATCCGTAAGCCCGGACCGGATCCCCGGTCCGGGCTTCTTCCGGCTCCTCAGACCACATCCGACCCAAAGGTGTGCGGGCGTCTGCACCCTGATGGACAGCCACATGTGTCAGGCTCAGCCCCATAAGTTCCAGAAACGGCAACGAGCCGGGGCTCTGACCTCCCGGCTCGTCCGCCTCCAGTCCTCGCCTCACGAAGACAGGTGACGTTGCTCGATGACGAGCGTACGAGAGAACCGCGCGACTGCGCCACAGAACGCTGCCGTGCCGGGACCCCGGTGCCACTGCGGCACCCCCCTGGTCCACATCCCCGGCAAGCGCCCCAAGATCTACTGCTCGGAAGCCTGCAAAAAGAGGGCAAAGCGGGCAATCGCGAAGTCCCTCGCAGAGCCGCCCCAACCCCCCGTCAGCGGTGCGGGGCAGGACCGGCCCGAGTCAAAAAGGGACGCGCGCCTTGGTACTACCGCGAAAACTACGGACATGCAGGTCAGGGGCCTGCATTCGGACGGCGCGGACGCTGGAGAGTCTGAGAGGGCGCAGCGCCTCTCAGATCAGGAAGCCGCGCGGTACAGCGGTGCGGACGCCGGTACGCCGATGGCGTCGGACGCGGACACGACGGCCCGCGACGAGCGGTTCGAGCTGCGT
>NZ_JBIAGC010000078.1:0-9176 GCF_042869595.1 Streptomyces sp. NPDC006879
GGGTATTTACGGGGTGCTGCCATGGTGCTGGTGGTTCTCCTTCGCCAGGACCGTAACCCTGGCATCAGGGACTCCACAAATCTCAGTACAGCTCACTTGGCTGGTGGGTGAGTCAGCAGGCTGTTGTGCTGACGGGCACGAGTTCGCTGCTCGGCTTGCGTCGCGTAGCCCGCTGGGCGGCCCGGTCGGAGACCAGGCCAGCGATGGCGCGGTGGGTTGCGGGGTAGTGCTCGCGGCGTCCGAGGAAGCTTTGCAGCGGGCGCCATTGCTTGTGCTCGGCGTTGGCGTGCTCGACGCAGATCCGCCGTGAGGACTGGCGGCGGCGCATCTCGCGCCAGGCATACCGCTCGGTCAGCGGAGCACCGTCATCTTCGAGGCCCTTCGGTTTCTTCGGCGATGCCGAGACCTGGTCGGGAAACTCGTTCGCCAGGCCCCGGTAGCCCTCGTCGACCTCGGCCTTCACGCGGGGGTGGAGGCGTAGTTGTTCGGCGATGCCTTCGGTGCGCAGGGCGGTCTGGTCGTGTATGCGGCCGGGCCGGTCGGCTCCGGACCACAGGGTGCGGCCCTGGCCGTCGCTGATCGTGGTGGTCTTCATGGTGTTCTGTTTCTTCTTGCCGGAGACGAACGCGCAGCGTCCGGGCCGGTGGGCCCTGGGGCGACGGACCTGGGTTTCGGTACCGTCGATCCGCAGCTTCACGTCCTCGGCCGAGGCGTAGGCGAATACATCGTCCAGGGTTCGCAGACGTACCCCGGGCCGGTCGGGGACGGCGAAGCCGCGCTCGGCGAGCAGGGGCCGGATCTCCCCGATCGCCCGGGTGATGGTGGACCGCTCCAGGCCGTAGAGCTCGGCGAGGGCGGCGTGCGGGAGCTGGGTGCGCAGGTGGACCAGGGTGACCAGCAGCCGGTCGGTGAAGACTAGGTCGTGCTTCGGTCCGGCGCCCGGCTGCTGCCTGCGCTTTCCGCCGCGCCGCTCGTGCAGCGCAGACTCACATCGCGCGGTCCACGGACCGGCCAACTCCTCGATCAAACCGCCGAGATGTGCATGGGAGATGCCTGTGAAGGCAGGATGGGACAAGGCCGCACGGGCCCATTCCTTCGTCGTCACACACGAGGAACCCGTGCGGCCGCCTCCACGTCGCGCCCGACTTCGCTCGTAACCTCGTCAGAAGTAGGAGGCCATCAGGTTGTGGTCCACTGTGATAGTGGAGCGGTCCAGGGCGGGCAACCCCAGGTGGTCAGAGATCAGTTGGGTCAGCTGCTCTTCATGGTTCTCGTTGTTGTAGTCCAGCCCGGCCGCAGTGATGAGCGGGGCCATCTTGTTGGGCCAGTATTCCCCGATGTATTCGGGTCCCTCGTAGTCGATGCAGGACGAGATCTGGCCGTCCTTGTAGTGGTACGCCTTGGGTCCGTGGGCCTTGGCGAAGCACGGGTTAGGAACGAACACCATCAGCTCGGCGCCCTGCGGGCACAGCTTGCGGTAGTCGATGTCGTCGAAGTCGTTGCGAGACGGGTTGAACATGGGATGCACGATCACACCCCAGTCACCGGGTGCCGCATCGTTGCCGTAGGCGAACGGCGGCCGGTGCTGCGCAACCAGTCCTTCGGCCATGAGGCTCAGGCCGGTCCCCTTGAAGTACACCAGGACGGTTTCGTCTTCCCCGTACCGGTTTCCTTCCATCCACGCTATGACGCCGCTCCTGATCCAATCAGTCATGCACAGCACCGTAACCGGCGCCACTGACACTCTCATTGGCCACCCCGCTCAACGCTACACATGAGGAACCCGTGCGGCCACCTCCACGTCACACCCGACTTCGCTCACAACCTCGTAAGGCCTGCCCCGCGATACTCGGCGGGGCGTGATGCCCGCTCCCCTCTCTCGCCGCGTTGTCGAATCACCCGCATACGCCCGGGTATGAAGACGTCTCTCCGTCTGGCGACGCACCGCGTCTGACGGCGCTCCCTGACCCACCGGCTGGCGCGGGAGGGCCCTTGGCGGCAGACGGGCGCAGCAGGTCGGGACGCGTGCCCGGCAGCCGGTCAGCGCGTACGCACCGCCGTGATGCTGAAGCGTTCGACATCGGCTACGTGCCCCCCGGTGGACGCGACCACCGTGAGCACCGGGTCCCGGGGGGCGGAGAAGGCGACCGTGGCGGTCCAGGGCTGGTCGTGCCCGCCGGCCGGGACGCAGCAGGGGGAGGTGCCCAACGGTGCGGCGGAGGAGAGCTGGTG
Source organism: Streptomyces sp. NPDC006879 (assembly GCF_042869595.1). Lineage (NCBI taxonomy): Bacteria > Bacillati > Actinomycetota > Actinomycetes > Kitasatosporales > Streptomycetaceae > Streptomyces > Streptomyces sp. NPDC006879. Next base: position 2,233 of record NZ_JBIAGC010000078.1, read on the forward strand.
CACGGAGACGCGGATCGTCTCGTCCACTCCGGTGATCCGCCCACCGGTCACCAGGGGGGAGCTCGCGAGTGACCCGTACGCGGGGCGGCTCAGGGAGAACGTCGTGTCGTCGGTGCCCACGACCTCCCACGGGGCATCCGGGCCGGCTCCGAAATGCACGAGGTGGATCACCGCTGCGGTACCGCTCTCGGCGCCTGAATAGGCAACGCCGACTCGTGCGTGCCGGCCCTCGACCTTCGTCGAGGAAACCCGATCGATTCCCTTGAAGCCGAGGAAGTCGCGGGTGAAGGACAGGGCCGTTTGGGTCGGGTCGAGGTGCCAGGGCTGGTGGCCGTCGGCGCGGTAGAGGCGCTCCCACTCCCGTACTTGAGCGAGGGTGGCGAAGGGCCAGAGCGGCTTGAGGCTCCACGAGTCCAGCGGTGGTGCGTCCACCGGGCCGGCGGTGTGGGTGGGCGCCGCCGTGCCGTCAGCCGGCGCGGCGGTCCGCGAGGGCTCGGACGTCAGGGGCGAGGGTCCGGACGACTTTGGTGCAACCGGCGCCGATCCCGCCGTCTGCGGGGAGCCGTCGGAGCTGCCACAGGCGGTGAGGGCGAGGCCGGCGACGCCGGCCGCCGCGAGGAGCCGGAAGGCAAGCCAGTTGTTCATGGGTGTCCCAGGGGGTCGTGTGGTCGACGTCCGATCGGCCCGTTCGACCATCGTGCCACCTGTCAGGCTCGTGGCACAGTGCCCTGTGCCGGTCCGGGCACTCATGCAGGAGCCCGCACCGGGCGGTCAGCGGCCCTGGCATCCGCAGCGCGGCGAGGAACAGCGTGGTGGCGGCACGTAACATGATCGACATGACTGGTGAGCGTGACCTGAACGAACTCCTCGAAGGCATGCGCCCCGAGCTCAACCCCGGCCGCTACGTCTTCACCGTCGTACGTGGTGGCCTTCCGGCAGGTGTCAGTCCGGTGGTGACCGTCGCCGAGGAGGAGGGACTGACGCTGGTTCTGCCTCAGGAAGAGGCGGACGCCGCCGGACTCGACTACGGGTACGTAGCCGGCTGGATCACGCTGCGTGTGCACTCGGCCCTCGACGCGGTCGGACTCACGGCTGCGGTCTCCGGGGCCCTGGCCGAGCATGAACTGAGCTGCAACGTGGTTGCCGGATTTCACCACGACCATCTCTTCGTCCCCCATGAGCAGGCGCCCAGGGCCCTCGGTGTCCTTCAGGACCTCGCCGCGGCGCATCCTTGAGGGCGCTGGTGGGCGACGAGGGTCACGCGCGGTAGTACGACCACTGGACTTGCGACCGTTGTTCCCGGGTCTCGGGCGAGGTCTTCCACTGGCTGGCTCGTCCCCCTGCACGTCAGAGGCCACGGATGCCCTTGCTGAGCAACAGCACCCCGATCAGGGCGATCACCAATGCGACGACGGCGGCGTTGTGGATCTTCAACCAGTCCCGTGCCGTGCCGAGCGGTCCGAGGATCCGCTTGCCCGCCAAGGCGCGCAGCAATGACGGCAGGGCCACGGTGGACGAGGCGATCACCGTGAACAGGGCGACGGCGCCGACCGTGCCCCAGAAGGTCAGTTCTGCGGCGCCGATGTGCATTCCGGCCGCAGCGACGAGTAGCAGGATCTTCGGGTTGGCGGCTGAGAGGACGAACCCGAGGCGCAGTGCCCAACTCCAGGTGGCGCTCTCCACAGCCCTGATCCAGGCGGGATCTGACCTCGTCGCCCGCTTCCGCCACTGCCGAACGGCGAGGAGGATCAGCAGGATTCCTAGGACGACTCGCCCCCACGAGGCCCATGTGGGTGGTTCCTCGGCCCGTTTGACCAGGGAGGTGAGCTCGACGAAGAGAACGGTGGCCACGGCGACCCCGGCGAACCAGCCCGCCAGGAAGGCTCCGCTGGTCACCCAGGCCCTCTTCGTCAGCAGCAGAAGGATCGCAGGGATCAGGGGGAATGGCGAAAGCGCGATTCCCAGTGCAGGAGGCAGAGTGTCCCCGATCAGCCCGACCACCCGCCGTAGACGAATTCCATGATGTGAAAGCGGGTCGGATCATCCCATACGGGATCTGGTCGTGAAGGTCGCCCACACGGCTGGCCGCCCGAAAGGAGTCAACCGGCAGGTGTTTTCGCAGCGTGGCACGGCGCGGCCCACGGCATCGGGTGCTCCGTACCGGCGGGCGGAAATCGGCAGGCGCCTGTCGGTCTCCGCCCTCGCTCAGCTCCCCGGGGCTGTCCAACCACCCGATGTGTCGCAGTGGCGGCGGGGGATCCGACCCCGGCGCGGCAGCACCGGGGTCGGCGCCTGTTGATCAGGCGATGAAGTCCCGCACCTTCGTGTAGTTTCCGTGGTCGTCGTTCATGCTGTTGTGGGACTTGCATCCGACCGACGTGTTGGTCGCTCCGCTCAACTTCGCGGACTCATCAGGGTTGATGGCCGCGTCGCAGGTGGACCAGAGGGTGGCGTAGGAGACGTTGCCCGGGGTCTCGTCACCGGCGTTGAGGGTCTTCAGGAAGCTGCTCCCGATCACCATTTCCTTGCAGGAGGTGTAGAAGGAGCAGAAGAAGGAGATGTCCGTCCCGTGGTTGACTCCGGCTACGGAGACGAAGTCGTCGACGTACGAGGTGCCGCCGTTGAACTTCAGGTACCAGCGCGAGCTCAGCGAGCCCATCGAGTGGGAAACGATGTCAACCTTGCTGGCGCCGGTCTGGGCGAGTACCTGCTGCACCTTCGTCGCGAGCTGCGAGGCCGTGGTCTTGTTGGACTGCTTCCAGTTGTAGGACCAGGTGAACAGCTCCGATGCCGAGTACCCGTCCGCCTTGAAATCGTTGACCCAGGTGTTCCAGGTGCTGGCGGAACTGCTGAGGCCGTGAACGAAGATGACCGGGTTGTGCGCCGCGGCATGAGCTGTAGGCGCGGTGACGAGAGGCGCGAGGACCGCGGCGGTGGCGGCAGCGAGCATGGCGGTGCGTCTCATGTGTGACTCCGTTGTCTGGCCATGCCTGGTCTGCGAGCGACCTCTGGCAATGGCGTGGAGGTGGGGGGCACCGGCCGGTGGCATCGGGAAATCTGGCACAGCGACAGTAGTTACCGCAAGGTAACTGACACACCTTTCTGCACGCTGGCGACTGAGCGGGCTGGTAGTCAACTAGCAGCTACCACAAGGGAGATGGGGATTGTTCGGCAGGCCCCGCAGGGCCTGGCCGGGTCGGTGGGCCGTGCGGAGGGCCCACGGGCGGGCGGGTGAAAGGCCGGACGCGTGTGGGGACTGGCGACACCAGCGGGCCGGGCGCGTCGTCCGGCCTGGGAGGGATCGCCGTCGCGCCCCGCAGCGATCGGACCCGTAACTCCCCACGTGTCGCTCGATTTGAAGGACCATCGTGCGCTTCGCGCCAGGGCAAGGCCCTTGCCTGGTCCCACGGCCCTACGACTTCGGCCGGCGGACACCGGCCGTGCGGCCGACGTCGCAAGGCCCGACTGCTGCCTACGATGGCGAAAAATACATCACTCGGTGCGCCGCGCCCATGGGTCCGCCGTCGAGCGCGCCATGACGAAGGGGAGCTCATGCCCGTGAACGCTCACAGCCACATCCGTATCGCCCGCCCGTCGAGAGACCTTCTGGTGGCCGAGGCGTTCTGGACCCAGGGCCTTGGCCTGAGCGTGCTGTACCGAGCCAGGGCCGGCGTTGCGCCCGGTGAACACGACCTACTGATGGTCGGTTGGCCCGACGCCTCCTGGCACCTCGAACTCGTCCACGAGACGGCGGCGCCCGTCGAGCCGCGGCCCACCACGGAGGACCTGCTCGTGATCTACCTCGACGAAGAGGTGCCCGAGGAACTCGTCACGAGACTTCAGGCACATGGCGGAAAGCGGGTGACCTCACCCAACCCGTACTGGAACGAGTGGGGCGTCACCATCGAGGACCCCGATGGCTACCGGCTCGTGCTGTGCACGCGAGGGTGGTCCCATACCTGAGGCCACAGGAACGGGCTGCGGGGCCCAGCCGAGCTCGGGGCCGCGTTGCGCGACACGGCGCTACCACTGCTTCGGGGCACTGAAGGCGCCGATGCGGGCCCGTGTTCCCGGCGGAAGCGGACTCGGGTCGCGTGTGCCGCCGGCAGCGCCGGACGGCGCCCGGGAGGGTTCGCTGGAGCTAGTGAACCCTTCCGGACGACCATCCCACCCCGCCCCCGTACGGGCGCCGCGGGCTGATGAGGCATTTCCGTTCAGTTGTCCTGTGGCTCAGTGGGCGTACGCGGGTAGGATCCGTCACCCACCTCACTGGCCTGGAATCCGGGCTCGTAGGCGGGTACGGCTCCGTCCGCTCCACCATGGTGCTCGTTGAGGTCGCGGTGGACGTGCCAGGCGATGCGCTGGATGGTTTCGATCCCGTACGACATGGACGGGTCCTCGTCGGTGAGGACCGCCATCTGGTACAGCCGTCCGCGTCCGGTGAAGATGCCCAGGCTGTGCACCCGCCAGGCGCGGTGGACGCGCTGGAGCCAGCCGTTCTTGTTGTGGACGGTGATACCCGGCGGGGCGCCGAAGGGGGTGCCCCAGCGCTGCTCGGGTACGACCTCGTTCATGAGTGTGAGGCCGTACTCCTGGTTTGCGGGGGAGAGCACCTTGTCATTGACGGTGTACACGTTGAGCTGCTTCATCTCGTCCTGCGCGGTGACCTGGGTGAGCCCCCACTCCCCGGTGGTGTTCAAGACGGTGTCGCGCATGCCGCAACGACGAATCGTGTACTCGATGAAGGGCACGCCGAGGCTGTTGTAGAGGTTGGTGGCCGCGGTGTTGTCCGACACGGTGATCATGAGTCGGAGGTTGAGCCGCTCCCATGGGGTGAGGGGGCGGCCCTGCTGCTGGGCCCGTAGCAGCGTGGCGGTCATCAGGGTGACCTTGACGATGCTGGCCGAGTCGTAGTGCGCGCGGGGCCGGAAGGCGCAGGTGAGACCGGTTCCGTAGTCGCGGATGGTGAAGGACAGCGTGGACTTGCGCCCCTGCAGGGCATGGGTGATGTCCCGGTTCAGACGGGCGGCCAGGTCCGGGTGCTCCGGGGCCTGGCAGTAGGGCTGGTCGTGTCCTTCGGAGCGTCCCGTTGCCTCGGCCGGTGGCGCGATGAACGTGACGGCCAGGGCGAGCAACAGCGCCGTGGCTCTGCCGGTGCGACTGGTGCGGGGGAGTGACATGAGGCTCCGTTCTTTGCCGGCGCGGGTGGCCGACCCTTCGGTGGTCGACGTCGAGGTGGATCTTCCGTCCCGCAGTGCGTGCGCCCTCCTGCGGTCCGGTCCGGGCCACGGGGCGTGTTGCCCGCCCCTACCGCTGGTCGGCACCGAGAGCGAGCGCATAGGGCGCCCACAGGCCGGTACCGATGGTGATCTGGTAGCCCGTGTCCGCGTCGACCCGGAAGACCTGGCTCTGGTTGAAGTCCGCGATGTACACGTCGCACGCCGAAGTGACGGCCACACCGGTGGGGAAGACCAGTCCGCTTCCGACCGAACTCTGGGCGCCGCCGTCCAGGGGAACCTTGTGTACCAGGCTGTTGTAGGGATCGGCCACGATCAGGTTTCCGTCCGCGCACAGGGCCAGGCCAGCCGGGTCGCCCAGCCCGGCGACGGGAACCGTGGTGAACGGCCCGCCGTTCACCGGCACCTTGATGACCCGGTGGTTGTAGGGGTCGTTGACGAAGAGGAATCCGCCGGGGTCCACGGCGATCGCCGTAGGGTTGCTGATGCCTTCCGAGACCAGAGTGGTCTGGGTGCCGTCCGGTGCGACTTTGACGACTCGTTGGTTGCCAGTGTCGGCGATGTAGACGTTTCCCGCGTGATCGACGGCCACTCCGTAGGGGGAGGCCAGGCCAAGACCCACGGTCGTGGCTCGGCCGTGCGGGGACTTCTTGACCACGCGGTTGTGGCGACTGTCGGCGATGTAGAGGTTGTGGTCCTGGTCTACCGCCACTCCGTACGGCAGGTCCAAGGACAAGGACTTGCCGACGACGGTGCGTTGCCCCTTGTTGCCGGGGCGTACGGTCACCACTCGGTCGTTGAACGTGTCGGCGATGTACACGACCGGGGTACGGCTGCCGCGTTGGGCGCGGTCCGCGGCGACCGGGGCTCCCATCGCCCGCGGGGCGGTCCCCGTCGTCGCCGCGAGAACCGCCCCCACCACAGCGAGGGCAAGGGCCAGTACGCGTCGCCGACCGGGCCGTCTCCGGCGCGTGGGGACCGGGGGAGGTGTCATGTGATACCCGCCTTGGGAGTACGACGTCGGTCGGGCACGACTGTGCCCCGTGCGGCCCGCGCCGGCGCCTCGGTGAGATGGACCGCTTGGAACCCTCACATGTGCGAGGGCGCCTCCTCCAGCGCACCACGCCGGGCTAGTCCACAGGAGGGACCCGCACGTACGGGTCGGCCGGACCAGCGGCCGGCCCCCGGTCCGGCGGTACCTGTCGATGCCGCAGGGGAGATCCGAGCGCCCTGGACGCGAGTGGACCGAGGAGTCGCGTCCGCCCTGTTGCCAAGCGCTGCCCGCCCGGGCCCCAAGAGCCGTCAACAGGAGCTGTGGTCCGCCGCAGGACTCCCCGCCGTCCTGCTGGAGTCGATGCCGAAACGTGATCGGAGGCCGTGCAACTCATAGGCATCCTGGCTGGTCTGGCCCTGTGCGCGAGTAAAAGGGATCCCGCGCCTGTGTCCTGTAGGGATGTCATGGAGAACGAGAACAGCTGCTCGGATGGGCGGATGTCAGCGCCATTGACCAGTGAATCAGACAAAGTGGATTTCACGGGAGTGGAGAGAAGAAGGTGCAGACGTGTGCATGCCGCGGTGTTAGTCGCAGTCGCCGCTGTCCTCGGGGTGCTCGGTGGGACCGTCGCCGGCTACGCCATCCAGTACGACCGTGACCCGACGCCCCTCCCGCCTCTGGCCCAGGGCTGAGCTTGCTCCGCTTTGACGGAC
>NZ_JBIAGC010000079.1:0-8253 GCF_042869595.1 Streptomyces sp. NPDC006879
ACCTCAAGGGTTTTCGAGAGGTTATGAGACGGGTTTTGCTACACGGTTTCGGGCGACTGAGGCGGTCGGTGAGACCGTCTCAATAACCATCGTTTGTGGACACCTGCTTCAGTGGTCACGGAGAGCGACGCGCCCCCTTCTTGCGCGCCCCGTGTTCGGTGGGGGTGCCGGTCGGGGGGTGACGAGTGACGGTTGTGACCCCTGTTTGGCATTGCGGCCATAAAGGGAGTTGTTGTTGATGTATGCATGGAACAGAACTACTCGTCATTTCGTCACTCGTCACCACTGTGGTGTACACCTAGTGATGATTGAGGGGGATTGGTTACGTAGGGTGACGCCTCGCCTGCCTGCGCCTGCTCGCTGACACAGCGCTACCGCGCGGCTCGCTCAGGAGCAGAATGGCTGTACGCCGCCAGGGACGCCGAACGGCCCGCCACCAGGTTTCCCCAGCAACGGGCCGTGAACGGCGCTCAGGTAGGCCGTCAGACGGCTTCAGGGGCTCCCTGTGCCCCTTCGAGCGTCAGCGGCTCATCGTCGTCTTCGTCTTCCTGCTTGGTCGGCTGTGCCCACTGGAACGTCACCCGGAGCTCAATGGGGGTTGCCTTTGGGCCGGACTGCGGGTTAGCCGGTTGGTGGATGGTGACCCCGTCCAGCCAAAGGGACAGGAACTCACGGCGCTTGATAAGTCCCCATTGGGACCACGGGGATTTGGGCCCGATCGGGTCGCCCGTGTTTGTGTCGGACCACTGGTCAATAGGCATCACGATGCGTTCCGTCTGGTCCTCCTCCAAGCGCTCTATCTGCTCTTGGCATCGCGCCTGAGTGGCCAGCATCGCGGACACGGCGTTACGCCACGCTTTCTTGCCCTCAGGACCCTTATAGAGAGCACGCTCTTCGTAGAGGTCCGTAAGGCTCTGTTGCGTGTACGCCAACTGCGCCTTGAACTCATCCAGCTTGCGGCCGGTGTCGCTGGTGTCCGTCTGTGCGGCGAACCGGCGGGCGGCTTCGCGGGCAAGGGTCAAGTCGTCTGCGTCTTCGGTGTCTATGGCGAGCATGCGCGCAAAGACCCGGCGGGCCACGTACTCATCAAGAGACTCTGCCTGAATGGCATTCGCAGTGTGGCCGTTGCCGAGTGCCTTTCGGGAGTCTGCGGTACGGCTGCACCGGTAATACGGGCTTCGGCTTGCCGATGGCTTCCCGGAGTAGGTGTGAAATGCCCCGCATTCACAGCGGGCGAAGTTCCACCCGCTGAGTAGCGTTCGCGTAGTCCCGTCCACTTGCTTGCCCTTCTTTCCAGCAACCCCCAGGGTGTTTTGGAGCCGGTACCACTTCGCGGCGGTGATGATGCCCTCATGAACGTGCATGGGGGTTCCGTCGTCACCTAGCCGTAGTTCGTAGTGATATACGCCCACCTTGTCAGCAGCCATTCCGGCAATTCGCGGATCTCGCAAGATTCGGTGGACTTGCGACGACGACCAGTGCGGCGGAGCCGCCTTGACCTTAGTCCGGTGGCCGTTAAACTTGCGCCCCTCGTTCACCTTGCGTTGTGCCGGAGTGGGGATTCCCTCAGCGTTCAGCCATTCGGCAATCTTGCCGGGGGACCTTCCGGGAATATCCTTGTCCGGGTTCCCCATGGCCATTTCGACCATGCGACGCACGGTGTCAGCTTCGGTCCACGCGCGGAACCAAAAATCATCTTCCGGTACGAGCTTGACCCACGAAACACCGTTGACAGTCTTTGCCTTGACGCTTCGCATTCCGAACGGCGCGGAACCTGCGAGATGCCCACCGGCTTGCCGGGCGAGTTCCCGAGCATTCGTGATGAATGCCGATTTATTGTCGCTCTCCTGCTTCGCAAGACCGGCGATAATCGCGAAGATGCCGATTCCGATAGCATCAGAAGTATCAAGGTACGGTTCCTGAACGCTGACGAGCGTTACACCGTTCTTACGCATTTCGGCTTCAATTTCGAGAGCGTCTATTGCGCCCTGGCGAGTGAGGCGGGAAAGGGCAAAGATCACGACCACATCGCACTTCTTCGCGCGGACCCATTCCATCATTTCGTCAAAGCCGGTCCGCTTGACGCGAGGGTCCCAACCCGACTTTCCGGCATCCGTAAAGCACGCAACCGGGTTGTAGCTGCGGGCTTGGCACAGACCCTCACCGGCCGTCTTTTGCATCTGCGGTGAGGCATTCGAGCCGTCTTCGTTGAGCTTGGACTGACGGCAGTAGATGACCGCACGGGGCCAGTTGGCCGGGGGCGGACCGACCGGCGGATAGATGAACCGGTGTGGGGTCTCCCAACCGGGGGGTAGGGGTGCCGGTTCAGGCTTGCGGGGGCGGGTGGTCTTAAAGGTGGCGGGTATGTCGCCTTCGCGCTGTGGACTCATGTTGAGTACAAGTGTCACACTCATCCGAGACGTACCACTCGCGCAACCCGGGGGTGACCGCATAGGCGCGCAGCGGGACGGGGCCCAGCCCGCCCGCCTTGTGCGCCTCGGCGAGCCCGGTGAGGGTCAGGGGGACGTACACGCGCATGGCCGACTGCTTTCCGTAAGGAGGGAGACGGGATCAGGATACGGCGGCGGGTCCCCCTTCGGGGTGCGGGTCACCACTCCTGCGGCGTCCACTCCCCGACGCCCCGTCGTGGCAGGTGGGGGCAGGTCCGGCGCCGGGTTCACCCTGATAGGGGAACCGTCACGGCCGCCCCGAGCTCGCACGGGCGCCTTGCACACCCCGACGTTGCGGCCGTAGAAGATCCCCAACCAAGTTACCGCCCGGTACTAGCCGGGCCCGCTCCTCTGGGGACGAACCAAATGGACAGGACCCGGCCCGTCGGGCGGCGCGACCAACGCCACCCAGCCCCCTCCGCCCCCACCAGCACACCTCGGGTACCGCGCCAGATCCAGCCCCACCACTGGTTCGCCGAACGGCTCCTCGCGGTCCTCAGCGGGCAGCGACCGGTGCACTGGATGCTCGGCCACACCATCGGCGAGGCGTACGAGCAACTGCTCCAGCTGGCCCCCATGGCGCCCCTCCTCACCGCCGGCAAGCAGCGCCCCGTGCTCCGCTACTGCGATATGGCCCGCCCTACCGACCACGTCATCGAGGCCTTCGCGCGCATCGATGCCGGCGACCGGGTGCGGGCCATGGCCTTCCGACTCGAGCAGGGCCCCGACCTGCGCTGGCGTTGTGCCGCGGTGGAACTCGGCGGGGAGCGGGTCCCCCGGTGAGCAGCCGTCCGGGGACCTCACACGGCCGGGGCCGGGTACCCAGTGGTACCCGGCCCCGGCCGATGGCGTGCGCAGCCCGCCGCCTACTGCTTGCGTCGACGGCCTCCCGCGCGCTGCGCCTTGCGGCGCTCCGCCCGCGTCAGACCTTCACCGGAGGCCGGCTGGCCGTCACTGTCGAAGTCGCCTTCGACCACGCCGCCCTCGCCGTCCACGGTCGGCGCGGAGAAGTGCAGGCGGTCCGGCCGCTGGGGGGCGTCCAGGCCCTTGGCGCGGATCTCCGGGCGGGCCTCCTCCTTGGCCAGCGAGGTGCGCTCGCCCGCCTCCTGCACCGGCACCTCCTCGACCTGCTGCTCGACCTGGACCTCCAGGTTGAACAGGTAGCCGACCGACTCCTCCTTGATGCCTTCCATCATGGCGTTGAACATGTCGAAGCCCTCGCGCTGGTACTCGACCAGCGGGTCCTTCTGCGCCATGGCCCGCAGGCCGATGCCCTCTTGGAGGTAGTCCATCTCGTAGAGGTGCTCACGCCACTTGCGGTCCAGGACCGACAGGACCACGCGGCGCTCAAGCTCGCGCATGATGTCGGAGCCGAGCTGCTTCTCCCGGGAGTCGTACTGCTCGTAGATGTCGTCCTTGATCGACTCGGCGATGAACTCGGCGGTGATGCCGGCCCGGTCCCCGGCGGCGTCCTCCAGCTCCTCGATGGTTGCCTGCACCGGGTAGAGCTGCCGGAAGGCGCCCCACAGCCGCTCCAGGTCCCACTCCTCCGCGAAGCCCTCCACGGTCTCGGCCTGGATGTACGCGTCGATGGTGTCGTCCATGAAGTGACGCACCTGCTCGTGCAGGTCCTCGCCCTCCAGGACGCGGCGGCGCTCGCGGTAGATGACCTCGCGCTGGTTGTTGAGCACCTCGTCGTACTTCAGGACGTTCTTGCGGGTCTCGAAGTTCTGCTGCTCGACCTGGGACTGCGCGGAGGCGATCGCCCGGGTGACCATCTTGTTCTCGATCGGCACCTCGTCGGGAACGTTCGCCATCGCCATGACGCGCTCGACCATCTGCGCCTTGAACAAGCGCATCAGGTCGTCGCCCAGCGACAGGTAGAAGCGGGACTCGCCCGGGTCGCCCTGGCGGCCGGAACGACCGCGCAGCTGGTTGTCGATCCGACGCGACTCGTGACGCTCGGTACCCAGCACGTAGAGGCCACCGAGCTCCTTGACCTCTTCGAACTCGGCCTTGACCGCGGCCTCGGCCCGCTCCAGCGCCTGCGGCAGCGCCTGCGCCCACTCCTCCACGTGCTCGACCGGGTCCAGGCCGCGCTGGCGCAGCTCGGCCTCCGCGAGGTCGTCCGGGTTTCCGCCGAGCTTGATGTCGGTACCACGGCCGGCCATGTTGGTCGCCACGGTGACGGCGCCCTTGCGGCCCGCCTGGGCGACGATGACGGCCTCGCGGTCGTGCTGCTTGGCGTTGAGGACCTCGTGCTGCACCCCGCGCTTGTTCAGCTGCTGCGAGAGGTACTCGGACTTCTCGACCGAGGTGGTGCCGACCAGGATCGGCTGGCCCTTCTCGTGCTTCTCGGCGATGTCGTCCACCACGGCGGCGAACTTGGCGATCTCGGTCCGGTAGATCAGGTCGGCCTGGTCCTTGCGGACCATCGGCCGGTTCGTCGGGATGGGCACGACACCCAGCTTGTAGATCTGGTGGAACTCGGCGGCTTCGGTCATGGCCGTACCGGTCATGCCGGAGAGCTTGGAGTACAGGCGGAAGAAGTTCTGCAGGGTGATCGTGGCGAGGGTCTGGTTCTCGTCCTTGATGTCCACCCCTTCCTTCGCCTCGATCGCCTGGTGCATGCCCTCGTTGTAACGGCGACCGGCGAGGATACGGCCGGTGTGCTCGTCGACGATCATGACCTCGCCGTCGATGACGACGTAGTCCTTGTCCTTCTTGAACAGCTCCTTGGCCTTGATGGCGTTGTTCAGGTAGCCGACCAGTGGAGTGTTGACGGACTCGTAGAGGTTGTCGATGCCCAGCCAGTCCTCGACCTTGGCCACGCCGGCCTCGTGGATGGCGACCGTGCGCTTCTTCTCGTCGACCTCGTAGTCGCCGGTCTCCTCGATACCCTTGAGCGGGTTACCGGGCTCACCCTTGCCGAGTCGGGTGACGAGCTTGGCGAAGTCGCCGTACCACTTGGTGGCCTGATCCGCCGGGCCGGAGATGATCAGCGGGGTACGGGCCTCGTCGACGAGGATCGAGTCGACCTCGTCGACCACGGCGAAGTTGTGGCCCCGCTGGACCAGCTCGTCCTTCGACCAGGCCATGTTGTCGCGCAGGTAGTCGAAGCCGAACTCGTTGTTCGTGCCGTAGGTGATGTCGCAGGCGTACTGCTCACGGCGCTGGGCCGGAGTCATGTTCGCCAGGATGCAGCCGACCTGAAGGCCGAGGAACTTGTGGACGCGGCCCATCATCTCGGAGTCACGCTCGGCCAGGTAGTCGTTCACCGTGATCAGGTGGACGCCCTTGCCGGACAACGCATTGAGGTAGGCGGGCAGGGTGCCGACGAGGGTCTTGCCCTCACCGGTCTTCATCTCGGCGACGTACCCGAGGTGGAGGGCGGCGCCGCCCATGAGCTGCACGTCGTAGTGACGCTGGCCGAGGACGCGCTTGGCCGCCTCACGGACGGTCGCGAAGGCCTCGGGGAGCAGGTCGTCGAGGGACTCGCCCTGCTCGAACCGCTCCCGGTACTCATCGGTGAGCGCCCGCAACTCGGCGTCGGAGAGGTTGACGAAATCCTCTTCGATGGAGTTGACCTGGTCCGCGATGCGGTGCAGTTTGCGCAGGATCTTGCCTTCGCCTGCACGCATGAGCTTGTTGAAGACGGACACTGAGGCTGGTCTCCTTGCCGGTCGGGCCTGGCACTGGTTTCGTACGCGGGCACGGCAGGTGGTCCCCACCGCAACGGCCATCGTAAGCGAGGACCCGGCCGCGTCGGGAGGTCCGCCGTCTCGCAGGGTTCTGCGGACGCCCTGCATGGAGAACGGGTCGGAAGCTCGGAAGGTGCCGCTCTCCCCCGAAAAGTGTTCGCACGACCCACCCGGCACGGCCACAATCCGCGGATGGAACCGATCACGCTGACCACCGCCCGTCTGACGCTGCGCCCCTTGCGGAGCGAGGACGCCGGGCCCGTCCACGCGGCCTGCCAGGACCCCGACATCCAGCGCTGGACCGCCGTCCCCTCCCCCTACCGGCAGGAGCACGCCGAGGACTTCGTCCGGCGCGTCGCACCGGGCGGCTGGCGCACGGACAGCGAGTACGTCTTCGCGATCCTGCTCGGCGGCCCGACCGGCCCGCTCGTCGGAGCCACCGGACTGCACCGGCGCTCCCCGGGGTCACTGGAGATCGGCTACTGGGCCGCCCCTGAACACCGCGGCCACGGCTACCTGACCGAAGCCGTCGCCGCCGCCAGCCGGTGGGCCTTCACCGAGTTGGGCTGCGGGCGGGTGGAATGGCGGGCGGAGGCGGGCAACGAGGCCTCCCGCGCCGTAGCCGAGAGGATCGGGTTCCGCTTCGAGGGCACGCTGCGCGGGGCCCTGGAACATCGCGGCACCACACGGGACTGCTGGGTGGGCGGGCTACTCCCCAGCGATCTGGGGCTGACGGCGACACTTCCGTACCTCCCGGCCCGCAGCTGACCCATGCCGCCCACCCACCCCCTCACTGTCAGTGCGGCGTCCTAGGGTCTGCGCCATGACGCCCTCCCCGCCGACCACCACCGCCCTGTCCGCCATCGAAGCCCGCCGGCTGGCCCTGCGCGCACAGGGCCTCATGGGCGCGCCGGACCGGCGCGCCGGGGTGCGCGGGGTCCTGCGCAACCTCGGCGCCGTGCAGTTGGACACGATCTCGGTGCTGGCCCGGTCCCACGAGCTGGTCCCCTACGCACGGTTGGGCGCGGTGGGCCGCACCGAGGTGGAGCAGGCGTACTGGAGCGGCGGTCACGCCTTCGAGTACTGGTCGCACGCGGCCTGCATCCTGCCCGTCGAGGAGTGGCCACACTTCGCCTTCCGCCGCCGCGCCTACCGGTCCCGACCGCACTGGAACCACCCGCTGCCCGAGGGCGCGTATGAGAACGTGATCCGGCGGCTGCGTGCCGAGGGGCCGCTCACCGCCACCGAGCTGGGCGGGGCGAAGAAGACCAGCGATTGGTGGGACTGGTCGGGGACGAAGGTCGCCGTCGAGCGGGCGTTGATGTACGGGGAAGTGGTGTGCGCCGAGCGGCGCGGCTGGAAGCGGGTCTACGACCTGGCGGAGCGGGCCGTACCGTCACGGCTGTTGCACGATCAACTGGACGATGCCGAGTGCCTGCGCCGGCTGGTGGCGTTGGCCGGCCAGGCATTGGGCGTCGCGACCCGCGCCGATCTGGCGGACTACCACCGCCTGCGTGGTGCGCAGGTCGACGCGGTGGTCGCCGATTCCGGTCTGGTGCCCGTCACGGTGCAGGGCTGGGACAAGCCGGCCTGGGCGGATCCACGGGCGCTCGCGGCCGAACCGCGCGGTCGCCACCGCTGCACGCTGCTGTCGCCCTTCGACTCGCTGATCTGGGACCGTTCACGCACCGAGCGGGTCTTCGGTTTCGCCCACCGACTGGAGGCGTACCTCCCCAAGCCCCGACGGGTGCACGGTTACTTCGCCATGCCCCTGCTCGCCGGCGGGCAACTGGTGGGTCGGGTGGATCCAGCGCGCGAGGGCAGCACTCTGGTGGCCCGTCAGCTCTCTCTGTCCGAAGCGAAGTTCGCACCCGCCATGGCCCGAGCGCTGGCCGAGGCGGCGAGCTGGGTGGGGTGTGAGTCGGTACGGGTCGAGCGGGCGCAGTCCGCGGCGGAGGCCACCGCCGTCACCGCCGAACTGGCGGCGCTGCGCTGAGGCGAGCCCCGGGGGGGGGGTGCCTCTATGTCTTTCGTCAAGGCGCCTGTGTGGGGTTTGGGGTGGTTCGGGGTTGCTGGGGTTATGCGGCGAGTTCGACGTCTTT
>NZ_JBIAGC010000080.1:0-7635 GCF_042869595.1 Streptomyces sp. NPDC006879
ACCCACCACCACCCCCCTCCTCCTCCTCAACCTCCCCACCTAAAACCCCCACCCCACCGGGGCGGTGCCGGGTCGGGAGTTGAGAGCGGTCGGGGGCCGGCCCGTCCGACTGGCCTGCCCCCGACCGGGGTACGAGGTCCCCGGTGCATCGCCACCGGGGCGGTGTTGTGCCGCGCTGGCCCTCGTGGGAGGGCGCTCAGGGAGGTTCCGTGCCTGCGAGGGTTCAGCCGCGTGCGCTGCCGAGCGCCCGCACTGCCCCGACCAACCTGTCCCAGAACCGTTCGGTGTCCAGTTCCAGCGCGACCTGCGCGTTCAACGGGCGGTCCAGGTACCGGTGGATGTCCACCACGGTGGCTCCCCGGGTGTACTGACCGCGTAGTTCCACGCTGACGTTGGCCCGGGTGCAGCGCACGATCCCAGGGTCGATGACACGGGCGACCGCGACCGGATCGTGCACGGGAGGGTGGGAAAATCCCCACAGTCGACGGTAGGCCGAGGCGTAGGAGGTGAGCATCTGCACGCACACCTGGGCCAGTTCGGTGTCGAGGCCTTCGAGCCTGGCCAGGACGTCGGGTGTGGCCAGCGCCTGATGGGTCACGTTCAGGCCGCACATCGTGACCGGGACCCCGCTGCGGAAGACGAGGTCCGCGGCCTCGGGGTCGACGAAGATGTTGAACTCGGCGGCCGGAGTCCGGTTCCCCCGTGTCGTAGAGCCCCCCATCAGAACGATCTCGCGGATGCGCGCGGCGTCCTGCGGATAGCGCGTCAGCAGAAGCGCGATGTTGGTCAGGGGCGCCGTCGGGACCAAAGTGACCGGCTCTGGGTGGTCGTTGAGGACGCGGTGGATGAGGTCCACCGCATGCTCCGTGACGGTGTGCACTGTCGGCTCGGGGAATCTCGGCCCGTCCAGTCCCGATTCCCCGTGCACGTCCTCGGCCACGACGAGGGGCTGGAGCAGGGGGCGGTCACATCCGGCCGCGATCGGTACTGCGTCGATGCCTGCGAGCGTGCAGACCCGCCTTGCGTTCAGCGTGGTCTTCGCCAGCGTTTGGTTCCCTGCGACCGTGGTGATGGCGAGCAGGTCCACGGCGGGGTCGCCGGCGGCCAGCAGGATGGCGAGTGCGTCGTCGTGGCCGGGGTCGCAGTCGATGATGATCGGGACAGCCACGGCCACTCCTGGGGCTCACAAGTCATGTGGATCAGGCGAGCGTCCGGCGCCCGCACCGTGTGCGTGGCCACCCGGTGGGAGGTGGCCTGTCTTGACGGCGTACTACGACCGAAATGAGGAAGGAGGGCAGGAGACACAAGCAAGCCGTCCTCGCCCTCGCCCGCCGACGCGTTAACGTCCTGTGGGCCGTGATGCGCGACCACACACCCTCTCCGACCGCCCCAGTCCCTTCCTCAGCCGCTCGACGAGTGGGTGACCGCTCGTGGCCTCAGACCAGGATGAGTGGCTTCTTCAGCAGGTCCACGTTTTTGAGGACATCGATGCTCTGAGCGTCAGTGACGATCTGCTGTGCGGAGTTCTGACCGTTCTGCGCGTGGCTGACAGATCCTCCGGTGTTCCCGTTGTTCACGCCGCTGTTCTGACTGGCAAGGTCAATCGCCCCGAGTTGGTGCCCGACGAGGGCACCAGGGGTGGGTTCGGCCAGTGCAGGGCTGGCTGCGGCGAGGGAGGCGATCGCAGTAGCGGCGGCGACAGCCAGCGTTCCGCTGAAGATCTTGTTCATACCCGGGCAACGAGATAGGTGACCCGTGGACACGAGCACGGCCCAGACGGCTTGGCTTCGAGATGGGGATGTCGCCGCCCGGGGGCCCATGGCGGTTCGCCCGCCGACGCTGCGCCGGAGCACGGGACAGCCGTGCCCCGGCGGAACGCGTCGTGGTCGGGCGCGCTGCGCCCGTTGCTCAGACGAGGGTGAAGCGCTGGTTGAACGTGCCGGTGCAGGTGCCTTGGACGATCAGGGCTTCACTCGCGATACTCCGGCCCCTGACCTCAAGGCACTTGTCGGCGAAGGTCCGCAGCTGGAACTGTCCGTGAGCCAGCTCCTCCAGTCGGAAGCGCTGGTTGTACATGCCGTGGCAGGTGTACTGGATGATGCGGCCGTCGTTGAGGATGCTGCGGTCCTTCACGTCCAGGCACTTGTCGGCGAAGGTCTGGATCTGCACCTCCGAGCCCGTCAGGTGCTGGAGGAGGAACCTCTGGTTGTCCCGCCCGGTGCAGTTCGACTGGACGAGGAGGGCGTCGTTGGCCTTGCTGGCGCCGGTCACGTCGAAGCACTTGTCGGCGAAGGTCTGGATCTGACCGAGTTGCCGTGCGGCAGCGGCTCCGGCGGGGTTGATGCCTGGTGCGGCGAGGGTGGCTGTGGCCGTGAGGGTCAGGACGGCCAGGACGCGCTGGCGTGACGAGACAGCGGTACGCATCAATGCTCCTCTTTTCGGATAAACGGGACACGCTGTGTCCTGCGGAGCGTAGCGATCGCCGGCGCCCAGCCGGGCTCAGCACGCGGGTGTTCCGCAATCAGGCCCCGATCAGCCGTCCGAACAGTGGCCCGAGCAGAGGGCGCGGACCCGGTTGGCGGGCGGCCGTACGGCCGCCCGCCCGTGTCGAGACCGCGTGCCGGCCCCCTCAGTCCAGCCGCGGGCCGTTCGTAGGCACCTTCTCCGCCGTGCCCTGCGGCGGCAGCGAGGCGTTGCTCTCCGGCTCCTCTGCGCAGACGACCTCGTCTCGCGGGGTGTAGTGCGTCTTGAAGTTCTCGCGCTTGAGCTCGCGGCCGTCGTTGACGAACACGCGCCCGACCGTGACGTCGAACCCCTCCAAGGGGCTCTGCACCTCGCAGGTGGGTCCACTGAGGGTGCGTGTCGAGGGCTGCTTGATGTTGGTGCGCGGCCCCTTGGTGGCGCGAATCTCGTCGTACTTCTTAGTCCCCAGGAACGTGATGGTCACCGACGTGTCCGTCGACTGCGCCTGGACGTAGATGGCGTGGCCCGAGTCGTTGAGCCACCGCAGGTCGAGGCTGCCCCAGGCGACCGTCGCCTCCCTGCCCTCGGGGTAGCGCTCGATGTAGAAGGAGTGCGCGGCGTACTCGACGGGCTTGACCCCGGCGAAGAACATCGCGTTGTACATGGTGGTGGCGACCGCGGAGACGCCCCCTCCGGGAGACTTCACGTATCGGCCGTCGTTGATCATGATTCCGTCGACGAAGCCGTTCTCCTTCGTCCGCTCGCCCACGGTGCGGTTGAAGCTCCACTCCTCGCCCGGGAGCACCACCGAACCGTTGATGAGTTCCACTGCGCGGCTGATGTTGGTGATGCGGTAAGGGGCGGCAGGGAACTCGACCGTGAAGGAGGAGACCTTCTCGTTGATGCCCAGCTTGGCCGCGGAGGCCTTCGTCAGCTTCGGCTGGACCACCGTGGTGTCGACTTCGCCGGTCCGCGCGGCGGCTCCGGAACGGGTCAACAGCGGCAGGACGGCCTTGCCGAGCGCCTTGTCCGTGATGTGGCGGCCCACCGTCGCGTCCCTGGCCACAACGGCTCGACCGTCCTGGCCGACCCGGAACTCGGCGTCCTTGGGTGTTCGGGCGGCTTCCCGTACGGGTCTGGCGACGGCGGGGTCCTTGTAGAGCCCCTTGGCGTCGAGAGCGGGTTCCAGCCGCCCCTGGGCGTCGGCCTTCATGGTGAGATGGCGGCCGATCACCGTCGGGCTGAGGGTGAGCCGCTCACCGGCAAGGTCGAGGGTGATCGGTGCGGACATCGCCGGCCGTGCGAACTCCCGCATGGCGCGCGCGGTTTCCTGAGCACCGGTGAGCGGCGCGGTCCGGCGGACGGGGAGCTCCACCGGCGTCCTCGGTGCGGCCTTGCCGCTCGAAGCGCCGGATGCCGTGGAACGCCCCGCGGCCAGGGCGCGTGCGTAGGCCGCCCGTACGGTCTCCAGGGCCTGGTCGCTGACGAGGGTGACACCGGTGACCGGGGTGACGGGGTTGGCCCTGCCGCCCTCGAAGGATATGGCTCCCTCGCGCACCTGCTGCCGGGTGGCGGAGCCGATCCGGTCCAGTTCGGCCTTCCCGCGGTTGGTGTCCAGCCGTACGACCGGCTGCACGTCCCTGTCCTGCGCGGCGAAGAGACGGCCGAACACGGAGCCCGGCCCCGAACCTGTGCCACCGGCTCGTTCGACCGTCGCCTTGGCGTCCAGAGACAGGCCCAGGTCGTCCGGCGCGGTCCTCACCAGCTGCTCGGCTATCTTCAGCTCGACCGGAGCGTTGGCGACGGGGCCGAGCTCGCGTTCCAGGGTCCGCTGGGCGGCAGCCGGGCTCAGGCCCCCGATGTCGACGCCGCTGACCCGGGTGCCCGGGGCGATGTCGTCCCCGGTCACCAGGAGGCCGGTGACGTAGAGACCACCGAGCCCGAGTACGACGGCCCCGCCCGCCACGGGCAGGGCGACCCGCCAGTTGCCCGCGATGCTGCGTGCACGTCCCATGTCTCTCCCTGTGCTGCCGTTGGGGTCGGACTGCCGGATCACCCGCCGTGGGCGGTCCGTGCGAGGGCGCGGACGGCTGGGCGGTGGGCAAGAGTCCGTCCTCTATCGTTCATCAAAACGGACTAAATCGCACAAACATGTGCTTGTTCTCACGCGTGGAGCGGTCCGCACGGGGTCCTGTTGCCGGCTCCGTGAGGGGGTGGACCGTGTGGACTCGACTCGTGGAGGTGCGGAGGTGGGGAGGGTGTCGGCGGTGCCGGTCGATTCGGACTGTGCGCGACTGACTCAAAGTGACACTTTGACTTCCCATAAGACGGGTTTATGAGGTCATAAACGGGGGGTGGGTGCCAAGTAAGGATTGCCTCAGCTTAGGGTTCCTCGTAGATCAAGCACTTTTGTCGCTCGAAGGGAAACCTGTCATGCCTCGCCCCCTGCGGGTAGCCATCGTCGGTGCCGGTCCCGCCGGGATCTACGCCGCCGACGCGCTGCTGAAGTCCGAGGCCGCCACCAGCGAGCCTGGCGTGTCCATCGACATCTTCGAGCGGATGCCGGCGCCCTTCGGTCTGATCCGATACGGCGTCGCCCCTGACCACCCCCGGATCAAGGGCATCATCACCGCGCTCCACCAGGTCTTGGACAAGCCTCAGGTCCGCCTCTTCGGTAACGTCGACTACCCCGGCGACATCACCCTCGACGAACTCCACTCCTTCTACGACGCGGTCATCTTCTCCACCGGCGCCAACGCCGACCGCGCCCTTGCCATCCCAGGCATCGAACTCGATGGCTCCTACGGAGCCGCGGACTTCGTCTCCTGGTACGACGGTCACCCGGACGTGCCCCGCACCTGGCCGCTGGAGGCGGAGAAGGTGGCCGTCCTCGGAGTCGGAAACGTCGCACTGGACGTAGCCCGCATCCTCGCCAAGACCGCCGACGAGCTGCTGCCTACGGAGATCCCGGCGAACGTCTACGAGGGACTCAAGGCCAACAGGGCCCTTGAGGTGCACGTCTTCGGACGTCGCGGTCCGGCCCAGGCCAAGTTCAGCCCGATGGAACTACGCGAACTCGACCACTCTGCCAACATCGAAGTCATCGTGGACCCCGAGGACATCGACTACGACGAAGGTTCGATCACCACGCGCCGTTCCAACAAGCAGGCGGACATGGTCGCCAAGACGCTGGAGAACTGGGCGATCCGGGACGTGGGTGAGCGACCGCACAAGTTGTTCCTGCACTTCTTCGAGTCCCCAGTGGAGGTGCTCGGTGAGGACGGCAAGGTCGTCGGCCTGCGCACCGAGCGCACGCGCCTGGACGGTACCGGCAACGTGGAGGGCACCGGCGAGTTCCATGACTGGGACGTGCGGGCCATCTACCGTGCCGTGGGCTACCTGTCGGACGAACTCCCCAAGCTCCCTTGGGACATGGCGTCCGGGACGGTCCCGGACGAGGGCGGCCGAGTACTCGAAGCCGGTGCTCACCTGGCGTCGACCTACGTGACCGGGTGGATCCGTCGTGGTCCGATCGGCCTGATCGGACACACCAAGGGTGACGCCAACGAGACGGTTGCGAACCTGCTCGCCGACCACGCCGAGGGCCGTCTACGCACCCCCTCCGCGCCCGAACCTCAGGCGGTGGAAGCCTTCCTCGCCGACCAGGGTGTCCGCTACACCACCTGGGAGGGCTGGTACCGGCTCGATGCCGCCGAGAAGGCGCTGGGTGAACTCCAGGGCCGCGAACGCGTGAAGATCGTGGAGCGCGAGGAGATGCTGGACGCCAGCGGAGCCTGAGGTCCAGGTGCGGGCCGTCGTCGGACCCCTGTGTCGGACGACGGCCCGCACTCTGCCGTGAGCGAGACCAGCCGCCCTTGACGGTCCAGGAACCGGGACGGCGGCACCTGCGGGGAATAGCGGTGAGCCACGGTCATGGCGGTCGGGTTGAGGGGCCTACCCGCCGTCGGTTCGTCGGTCGGTGGATCTCGCCAACCGACGGCAGTGGGCCATGAGCGGTTCCTGTCCCGCAGCGCTGACGTCAGCGCCACGGGGCATGTCGTGGAAGCGGCCAAGGGCGCTCCCGTAGTCCCCGGCGGGCGTACGACGAATGCTGCGGCGCCTCACCGCGTCGTCAGACCACACGGATGCGCCCGGCATGAGGATGCTGCTTCCGCGATAGGGGGGTAACCCGTCTGACGCCGCGCACTGATTCCACCACGGGCTACGGGAGCGCCCTCAGCGCGGGAGCGAACTCGGCGCCAGCCGTCCGTCGTGCACGGCTGTCATCGGCAGGCGCCCTCCGGTGACTTCTCAGCCTGGGAGGCGCCGGCCGACGGGCCCGACTGGTCTGCGGCGGTGTAGAAGACCGAACTGCCCTGCTTGGTGCGCTGGGCCCGATTCCTCGCCACGAGACTCTCCAAGGTGATGCGCACGACCTTGGTCTTCACTCCACGTTCGGGGTGGGCCTGGTCGAGGGCCAAGGAGATCTCCGCCGCGGATCGCGGTTCGTTCTGCGATGTCAGGTGGTGGCGGATGAGCTCGACCAGGGTGGGACGCGAGGTCTTGGCGGGGGCGTCCGGCTCGGCGACGGTCTTGGCCTTCTTGTCCGTTGCGGCTGTGGCAGCGGTCCTGGGGGTGCGGCGCGCCTTCCCCTGTTGTGCGTTGGCGGACTGGCGGGGGGAGGGGAGCGCGGCGTTCTCGGAAGCGCCCGCGGGGTCCGTCGCCTCTGCTGTAGTGCCCTTGACACCGAGCGCCTGCTGCATGTTCTCCAGCACCGTGTGGTCGTGCTGCAGGGCGACCAACTGGTCTTGTAGAGAACTGATTTCCGCGCCGATACGTTCCTGCTCGTGGACGTTTCGCGCGAGGTCCTCGGCCACCTGGGCGATGTACTGCGAGGCGACAGTGGTGGGAGTCGCGTTCTCCGGCATGGTGTGCTGACCCTTCTTCGGTTTTGCGGCTACTACGGGTCCGAGGTCGACAGCCGGAGTCTGACCTCGGCAGTGCTGCGACCTGGACGCCACAACTACAGCAACGAGCCTTGCCCAAGGAATGGTACGGACAAGGAGACGTCGAGTTCTTGGACCTTGACCCCGGATTTTGGACACCGGAGACACTTGGATCTTGATGGTCCAGGAGAACGGAGTCCCCGTGGGGATGAAGCATTACCCGGCC
>NZ_JBIAGC010000081.1:0-7591 GCF_042869595.1 Streptomyces sp. NPDC006879
AGTCCTCGATCTGCGCGACCGTCAGCGATTCATCACACAGTCAGCCCAACGACCAAGGCGACGACCAGTCACATCACATGCGGTTGCAGTACTAACCAGGCATACGGCCTGCCGGCGGCAACTGCCTGCTCGCCTCGGCCACGTAGCGCAGATGCGCACCCTCACTACTGATATGACACCACTCAGGGCGGCCAACCATCCCCAAGCGCGAGCGCTCAAGCGGAAGGCCCCACGATCGCGCTTCTGTGCGAGCACCTGGAAGCACACCATGCCTTCCCCCGCAACGACTCGTCGTCTCGAAGCACGACCAAAGCCGCAAACCCGACTATCGTGCGCAGCAAAGCACCTGGAGGCGGGTCTGTCAGGCCCGGCTGACCATCGGCCGACGACACCCGACACGCTGAATGACCCCAGGTTCCACACGGAGCGCACCCCTACTGCTGTTAACCTTTGGGCCGTCAGCGTGAATCTGTCAGTCCCACCCCCATCGACGTCGGCAGGAAGCGAACAGCTAGGGCGAGGTATCTGGGGGACGGGAGGAAGGCACCCATGAAGGTCATCGTCCTCGCCAGCCAGAAGGGCGGAGTGGGTAAGACCACGACGTCCGTCAACATCGGTTCGAGTCTTGCTAGCGGGGGAGCCCGCGTCGGCATGGTCGACCTTGAACTTCAGGGCCAGCTCGGTGTTTCCTTGGGCGCATTCGCGCGCAAGCCGCAGGACATCGGAAGCGCCCTGATCGACTACATCGACGCGGTAGACGCAGACGATGTTGCCAGCATGACGTCCCTGGGAGGCCGTATGGTCGACAGGAGCATCCTGCTCAAGGAGTTCGAGAACCCCGGCACGCTCAGCGTCATCGGCTCGGTCATGAACGTGACCGACCGCGCTCGCACCGAAATCGCGAAGCGCGGCTGGGAGGCGGTGTCAAGTCTTCGCCATCTCCTCCTTACCCTGCAGGATGAGTTCGACTTCATCATCGTCGATACCCCGCCCTCCGCTGACGCTCTCGCCTCCGTGGCTCTCGCTGCCGGCGACTACGTCATCGCTGTTTGCAACCCGCGGCTCGCAACGGCGGACGGAGCTCGCGTAGTTCGAAACAACGTTGTGAAGGTCCCGGAGCGTACCGGCGGCACCTGCCGCCCTGTCTTCCTCGGTACGGTGATCAACGAAGCCCAGCCTCCGTCGAAGCGCACCGAGGAGGCAGACGCTGTTGACGCCTTCCTCCACAAGCACGAACTGGCGCCCTTCAAGAAGGAGATCAGGACGAGCCCGCAGATCTCCGCTTCGTACGGCATCGGTCGCCCTATCGTCATTGACGAGCCCAGTTACGCTGCAAGCGGCTGGTTTGAAGACCTCACTGTCGAGATCATCGACCGGATCCGGGGTCTGTCATGACGGCATCGCCGGAGGAACCAACTCAGGGCAGCGTGGAGTCGCCTAAGCCGCGGAGGAAGGCGCGAGGCAAGTCGCGCTCCTTCGACTTCAGCGCCATCGAGCACGTCGGCAACGACGCGACTGAGGGTGGATTTCTCGGGGACGACGCTGCTGAGTCTGAGCGACGGGGGGGAGCAACTGCCGTCGTAGTACCTCCCAGCCTTTCGCACGACGCCGAATTGCCCGGTTCGAGCGATGTGGACGGCACCGGTGGCGGTCCAGGATTGTCGGCGGCTGCCTCGGTCGCGCCTGAGGCCGCCCTTATTGTGCCGTCGACGGCCCTGCCCCGTGAGAACGAAGCCCCCCTCCAGGCCGAGGCCGAGCCGGAGCCCAAGGCCGAAACCATCGAGACACGCCCTGCGAACGAATCTGCGGAGGGGGCCGCAACGCCTACCGGAGCGCGCGCTGTAGTGGTGCCGCCGACTGGGGGGCGCCGCCGGAACGATGGTCCCGGGTTCACTGCGGCCTCGGCCGAACCAGCCCTGAGGCCCCGCAGTCGCAAGAAGGCTGCCGACGCAAAACCTCCGATGCAGGCCGCCGTACTCGCTTCGTTCATAAGGCACAGGACAGGGCGCGACTGGCCAACTTGGTCTGGCCGCATCGAGGGGGAGACCAAGGCCCGGCTCCTTAACAAGGCTGATGATGACGCACTGTCTTCCGGGCGAAATCTCATGCCTGGGCACTACCTGGACGCCGCGCTGAAGCTGATGCAGGACCAAACCCCTGAGCAGCTCGCGGCCATGGCCAACGAGTGGCTCATCGAGAGGTGGTCTGGCGAGCACCCGCCAGGGGTGAGCATCCAAGCTGGTGTGTCGCCGGAGATGTACACGTTCCTCAAGGGACTGAAGCGTCATTTGCGCGGTCAGCGCGGAGCCGGAAGCGGAGGCCTCATCCTCGACGTCGTCTCGGCAGCGGTGGATCGGTTCCTCGATGATGCCGACGGGGAAGGGCCCTTCCCTCCTGCTCGTTAAGCGCAACCGAGCAAGGGTGGCTCGTCTCAGGGAGACGAGCCACCCTTGCTTGACTGTAGTTCACTTATTCACACACTTTCACGCATGCAATATGTCGGGCAATCACGCACGCATTGACACGTACTTTCTGGCTCCCCGTCGACCCTCTGTGCCTCTCGTCGCACCTCCCCCAAGAACCACCCGCCATGACACTGTCACGCTCACCTGGGGGCCGCCGTGCCACTGACACTCATACGCGCCCACAGCTCAACCATTCAATCTGTGCAGGTCTAGCCCGTTCTCATGCAGGAGTCCCGTGGGAGTCGATCCGAAGATCCGACACACAATGGTTCTGTCATTACCACCCGACGCCTGATCGGTGAGTAGGATGCTCTTGATTGAAAGAGAGGACTGTTCATGAGCACGGCGCCCAGCGGTTGGTCCCTCCGCGCCCTGGCCCAGGAAGCGCACGTCCTGCCCAAGGTGGCCCGAGATGCTGCGGAGGAAGGGGTAATCGACGCCCAGCACACCGTGGAGACGGATATCGTCCTTGTCCGCCTGTACGGGGCCTTGAAGCGCCTTGTCTGGCCCGAGGAGCGTCGGCCGGCGAACAAGGACCAGGGTCTTCGGGTATGGGAAGCCATAACTATCGAGACCGCTCGAGCAGCGCTTCCAGACGACATGCACGATGACACTGGCCTCTTCGTTCACCAAACAGGATGCGAACTCGTCTCCGGCCCCGGACCCAAGGCCCTGGCGTTCTTCAAGTTGGCTGAACATCCCTTCTACTACGCCCCGTTGGGCCGATGGTTCAACGAGTTGCCGACCCAACGCCTTCGCGTTGGCGAGGTCTCAGAGAAGGCTCAAGAGTGACATCGCTGTCACATCTCGGGTAGCTCGGTCGAGATCGCCCGGATTCATGCAAAGAACTGGCCCGGGACTCCGATATCCCGGGCCAGTCATGTCGAGGAGGTGAGCGTCGCTCTCCACACCTAGCTGAATACGCCTTGCACATCCGGCCTCTCACCTCCCCAGGCGGTGCCGGTTGGCGATGAGGGTTTCCCTCGTACCTCCTCGACTGGAGCAGATCATAGCTACCCGCACGAGGGTCGGCTCAGTCATGCCTGAAGCAGGCCGTAGCCTACCCAAAACCTCTAACCCGCCAGCACACGCGCGTTCGATTCCGGGCCGTTGGCCCGGGGCGCCCCCGCTGGCCGGCGTACCGGGCCCGGCCCTACAGCTGGGGCGCGGTATGCGGTACCGGCTGTTGACGGCAGTCCGCGCTTTGGTATCCGATCCGCGGCTCGTCGGCCGCAAGGATGTGGTGCGCCTCGCCGCGCTTGTCCTGATGGCGAAGGCCAGCCACGGCCGGTGTCGCGTTGAGATCACGGCGCGGGAGCTGGGTCGTTGGCTCGGGGTGTCGAAGTCGACCATCGACCACGAAGTGCTCAGTGTTCTCCGTGAGGTTGGTGCTGTCGCCTCGCGTGTGGTGCGGGGCGCCGACGGCCTGCCGACCGGTGTCGAGTATCGAGTGGAGGCTCTGTGGGAGGCCCACAAGGACGTTGGCGCACCCTTGGGGCTGTCGAAGGCCGAGCTGGCGACGCTGCTGCGGTTCCTGGAGGAGTTGTTCGCTCCAGGGTGGGGTGAGCAGTGCGCTACGCCTCCCGGGCTGCTGGTAAGGAAAGGGCGGCGGGGGCGGGGCGCGGCGTCGGATCGGCTGGCGCTGGTCCTGCTCGCCTTCCATGCTCGGCCGGACGGGCGGGTGCCTTTGGTCGGTGGCCTGTTGGCGAAGGAAGTGGCTCATCACGGCCGGGCGGCGGTGACGCTGGCACGGATGCTGGGGTGCGATGTGCCGGTGGCCGCGACGGTGCTGGGGCGGCTTGCGGAGGCCGGGGCGGTGACTTCCCCTTCGGGTCGACTTGTTGTGCCGGCGGTGGCGGCCGCGCATCGGACCGCATCCGCGGTCGAGGACGCTGCCGAGCTCGAGAGTCGCTCCTCTGATGATCCGGAGCCCACCGGTGATGCGGCGGGCTGCGTTCGGTGTGCTAGGCACGAAGAGGCCGACGTGCTGGTGGTGGAAGGGGACGGGTGGCGGCAGCTTTCCTGGGACGACTTTGAGGACGGCGAGGAGGATTGCGGAACTGCACCCAGGGATCTCGACGGCGCTGGTGATGATCTTTCCGCAGGTCAGACGGTCTTCGAGACGTTCGAGGCGAGTCATGCATCTGCAGAGCCTCACACCGACCACGCTGTTGTTGCTGATGTACGTCGTGAGGGTGCTGGAGTTCTCGGGTTTTCCGGCGAAGCCGCCTCGGGATACTGCCGTCAGCCGGTACGCGCGTGCCAGGAAGGGAACTCACCGGCGCCGGAGGCTGAGCTCCAGGTTGAGGTGACGGTTGTCGACGGCGAGGCTGACCCGCTTCGCGGGGAGAAGCCTGATCTGCTGCTGGGGGAAGCAGGGTCGGGATCGGCGGCGGCGTCGACGCTTCAGGCCCGGCGGGCTTCTTCGGGTGGGCCGCCGCCGGTGTGGGCTCAGGTGCCCAAGGGTCTGGAGCGGGTGCTGGAGCCGGTGGCCATGGTGTGGGGCCGGCTGGACCGACTGACGACGCGGCGGTACGTCACAAAGGTGGTGAGGGCGCGGCTCGGCGAGATTTCGGGGGTGTGCGGTCCCCAGGTGGATGCCGAGCGGATTCTGCGGGAGCGGCTCAAGCACCGGTTGGCGGAGCAGGGCTCGGTGCCGGTGACCGACCCGGTGGGCTGGCTGGTTGGCCGTGCTCTGCCGCGTCGGGCGCTGTGTCCCGACGGCCGGTGTGACGACGGGCGGCGGATGGACAACCGTGCCGACTGTGCCGCCTGCCAGATGCTGGTTCTGGATGGACGGGGGCTGCGCTCCCGGGCCCTCGCCAGGGCCACAACGGCTATGGTCGACGGCCGGGTTGACCGGTCGGTGTTCGAGGCGGAGTTGAACGTGTGCTGGCAGCTCGAGGCCGCCTCCGCGGCGGTGCGCCGCGAACAGGCCGCTCGGGAGCGGCACGCTCGTGAGCGGGTGTGGGCCGAGCAGCGGGCCCGGTACGAGGCCGAGGAGGCCGCCCGGCTGGCGCTTGCCTGCACGGTGTGCGGGAAGCCGGAGACGGCCGGTCTGTGCGGTCGGTGCCGCGACGAGCGCAGGGTCGACGAACTGGTCGCCGAGGCCGTCGACGTGGCCGTGGCCACCTGGGGGACGGGTGGTGAGGCGGACCGGCTCGATGTCGTTTCCCGCACCGAGCGGGACATGCGCGGTGCAGTCCGCCAGGCGGTCACGGACCTGCTTGCCCTGGGCGGAGACGTGTTCGCCGAAGCGATGGCGCTCGCCGCGCGGCTAGCCGCGGAGCTCCATCTGGGTGCGCTGCAGCGCACGGCCGTGAACCTGTTCGCCTACCAGTCGGCGGCCCAGGCCGAGTACAGGAAGGTCTTCGCCACCGAGATGCGGCGCAGCCACCTCCACGAGAGCCTCGACGATGCCCGGGAGGCCGCTGAAGAGGCCGCTCAGCGGGCTCGGTTCAACGCGGCGCACGCGGTCCTGAACGACCGGCTGCGTACCGTACGGGACGCGCGGACCACGGTTGAGGCGGATGCCGAACCCGACTGGTACGCGCAGGCGGCAGCGCGGGTCCGTAGCCTGATCCGCCCCCCTGCGCCAGACCACACGGTGTCCGTACGAAGGTCCTCACCCCCGGCCGGCCAGCCGACGGGCGCCATCGGAACGCCGGCGGTGGTGGGGGCATGAACCGAGCTGTGCGCGCCGACGTGCACCAGCCGGTTCGCAGGCCGTCGCTGACCGAGTGGGTCCAGGGGCTTCCGGGTCTGTCGAGGCGGGTGCGCCGACTGCTGCTGGAGGGCGATACCGACGGCCGGTACGCCGGCCGGACGGCTGCCGATTCCGGCTACCGGCTGACGATGGCCCTGGCGGTCGCGGTCTCCCAGCCCGGCCGGGAGTGGACCCTCGCGCAGTGGTGGGAGACCCTGGTACTGCGCCCGACGGCGGGCGGCGCCTGGGCACGGTCGCTGCGCTCGCGCAAGGGGGAGCGGTACACCGAGGGCAAGCTCGCCGGGATGCTCGACAAGGCACGTGAGTTCGTGGGCACGTCGGGCACGATCGTGTGCCGGGCCGATGCCATCGTGGCGATCGCTCGCCTGCGTGCCGCAGTGGAAGCCGTCGTGTGGCCGGGGCCCGGCGGTGGCACCGATCTGAAGAACCTCACCGTGCGGTTGTTGCTGGCCGGACAGGCCGGGGGCTCGAGCACGAGGTCTTGGTACGACAGCTGGCCGAGCTGATGGGCTGCGCACGTTCGACCGTGGCGGCGAGCAACGCCCGTCTGTGTGAGACCAGGTGGCTGGTCCTGGTCGCGGCCGGCACGGGGGAGCACAGTTCGACCTGGTCCCTTCGTATCCCCCCGACCGAACCTGAAGATCAGAAGTCGTGTGCGCGCCCGGGACACCCTCCAGCCTCGGGGGAGAGGGGGCAGAGAGTGTCCCGGACACGCACACGGGGGTTGAGGTCAGCACCCGTGCGCTGGGCGCCGTGATGAGCACCGACGCCTGCCACCACTACGCGCACGGCACCTCCGGCGCCCGTATCCTCGCCGCTCTCGACCCGCTCGACGGCGCCGACGTCGAGCACCTGGCCGCGGCGACCGGACTCCACCGCACCACGGTGTGCCGACGCGTGGATAAGCTCGTCGAGGACGGTCTCGCCGAGGAAGCCGACGGCCTGGTCTATCTGCCCCGCCACCTCGCCGGTGACGAAGGCCTTCGCCCCGACCCCGACCAGCTCGAGCACGTAGCCCTCCTCCGAGGGACCGCTGGCCTGGGGGAACGGCGCTGCAAACGGCACGGCGACCAGCGGCGTTTCTACAGGCAGTGGCTCACCGAGTGCACACAGCATGCCGTCGAGCGTCGCCGTTGCCCCAGGCCGCGGCTGCGGCTGGTGCCCGAAGGCGTCGTCGACGAGAGCACAGGTGAGCTCCGCGACACCGCATGGCGAGGATGGAACATCGACGATCCGTACCGCCCGACTTGGCCCGACGACGGATCACCCGAGGCGGTGTGCGGATGACCCCGCTGGCAGGGCCTCCTAGACGAGTCATTCCGATGTGATCAGTGGTCGTAGGCGATCAGGGATCGCATGACCGGTTGTTTGGTCTTGTGGTTGTGCCAGATCGCCGCGG
>NZ_JBIAGC010000082.1:0-7024 GCF_042869595.1 Streptomyces sp. NPDC006879
GTCCTCGATCTGCGCGACCGTCAGCGATTCATCACACAGTCAGCCCAACGACCAAGGCGACGACCAGTCACATCACATGCGGTTGCAGTACTAGCCTTCGGCGGACGCCCTTGGGGGAGCCCTCCTCAGTGATCTCGATCACGGTCGTGGTCTGTGCCGCTAGCTTCCGAGGAATGCCCGCTTGCCCGCTGCCGGAGGTGTTCGCGTTCTGTCTCACCGGTGTCGAGCGGATCTGCGTTCGAGGTCCTCCCCTCCCGGCCAAAGTGGCTGTGACCAGCTGATCACGTAAAGTTCCCGGGCTGGCGAGGTGGTGGGGAGGCGGCGCTTCAGAGGCGGCGAGTGGTGCTGCCGTCGCGCCGGGGCCACCATGTGGCGTTGCGTCGATCCCAGGCCGAACACCTCAACTGCACCCTGGATTGCAACAGTTGAAACGCGCCAGCCTTTGGTCTGCCCTTGACGCGGAGCAAGCCCTACCGCTTTGCTGTGCGTGATCATTCGCTCATGAACCGTGTTCTGGAGGGAAACTCGCGGATGTCCCCGCCTCCGCCACCCCTCGGCCGTCCCCGGAAGAAGGACGCCCTCCTCTTCGACCCGGCCTTGGGGGACGATGAACTCGTCTTGGTACGAGGACAGTTCGCTCAGGGGCGATGGTCCCGGGCGCGTTCCCTGCTGGTGGAGACCGGCGATGACTGGGACCGTCGTGGCCACCGCGTCGTGGTCCTCGCGGAGGCGACCACCTCCGCAGCCTGGGCGCGCGAGTGGCTCCTAGCCGAACCGGAGAGTGCCGACGCCGCCACGCTGCTCGCCTGCGCCGGCGTCTTCCGGGCCCTGCGCGGCAAGGAGAGCCCCGCCGCGGCCGAGCAGGCCTGCCGTGCTGCAGCCGCGCTCGTGCCAGCCGATCCAACGCCCTGGCTGGGGTTGCTGCTGCTCTCCCGGACCTACGGCACCGATGAGGAGTTCACCCGGTATTTCGACCAGGTACGAGCCCGGCACCGGGAGCACCACCACGCCCACCACGTGATGGTCAGTCGGCTTGCCGAGCGTTCCCCCGGCGGCGGCCAGGACCCCTTGCACGAGGTCTACGACTTCGCGGCCTGGGCCGCCGAGGAGGCGCCGGCGGACTCCCCGTTGGCCGTGCTCCCGGTGATCGCCCACGCCGAGCGCTACCGGGTGCTGGCCAAGGGTGCCGTGGTCTGCGGTGGTGGCGGTGCGGGCGGTTCCACCGGCGCTCCGAGTCCGGCTGAGCACTGGTCCGGTCGAAGGGCGCGGCAAGTACTCAAGGCGGCTTTCGACTGGTGGCTGGAGTGGGAGCGGGAGGACCATCCGCGCAACCGGATCGACCTGAACTTCCTTGCCCACGCCAAGCTGTGTGAGGGCCGCAAGGCCGAGGCCGCCGCCCTCTTCCACCGGATCGGCCGGCACGCCACGCCGGCGCCCTGGTCATACCCGGATCTGGACCCGTACCAAGCCTTCCTGGCGGCGCGTAGCGCCGCACTCGGTTCGGCCTGATCCGGGTCGCGCCACCGCACCTCGCTCCACAGAACAGAGCCCCACCGCACCGTGCTTGACCGGGTGGCCGTCCCCGAGGTCGCCCGGAAACCCCGTGAACGTTGAAAGGACCACCCGCCATGGCGACGGGCAGTTCCCTCTCCCCGGGCTCCAAGAGCTCGACCAGATCAAGTGGTGAAGAGATACGCACCTACAAGGGGCAGGACCGGGCGCTGCGAGCCGACCGCCTCGGCACGGCCGGCCTGCTGTTGTCCGTGTTGGCGGCGAGTGCCCCCCTGATGGTCGTCGCAGGTGTCATGCCCACGACCTTCGGGGTCATGGGCGTGGTCGGACAGCCGCTGCTCTTCGTCATCCTGGGAGTCGTGCTGGCACTCTTCAGCGTCGGGTACGCCGAGATGAGCCGCCACGTGCACAACGCGGGTGCCTTCTACGCGTACATCGCAAGAGGACTGGGGCCCACGGCCGGCGCCGGCGCGTCGATGGTGGCACTCGTCGCCTACAGCGCCATGCAGGTGGGCGTATACGGAATCCTCGGATTCGAGATCTCCGGGCTCTTCGCCACGTACCTCGATATCCAACTGGCCTGGTGGATACCCGCCTTGCTCGGGGTTGCGCTGGTCGGTGCTCTGGGGTGGTTGAAGATCGACCTCAATGCCCGGGTGCTCGGGGTGCTGCTGCTCATCGAGTGCGTGCTTGTGGTGATCTTCGATGTGGCGGCCATCGCCGACCCGGGACCGGAAGGCTTGTCCCTTCACGCCTTCAACCCCGAGACGCTGACCGGTGCTGGCCTCGGCACGGCCCTGTGTTTCTGCATCGCGGCTTTCGTCGGTTTCGAGCAGTCCCCGGTATATGCGGAAGAGACCAGCAAGCCTCACATTGTCGTGTCACGTGTGATGTTCCTTGCCGTGGGCTTCGTAGCGCTGTTCTTCGCCTTCAGCGCCTGGGCCCTCACCGTTGCCGCCGGGCCCGGCTCCATCGTCGGCACCTCGGCGGAAACCGGCCCCGGTCTCCTCTTCCAGCTCACGTCCGAACGGCTCGGCGGGACCTTCACCGACATCCTCCACGTCCTCTTCGTCTCCGGCATGTTCGCGGCGCTGCTGAGCTTCCACAACGTCGTGGCCCGCTACGCCTTCGCCATGGGGCGTGAGGGGCTGCTGCCCGCCGCCTTCGGCCGGACCAACACCACCAGTGGAGCGCCGGCCACCGGCTCGCTCCTCCAGACCGTGATCTCCCTCCTGGTCGTGTCCGCCTTCGCGCTCACGGACGACAGACCCGTCGGCGATCCCACCGCGCCGGTGCTCCACCTGTTCACGTGGATGGGCAGCACCGGCGCCCTGGGCGTGATCGTGTTGATGGCCACGGCGTCCTTCGCCGTCATCGCCTTCTTCGTACGCCGAGGCGCGGCCGGCACGCAGATCTGGCGTCTGATCGCAGCTGGACTGTCAGGGCTTGCGCTTGTGTCCATCGCCCTCTACACGGTCAAGGACTTCGACGTCCTCGTGGGTGCCGGCCCCGGTTCGGCGCTCAGTTGGATCCTGCCGGGCGTCATCGGCGCCGCCGTCGTCGGCGGACTCCTCTACGGAGCGGTGCTCCGCCGGACCCGACCCGAGGTCCACGACCGCATCGGTCTCGGGAACGAAGCCTTCCGCCTCGACCAGGTGGCCGAAAGCAACACCCCCTGACCGGAACGCCCCTGACGGAGACGGTGTCCCACCCGGCGTGGGACCACACCAGCCCCGCTTTCGTGCCCAAGCCCATCCGGCCTGGCCACGGAAGCGGGGCTTCGTGTTCTCCCCGGGGATCCCTCGCGCCACGGCACCCGCGCCCCAAACCAGCCTCCAATGATGGTTCCCGGTCCGGATCCCCTCCATCGCCGCAAGCAGGCGGATAGGGCGCATTTTGGTGCCTTCGGGGAGGTCGTGATCTCCTATGGGCGGCCGGCGCCAAACGTCACGGGCGAGTGACCACGCCCGCGAGCGGTGCCCCACCCCAGCTTGTCCCACCCTGCCTGTCCCACCACGAAGGCGAATGCGTACATGAGCGACCGCACCCTGAGCGCGGCGGAGCAGCCGCGCGCCACCGTACGAACGGCGGCTTCCCCGCACGTCGACGCCGGTGACGAGGGCTACAGCAAGGACCTCAAGTCCCGGCACATCAACATGATCGCGATCGGCGGGGCGATAGGCACCGGTCTGTTCCTCGGCGCCGGTGGGCGCCTGGCCGGCGCCGGTCCCTCCCTCGCACTTGCCTACGCGGTCTGCGGCGTCTTCGCCTTCTTCGTCGTTCGCGCCCTCGGTGAGCTCGTCCTCTACCGGCCCTCCTCGGGTGCGTTCGTGTCCTACGCGCGGGAGTTCATGGGAGAGAAGGGCGCCTACACAGCGGGCTGGTTGTACTTCCTCAACTGGTCGACGACCACCGTCGCAGACATCACCGCCGCCGCGACCTACGCTCACTTCTGGGCGATGTTCAGCGATGTCCCGCAGTGGATCCTCGCCCTGATCGCGCTCTCCGTGGTGCTCGCGGCGAACCTGATCTCGGTCCGCTACTTCGGTGAGATGGAGTTCTGGTTCTCCATCGTCAAGGTCGCCGCCCTCGTGGCCTTCATGCTCGTGGGCATCTACCTGGTGGTGACCGGGCACGAGATCGACGGCCACTCCCCGGGCTTCAGCACCGTCACCGACGCAGGCGGAATCTTCCCCGTCGGGGTGCTCCCCATGCTGCTCGTCGTCCAGGGCGTGGTCTTCGCGTACGCCTCGGTCGAACTCTGCGGGGTCGCGGCGGGGGAGACCGAGAACCCGGAGAAGATCATGCCGAAGGCGATCAACTCGATCATGTGGCGGGTCGGTGTCTTCTACGTCGGCTCGGTGGTTCTCCTCGCCCTCCTGTTGCCGTACACGGCGTACTCCGGGGACCAGAGCCCCTTCGTCACCGTCTTCGACAAGCTCGGGGTGCCCGGGGCGGCCGGCATCATGAACCTCGTCGTGCTCACCGCGGCGCTCTCCAGCCTCAACTCCGGCCTCTACTCCACCGGCCGCATCCTCCGCTCCATGGCGCTGGCGGGTTCCGCGCCCAAGTTCACCGGAGTGATGAACAAGGGCCGGGTCCCCTACGGCGGGGTCCTGTTCACCGCCGCCTTCGGTGTGATGGGGGTGGGACTGAACTACCTCATGCCCGGCGAGGCCTTCGAGATCGTGCTCAACCTCGCTTCCATCGGCATCCTCGGCACTTGGGGCATGGTGATGCTCTGCTCCCTGCTCTTTTGGCGGCGGGCCAACGAAGGCCGTCTCCAACGTCCTTCGTACCGGCTGCCCTGGGCGCCGTACACGCAGATCGTGACGCTCGGCTTCCTCGCCACCGTGCTGGTGTTGATGTGGAGCGACGGGGGCGTCGGTCGTACCACCGTGATGTTCCTCCCGCTGATCGCGGCTGCCCTGGTAGGCGGTTGGCTCCTGGTGCGCGGGCGTGTCGCGCAGACCGCACGGGACCGCTTGGACCTCCCGGGCTGAGTCGGCCGCGCCCGCCCTCGCGTTCCATCGGGGGACTGGTTCGCACGGCTTCGCCGGGGTGGTGCTCGCGCCTTGGAGTCGGAAGTGCGCGCAGACGCAGGCTCTTTCGCCCTCGCGTCGTCGACCCGGAAAGAGGTTGCGTCGAGGCCGGAGTTCGCTTTGTGTGGGCAGCATGGCCGACCTGAGTACCGACCGCCTCGTACTGCGCCGATGGCGCGACCGTGACCTTGGGCCATGGGCCGCGATGAACGCCGACCCGGAGGTTCGGGAGCACTTGGGTGACCTCCTCACCCGCGAGCAGAGCGATGCCTCCGTAGCGCGGTTCCAGGCCGAGTTCGACCAGCGGGGCTACGGATGGTGGGCCGTCGAGGTGCGAGCCACGGGCAAGTTCATCGGCTTCGCGGGCTTGGACCGAGTGGACGACGGCCTGCCCTTCGCTGGGGTGGAGATCGGGTGGCGGCTGACCCGCTCGGCCTGGGGCCGGGGCTACGCCACCGAGGCCGCGCTGACCGTCCTGGCTCACGGCTTCGGCAGCCTTGGGCTTCCCGAGATCCTTGCTGTGACCACGGCAACCAACTTCCGCTCACAGGCGGTGATGCGCCGCATCGGCATGACGCGCGACCCCGCCGACGACTTCGATGACCCCACCGCGCCCGAAGGACCCCTGCGTCCGAACGTGCTGTACCGCCTCGCCCGGGGGCCGGGGGCTGAGCCCCGTCTCGCTGCGGATACGGGGGCGATCTTGCGCGGTGCCGTGACCGACTGCTGAGGCCGGTCACCTCGAAGCCCTTTTCCGGGAACCGCCGTGGACGGCGTTTCGCCGGCGTTCCAGGGCGCGGGCGTGTGCGATGTTCGGGGGCATGGCGCCTGACGAGACGGAGAAGAACGGTTACGGCGACGGACTTCCGTTGGCCGCGGCCGCGGTCCTGTTCCTCGTCCTGCGGCTGTTCGCCGTCTCCGGCTACGACTGGCACACCGCCTTCGCGGTGCTGCACACCATGGACCTGGGCGACAGCATCGGCATCGTCATAGGGACGTTGATGGCCGATTCGCTGGCCGCAGCCGCCTACCTCGCCCTCCTCACCCCGATCGCCCTGCTGTGGCTGCACAGAAGCTTCTCCGCGTCCCCGGCACCCCACACCTCCGCCGACGCGCACCAGGCCCAGCCACCACGGCCGGGCCTCAGGAGCGGGGTCCTCATCCTCCTGAGCGCCCTCGCCGCGCTCGCCGCCTACGTCTGGACCTTCCACGCCTGGTGGTTGCCTCTGGCCGCCCTGGCTGTCGGTGGGCTGATCTTCGCCCTGGGGGCCGGGGCGAAAGCCGGCGGGCGGCGGCAACGTTTGACCGTGTGGACGGGCCGTAGGCTCGGCGTGCTGATCGTGGCCGCGTGGCTGCTCGCGGCGGCGACCGTCAGGACGCCCTGGGTTCCACTGGAACGCCTCCAACTGCGCGATGGTGCACGGCTGACCGGCTACGTCCTCCAGACCGAACCGGGGTTCTTGAAGGTTCTGACCGAAGAGGAACGAGAATTCCTCATCCTCACGGACCAGGAGGTCGCGTCCAGGCAAGAGATTCACAGGCGCTGAGGCGGCCCCCACCGCCCGGCGCCGACCACGAGCAGCCTCGGCTCCCCGGCCAGCCGTCAGGCGGCGCCCCACGCCCCGGTCTGCCCGGTTCGCTCTGGAGTACCCGGCGAAGCTGCCTGGTGAGTGTCGCAGGGTTCCCCGCGGCCCGCACGGGGCGGCGTCGAGCGGACAGCCGAAGCGGCCTATCGTCTGGCGCCTGACCGGGGGATACACCAGATGGCCGGTCACGTGGTTGTCACGCCACCGCCCAGAAACGCGAAAAACCCCAGATGAACTGGGGTCTTAGCTGGTGTCCGAGGGGGGACTTGAACTCTCCTCTCGGGCACCATGAGCTGCCCCGAGTTTCGTAGAGTCCGATCTTGATTGGTTCAGGCGGACTGCGGGGTTTGCTCCTGGCTGCGCCAGAAGGCTTCTTCGTACTCG
>NZ_JBIAGC010000083.1:0-6684 GCF_042869595.1 Streptomyces sp. NPDC006879
TCGGCCGGGTAATGCTTCATCCCCACGGGGACTCCGTTCTCCTGGACCATCAAGATCCAAGTGTCTCCGGTGTCCAAAATCCGGGGTCAAGGTCCGTTGAGCTTGCCGAACCGAAGCGAGATGCGGGTCTTGCGGGGGATGTCGCATTCGATGCGTTTGCCGCCGTTGACCGCGGCCCAGTCGCATTGGTCGCGGGGGCGGCCCTCTTGACCGCGTCGAAGGTGGCGGTGAGCCGGTCGACTCCGGGGCCGAAACCGATGGACTAGCCCTCGTGGTGCTGGTCGTAGAGGTCTTTGAGTCGCCTGAAGCGGGCGTGGTCGATGGCGGTGCCGAGGCGTTCTGCCCAGGCCGTGTCGGAGCCCGCGTAGCCCTGGGTGGAGCGGTTGGCCAAGGCCCGGGTAACCGCGTGCTTGAGCTGGATCCCCAGCGCAATCTCCGACAGGACGTGGATCTTCGCGCTGCGGCGCCGCTCCTCGGCCTCGATGAGGTCGAGCTGGTGGTGAGCACCGTCGACCGGGCGGATGTGGGCGTCTACCAGGGACCGGGTCCCGCCCTGGACCAGCGCAAACCGCAAGAATACTTCCCATCAGGTGGCCCTCTGGCACACCTTGGTTGGCCTCTGGCTCGGCGTGGTTTCGGTCAACCGGTACACCGTCAGGCGAGCAGGGCAAATAGCCGTAAGCAGTCAACATCCCGAGCAAACCAGCGCGATTCTGCGGAGAATTCAGTCGGTTTGGATCGATGCCCGACGCATGTCTTGATCACGCCATGCCAACCTCAGAGGTTCCTCAACTCAGTAGGAACGCGCAAAGGTTCTTGGTTTGCTCAGCGCCGTAGCTAAATGGGAAGAGCAAGTGGGGGAAAAGATGCCGAAGGCGTCAACGGTCGTCTGTGGCCTTGCGGTAGCCGTGCTGGTCTCCAGCGGTGGTCTCGCTGTGGCGGCGGAGCCTGATTCGGCGGCGGGTGACACCTCGCTCGTGGAGACGGCGGCTCCGGCCCAACCCGAAGAGGGCGATCTCGTCGAAGGTGCTCCGATCTCTGATGCGCCCGCTCCTTCAGAGACGGAGAAGCAGGTGGAGAAGTCACCCGACGCAGTACCGCCGCGGCGCGGGTGCGAGGCGGGTTGGCGTTACTACGCCAGCGCCAAGGGCAAGGACTATCACAAGGGGGTTGGAGCAGAGCAGGCCAACTACAACCGGACCTCGCGGACAGCGAAGTCGACTTTCACCTCGGAAGTGGCAGGGACCGTCGGTGTCGCCGTCAGTGGTGAACTCAAGGTCGGTGTCTCAGTGGCGCTCACCTCGGTTGAGAGTAAGTTCGGGGTGGACGTCTCGGCGCAGTTGACCACCAAGATCGGCAATCGCATCAGTGTCGACACCCCGTCTCGCAAGACCACCCATGCGCGCTACGGGGTCTACCGGCTCAAGTCCACGGGATACAGCCAGTACGTCTACGTCGACTGCGGGCAGGGTGCCAAGAAGCCCGTGACGCTCTACACTCCCCGCCGTCTCGGCTGGTACATCTGGGAGAGCTGACATGACGCGCGAGAATTCCTGGAGACTGACCGCTGCCAGCACGGCGATTGTGGTGTCCCTGGCCGCTTGCACCTCGGGGACATCTGACGCTCCAACACCCGCGCGGCCCACAGCCACTACGCAGGGTCCCAGTCAGGCCGCTCCCGCGCCCACCGCGCGGCCCGCGGACCTGAGCCCACCGAAGCTGGACGCGGACGAGGCCCTTGCCGGCAGTGCACAGCCCACCCGAGGCAACGCCAGCATGGAGTACACGCCGGGGAAGAAGGGCAAGGCCCTCATCGTCGCCGTCCGCTGCCAGGGCAAGGGAGAGATCAAGGTCACGGTGCCGTCCGTCCACGTCACATTCCCGCTCACCTGCGTCGAAGGCGAGGCCAGCACCACCTACAACCAGGTGGCCGTCAAGGGAGCGGAGCGCGGCGGCACCGTGTCCATCGAAGCGCCCTCCACAATCCGCTGGTCCCTCACGATCGGCCGAGGCACTCCTGCTGAGACAGAAACTCCCCGCTCCACCTGAAGCCAACCAAAGGCCTTGACTCCTTGCTGGACCCCGCGGTACTGCCACCTCCATGGCCGCCTCGGTAGCGGGTGCCTTCACCACCGCCCACGACTCCGACGGCGGTCTGGTCGAGGACACCGCTCTCCCCGGGAGCTTCGTCATGCGCCAGAACCACAGCCTGGCAGGTGCACCCAGGAGGGCGGTTTCACCTGCTGGCCGAGGACGAGGGGTGACTCTTCGCCCGTGCGGGTGGCGGCCATGTTCTAATCGCCGGATGACGAAGATCGAGTCAGGGCTGATACGACGTTGGCTGAACGGCTGGACCGTGGCCCGCTTGCTGCCCGAGGCCGAGCCGATCGGGTTCAACGGAGACGGCCTGCGGTCCAGGTGCGACCAACCCGGCCGTCAGGTCGAGGTGTTCGCGCTGAGCGCGGACGAGGAACCCGAGTCCTTGGCACGACTGGCGGCAGCCGTCGCCGTCGCGAGGCAGACCACCTGGCTGACGGTACCTACGCTGCACCCAGGCACCGTCGAAGCCACCCTCGGCGTAGCCGGACTGGAGTTGGTCCACCGGTCCGAGTGGTTCATGACGACCGATCTGACCGAGCACCCGCAGTACGCACCCGCCGCGCCGTATGAGCGGGAGGTCCACACGGACGGACCAGTCACGGTCGTCTCCCTCCGCAGTCCTTCAGGAGAGGTGGCTGCGCGTGGCTCCATCGCCGTGGTCGGCACCGATGCGATCGCCGATCGCATCGAGACGGACCGGGCGCACCGCCGACGCGGCCTGGGGCGCGCCGTGATGAGCTCTCTGGCGCAAGCCGCCGTCTCCCAGGGCGCCCACAGCGGGCTTCTCATCGCCAGCGAGGAGGGCCAACACCTGTACGCCTCCCTCGGCTGGCACCACACGGCCGACGTCCTGATCGCCCGAGGGCCAGTGGCCTCCTCCAACCGGTAAACCGGACACGCCAACCGACCACCATCGGCTTCGTCGAGCTGCTGACCGCCGATGACGTCGATCGCGCCATGAAGGACGCCGCTACCGGCATGACCCTGGTGGCCATCAACTCCGTCACCGGCTGCGCGGCCGGCATGGCCCGGCCCGGCGCGCGGCTCGCCCTCTCTGGCGACGCCAAGCGCCCGGACCGGCTGCTCACCGTTTTCGATGGGCAGGACGTCGAAGCCACCGCCCAGATGCGCTCCTACTTCCCCGACATCCCCCCGTCCCACCCCTCCTTCGCGCTCTTCAAGGACGGCGAACTCGTCCACTTCATCCCCCGCCACCGCATCGAAGGCCGCGACGCCGAGAGCGTCGCCGCCGAACTCGAAGCCGCTTCAACGAGTTCAGCGAGTAGGAGCCCCGCCTCCCGAGCCCACCTGCTCTGCCCGGCCCGCGTTCCCCAACCCCGCGGCGCCGGGCCCGGACGACCGCCCGGGAGCAAGAACCGTCACCCTGCACCCCGCTACGACGTCGGCAAAACCGCCAAACGCCCCGAGACCCTCAAAGGCATCGGCAAACCAGGTAGATCCTGTTAGATGCCGACTCCACGACGCCCGAGGGTGAAGATCAGGCTCACCAGACGATGACACCGCCGCCCTCGGCTCTGGCTCGCACGGAAGCGGCAACGATGTTGTTGAAGCATCGGGTGACGTACTCCGCGCCGTAGCCGCTGACTCCACCAAGATGATCGATGTGAGGGCGTATCGCTTCGCACTCGGCTAGGAAGTCGTCGATCTCCCCCGGCTCGACGCGGAGGTTGCCGCCGTCGAGCCGGGGAAAGAAGCGAGCCCCCAGCGCCCGAACCGCTTCAGAGCCCCACAGTTTGCTGCGCGATCTCTCGAATCCGGCCATGGTCTTGCCGTAGTCGTCGGGATCTTCCAGAAGAGTCCACTCGCCGTTGGCTTCGTATACGTAGGTATCCACATTGAGGCTCATGCGCTGATTCTCTGGAGCAGGACCGTGCCGCGTCGACTGGATTGCAGCTGCCGCGACAGCGCCACGGCTGTCGCACAGGGCAGCTACTTCGAGATCCCGGTAGCTCTGCGTCATGCCAGAAGATAGAGAACAAGCCGAGGAGCCACTTCCGATGCATCCATGACAAATAGGGACGGAGATGGATCTTCGATGGTGACAGCCTCTTCGGACACGACGCCGAGACACCACCCGAGCCTCCAGTCACGCCTGGGGCGCGGCTCGTTAGTGTGTGCGGGTCAGAACAACATAACTGGGACGTCACGACCGGTAAGCGCGCCGCATCGTCGGTCTTCTGTCCCTCAATCAAAAATCGGGAGCCTCTGTGCCCACTTCCCCGGTGAGAGTCCACCACCACTCCGCCGCCCATTGGCAGGTCACCTTCGACAACCCGCCTCTGAACCTGATCGACCCGGAAGTCATGGCCGGCCTGCGGGATGTCCTGACCCGGCTGGAGAACGACCGGGGTGTGAAGGTCGTCGTCTTCGACAGCGCTGATGACGAATTCTTCCTGGCGCACTACGACGCGGTCCGGGCGGCCGAGATGCCCACCGACGCAGGCCCCACCGGCCTGCCGCCCTGGCCGGACATCGTGGTACGCCTGGCACGGGCTCCCTTCGTCAGCATCGCGTGCCTGCGCGGTCGCGCACGGGGCGCGGGAAGCGAGTTCGCCCTGGCGTGCGATCTGCGTTTCGCCAGCATGGAGAAGGCGGTTCTGGG
The DNA here is from genome assembly GCF_042869595.1 of Streptomyces sp. NPDC006879. NCBI lineage: Bacteria > Bacillati > Actinomycetota > Actinomycetes > Kitasatosporales > Streptomycetaceae > Streptomyces > Streptomyces sp. NPDC006879. Next base: position 4,724 of record NZ_JBIAGC010000083.1, read on the forward strand.
TCAGCCAGAGGTGGGATCGGGCGTGGTCCCGGGTGGCGGCGCGATGGAGATCCTGCCCGCTCTGGTCGGACGCTCACGCGCTCTGGAAATCGTACTGGGCTCCGAGGACTTCGACGCCACGACGGCAGAGCGGTACGGGTGGGTGAACCGGGCCCTGCCCGACGCCGAACTCGACACCTTTGTCGACGGCTTCGCCTCACGGATCGCCCGCTTCGACCAGAACGCGCTGTCCACCGCCAAGGACATCATCAACCGCCGGTCGGCATTCCCGCTGGAGGACATCGTGGAGTCCGGTCAGGCGCTCCGCACGGCCGCGGCCTCGCCGAACGGCCGCGCGAGGCTGACCGAGTTGCTCGCCCGCGGCATGCAGCAACGCGGACCGTTCGAATTCGACTTCGGCGCCGAACTCGGACGAGACGACAGTGCGTCAGGGAACCGGGCTCAGTAGCCGGACGTCCCGACGGCCCATCCGGTCAGGCCGGACGCAGGCCGTCACTGCTTCAGACCCCGGGTGATGCCTGGACGTGGCACGCTGAGTGACCTGCCCTAAAGGTGCTATCGGCGTACGGTGTCCGCATGCCCGGGAACAGGGTGCTCCGGCTGAGGCTCGTCGTGGTCGCGGACGACGACACGGGGCCGGTACCGGGATCGCGGTGGTCCCCTGATGCCTTCGGCGAGGCCGTCAGCGGTGTTCTGCTCGTCGGTGCGCCGGTCACGGCACTGGCGGCGGATGCGGGGAGCGCGGGAGAGAACCGAGGCGATGCAGGCCGGCGTGACGTCCAGATGCCCGCAGTGCGGCGCGTCGTGGACGGTCGGGGTCGGACATCCCACCTCGGCAACCTCCTGCTCTCCCGTGATGCCAGGCATGCTAGAGATCACTTCGGCGAGTTCGTGCCCGCGAGACCGGACCGCCATGAGCTTGTCGATCTCGCATCGCCCCTGCCTGCCACTGGCCCCGTCGAGTACCCGCCCGGTCCGCTGGCTCGACGAGCCCGTCAGGTCGCCGGTGGTATCGCTGAGTTCAGGAGAAAGTCAGCGCCCTCGATGAGCGTTGCGCCCTCTGGCGGGACGGCGCGCGGGCTGGCGACCATCGGCCCGCTTCAGACGTGCGGCAGCTCCCTGGCCGGAGTGGGAGCTGTAGCTGGCGGTACTGCCGGTGCTCGCGTAGTTCCGCGTGGAACTTTCGGTGACGGTCTGGGTCAGGAGCTGGCGCATGCCGTAACGAGCCATGTGCATGTGGCTGCTGGGATAGCCCGTGATGTACTGCAGGCAGACGGCTTTCATCAGAGCCGGCACGCGGGCGTCTCGGGCGGCGTCGTACTGCAAGGAGAGTGCCTTGAGGTACATCTCGTCCACGAGATGGGCGTCGGAGGCGGTCACCCCGGCGATCAGGAAGATGTTCGCGCACTCCTGCTCGTAGGTGTGGCGCTGCAAGCCGTGGAGGTCGTGGAAGAGAATGCAGGCCTCCACCACCTTGTCGATGTAGGAGCGGTCCCAGAGGCTGCTGTGGATGCCGTTGGCGCATAGGAGCGCATACAGGGTGGCACGGATGAAGGAGTCGTCCGCGCGGAATCGGGCATAGGCGTCATAGGCAGCCGGGTCCGTGAGGACCGCCCCACCCAGCTGTCTTGCGAGACGGACCTTGTCGTGCGTGGTGGCGAGCTCCTTCTCCAGGCCTCGGGCAAGCAGGTGTTCCGCCTCACGGTCGCCCCCGGCCAGACGGCTGATGGTTTCACCGATCGTCTCCGCGAATACCTCGCAGTCCAGGACTTCCGGCTTCCCCTGCTCTTCCAGGAGCCACGGCCGGTCATGGGACGCCCCGTAGACGACGTAGCGGACGCAGTCGGTCTCGTCCTCACCCACGAGCCAGTGAGCCTTTTCCAACCTGGTTCTGAAGTGCGGCTGTTGGGCTGACAACATGGTGAAGCCCCTGGTAGATGGGTTTTCGACCAAGAAAACCA
>NZ_JBIAGC010000084.1:0-6676 GCF_042869595.1 Streptomyces sp. NPDC006879
CCGGCAAGGTCCTCGCCAAAATCCGACTCGTCGCGACCAACGTGAAGAAACTCGTCAACAACAACTCGAACTGACATGAACAAGATCACGAGACAGCCCTTAGCCATGCCAATAGGCAGGTTGGAGATGCTCATGAAATATCGTTCGGATGGGTGCCTGGCACCGTCATGGTGTCCTCCGTGAGGACACCAGTGCCCACGTTGTAGCACTGAGCACAGCTCCACGCGGCATCAGGGAATGAAGCTCGGAGCATGCGTGCAGCACGCTGCCTTGCGTCCTCGGGCAGGGAGATCACGCCACCTGCGTCACTCAGAACAGTGACATGCCAGTAGCGCACGGAGTCTCGGGAGTACGGGGTGATACGGACGTTCGCAATAGCGCGCTGTGCCAGCTGTGCTAGGCCGACGTCCAGCAACTGCCGAAGGCCACGGCTACTCTGAATGGCTCTTGCACCCCTGATGGGGGTCGGGAAGGTGAACTCTGTACGGACGGCATCGAGCAGCCGGCGGTAAATGGCAAGAGTCGTCATCGACCAGCTGTGCTCGGGGCCGTGTACGTCGCGGAATAATGCGTCGAAGACCGCCAACGCCATTGATCTCACGTCGGCCTCTCGGACGGAATTCTCGGGGCTGACGGGAGGGGATGCTTCGGGACAGCCGTTTGACGCATCGGCAGACGTGTTCTCAAGGACGGGGTTCTCCAGGACATGCCGGCTCGTCGCGGCGACCGGGAGTAAGGCGCGCGGCCCCTCGGAGCAGCGGAGGACAAGGCGACAGGAGTGCTGATCCAGCCAACCGATCAAGGCCGCGCTCAGACTGATCAGCCGACCGAATTGCACAGCGGTGCCATGCATGGCGTTCACTCTCGGCTCAGCCATGAGCTCTGTCGTGACGACGAGCGCAGGCCACCAAGATTGGCCTTTGATGCAGTACTTGGCCAACGCATAGGGATGGGAAGCCAACTTCGCACCGTGCCTTGAGCGCGACAGTAGACAGCGGAGTTGAGGCTCCTTGTGGCCACCCCGACGGATCGGTCTCGTGGGTCACATTGCTCTCCTTGAGTAGTAGTTGGTGAATATGGCTGCAGAGGGTTGCGGCTGTTGGGACTAAGCCTGTTCAGGCTGTCACCCGATTGGATGGCGGCGCTCGCTGAGCCTGTTGGTCAGGTGGCCGCTGATGCACTATTGGCTGACGTGTCAGGAGAAGCTCACCTGTGGGACTGGAGGGGCGCTTCCGTGGGGGCGAAACGGAGTTCTTAGGTTCCCGCCCATGAGCGTTTTCACATAGCTCGGCGTCTCGAGTGCCTGCCTTGACGGGAATCCTTCAAGGCAGGCCAAGCCGTACTGCGGTTGGAGGTTGTGAGACTCGCGGGAGCCCGCAGAAGGATTTGGACGCACGCTCTTCCAATAGGAGGGTGAAGCAAAATTCGGCTGTGCTCGTGGGTACACGCATGTGGGAATCGAGAAGACGCTTGAACCGTTCCTGGTTCTGTTCGTGTTGCACACCGGGATCGACTGGGAACACCTTCCGCAGGAGTTCGGTTTCGGCTCCCGGCGTGACGTGCTGGCGCCGACCTCCTGGCCGAACTCCGCAGAGCGAACCTGCTGGACTTCTCCCGGGCTGCGGTTGACGGCCCCCACATCCGTGAACCGTTCCGGGTTCGGTAGAGACTCGATTCCGTATACACGAGTTTCCGACTCGCCGAACACCTGAAGGCCGCCGGCATCGCAGCCTCGATCGGCTCCTTCGGTGCCGCCTACGACTGTCCCTTATGGAATCCACGATCGGCCTGTTCAAGACCGAGCTGATCAAACCGGGGCGACCCTGGTGGACGCTCTCCCAGGTTGAGCTGGCCACCGCGGAATGGGTCGACTGGTACTGCCACCACCGGCTCCACGGTGGAATAGGGCACATCCCACCCGCCGAATACGAGAGCAACTACTACTTCACGGCTACGAAACCCCAGGTCACAACTACAAGCTGAAGTCTCTACCGAACCCGGAACGGTTCAACATGCTCGACTGTCAAGTGCTTCTCAAGTCAACAAAAGCGGCGTGAACGCCGGAGATGATGGGTTATCGAGACTGGTTCCATTCGTGCATTTTCGGCGGCTCTCGTGCACCCGCACGCGGTCGCCGCCGCGGAGGCGGCGCCGCACGCACGCGGTCTGGTGGACCGGGCCGTGCCCGCGCACCCGCCCGCCCGCGCCCCGGGGCACCGCGGCGCGGCAGGTAGACCAGCGCCTCGGTCGCCGCGAACCGCACCACGAAGGTGGTCAGCAGGGCGAGGGCTGTCGCGGGCAGCACCGCCATCCCCCACTGGGCGACGAACAGGGCGATCAACGGGATGCGCAGCAGCAGGTCGGCGTTGGCGAGCAGGGCGAAGCGGCCGAACCGGTCCGACCAGTGCCGGTGCCGCCGCCGCTCGCGGAAGAGCAGGACCTCGATCAGGAGGAAGTTCCACACCACACCGAACTGGTTGGCCATGATCTCGGCCGGCAGGTAGTGCATCCCGCCCGCCACCAGCAGGTGTAGCGCGGCCAGGTTAGGCAGGAAGCCGGTCAGGCCGATCACCCCGAAGGCGGCCATCTTGGCTGCGAGGGTCGGCACGACGAGGGTCATGGCGCCGGGCTCGGCGATCTGGCCGACGGTCAGTTCCGGGTCGCCGAGCTCGACGGCCCCGGTCCTACGCGGTGTGGTCACTGGGTGCCTCCTTCGCTGCCGACACGGCGGATCTCGATGCGGTCCTCGCCCCGGCCGAACACGGCGACCGCCTCGGAGTTCTCCAGGGCCGCCTTGACGTTGGGCAGGTCGGCCGCGTCACGGCGGACGGTCGGCGAGGAGACCACGTAGTCGATGTCCCGCCAGCCTCCCGGGAGGGTCCTGGTCACGGCAGGGTCGAGGTCGTCCTTGTAGAACTTGTAGAACCAGATGACGCCTGTGCCGGGGGTGAACCCGTCGTGCACCAGGTCCAGCCACAGGGCGTCGTCGACCAGGACCCGGGTGGCGGACGGGTCCTCCACCTGGGTGCGCATCCACTCCGCGGCCGCCCGGTAGGGGGCGTTGGCGTCGGCGGTCAGGGCGTCGCGGTTGCTCTCGTACCAGTGGGGGACGACGAAGGCGAGGGCCGCCAGCGCCAGCACCCCGGCCAGGGCGCCGCGCACCCGGCGCTCGGCCCGCGGGGCGGCCGCGCGCCCGACGGGCCGCCGCAGCACCGCGTGCGCCACGCTGGCCGCGCCGCCCGCGAGCACCAGGGCCAGGAAGGGCAGCGCCTGGACGACGTACATCGCCGGGAGGTAGCCGGAGGGCCGCAGCGCCACCACGGCCAGGATCAGGACCACCAGCGAGGGGCCCGCCAGCGCCCGCGCGGTCACCGACCAGCGCAGCGTGGCCAGCAGCAGCGCCGCGCCCGCGAGCCCGCCGATCGGCAGCACGGTGTCGTAGTACAGCCAGGAGCGCAGCACCTCGTTCGAGACCGTGCCCGCCTCCAGGATGAACCCGGAGCCCGGGCGCCCGAGCTGGTAGGTGATGCCGTCCATCAGCGAGACATGGCCGGGCCCGGACAGCAGCTCGTTGTTGAGCAGCGCGTACAGCGGGTAGCACAGCCCGATCAAGGCGCAGGCGGTGATCGCGCCGGTGACGGCGAACTTGCGGGTGCCGCGGTGGCTGTGCCGCCACATCGTCACCAGCAGCGCCGGCAGGACCAGCAGCGTCGTCTCCTTGGTAAGCACCGACACGGCTCCGGCGAGACCCGCGGCGAAGTGGTGCCACAGATGCCGGCTTGGGGAAGCGGCCAGGCAGAACGCCAGCAGCATCCACATCACGGCGATGTTGTCGAGGAAGATCTGCCGCTGGAGCACCACCGACAGCGGCGACAGGCCGAACATCAGCATCGCGAGGGCCGCGGCCCAGCGCGGCAGCCACAGCCGGCGCGCCAGCACGTACAGCAGGACCGCGGAGACGGCGCTGACCACGAGCATCGCCAGGCGCATCGTCGCCACGGTCATCGTCTCGGGCGCGATCAGCGACGGGATCCAGGTCAGGAACGCGATCTGTATCCAGCCGAGCGGCGGATGGTCGTACCAGTATGTGTAGTGCGCCAGGCCCTCGCCCTGCTGGACGGCCCACGCCTGGGCCAGGTAGGTGCCCTCGTCCTCGCTCAGTGCGGGGAAGTGGGCGATGTTCCAGCCCTGCACCACCATGATCAGGCACAGCAGGGCGGCGCAGATCAGCAGGTCGGGGCGGGAGGAGCGGAAGCGGACGACGGGGCGGACCCAGGCGGCGCCGGTGTCCGGGGGGTTCGTGCGCTGGGCGGGGATCCGGAGCGTGCCGCCGGGCTCGGCGTCGCCGGCCGTCCCGGTGGTCTCCGGTACGGGGGGCAGGGGCGTCGTCACCGGCGGGCGTCCTCTCTGGTCTCGGTCAGATCTGTCAGGTGTGCGCCGACGTGGCTGGTCAGCTCCCACTCGTTGCGGCCGGTCTTCTCGCGCCACACGGCGCGCACCGCCGCCCCGGCGAGCATCAGCTGGTAGAAGGGGCCGCCGAGGATCAGCTTCACGTAGTGCACGAAGCGCACCCGCAACCCGTACGCCACCCCGAAGTCGTGCAGGCCCACGACTTCGAACACGAAGATGACGATCACTGTGATCAGCGGCAGGAAGGTGACGACGGCGATGCCGGCGGGCACGTCGAGGAAGAGCGCGATGCCCACGTTGACCGGGATGATCACACCGGTGAACGCCTGCATGAACGGGGACATCAGGGTGTAGCGGGCCAGCATCCACTGACCGCGGGTGGGCAGCTGGCGCCAGTCCTTCTTCCGGTACACCTGGAGGAAGCCCTGGTTCCAGCGGGTGCGCTGCTTGAACAGGCTCATCAGGCTGCCGGGGGTCTCCTCCCGGGTCACCATGTCGCTGTCGTAGGCGACGACGACCTTCTTGCCCACGGAGGACAGGCGCACACCGAGGTCGCAGTCCTCGGCCAGGCACTCCGGGTCCCAGCCGTCCGCCTCGCGCAGCACCGCGGTGCGCACGAAGACGGTGTTGCCGCCGAGCGGGATGAACCCCTTCTCGGCGTGCAGGTGCAGACGGCTGCGGAAGTAGAAGAAGTACTCCAGGCAGTTGCGCAGGCTGTACCAGCTGGAGTGGAAGTTGATGAGCTGCACGCCGCCCTGGACGACGTCGGCGCCGGTGCTGGTGAAGGCGTGGTCCACGTGGGCGAGCAGCTCGGGGTGGACCTGGTCCTCGGCGTCGAAGACGCCCACCACCTTGCCCCGGCAGTGCGGCAGCGCGGTGTTCAGCGCCTTCGGCTTGTTCTTGGTCTCGTGGGTGTCGGTGACCACCCGCACTCTGACCGGGTCCCGCGCGGCCGCCCGTTCGGCGACCGCCGCGGTCTCCGGATCGTCGTGCCCGACGATCACGATGATCTCGAAGTTGGAATGGCTGGATTCCAGTAGCCGTTCGATGGTGTGCTCCAGCACCGCCTGCTCGTGGCGGGCAGGCAGCAGCAGCGAGAACGACAGCTCCGTGCCGCCCTCCGGGCGGTCGAAGCGGGTGGACGCCAGCGTCTCGGGTGTACGCCAGGCATGCATCTGCCACCAGAGCGTGAACGCCGCCATCCAGAACAACGCCATGGAAATGGCAACGACGAACACCGATATGAGCACAAAGCCCCCAACTAAGACTTGCCCGCAACCGCTGACCACTACTTGCGAGGAGCCACCGACATCGACCACGGCAAACCCGCCCTGCGTGTCCCTCCACTACGAGGCGGCTCTTCACAACGCGCCGCAGTTCTCCTTCATGACATGGCTCGCTAAACTCAATAGCCAGATGGCCGCTGATCTAGCATCGGGTGACATGGCTCACGAAGCTCAGTGAGCCTCTTTCATCCTGCGCTGGAGGGTGAAATGGGCTGGTCAGCTGGTGTGGTGACGAGGCAGGGCCCCTGGTCGTTGGCGTGGTGATCTCACTCAACACACCGGCGACCGAAGGGGCCCTGTTGGTTCCGTATCCTGCCACGCTCGACGTCCCGCACGAGCTCGTCGAGCATGTCGCCTGGCTGCTGTACGAGCACCGCCGGGCCCGCAACACCAGGTGGCGCAAGCTCGGCTGCTTCCAGCAGGCTCTTCTCACGCTGGTTCACCTGCGGAAGAACGAGACGTTCTCGCAGCTCGGAGCCGGTTTCGGGATATCCCAGGCCACGGCCTGGCGGTACGTCGACGAGACCCTTGACATCCTCGCGGCCTGGGCACCCGGCCTGCACGAAGCCCTCACCGGCCTCGGTGAGGGCGACCACGTCATAGTGGACGGCACCCTGATCGCCACCGACCGCATCGCGGCGGACGAGTCGTACTACTCGCAAGAGCACCGCAAGCACGGTATGAACGTGCAGGTCATCGCCCGCTCCGACGGCACCCCGCTGTGGTTCTCCCGCACGACACCCGGCCGCACCCACGACCTGACCGCGGCCCGCGCACACGGCATCATCCAGGCCTGCCTCACCCGGGAGATCCTCGTCCTCGCGGACCGGGCTTACCAGGGCGCCGACGCCACCGTCCGCACCCCCTACTACCGCCACCGCGAACTGAGCTGCCCCGAGTTTCGTAGAGTCCGATCTTGATTGGTTCAGGCGGACTGCGGGGTTTGCTCCTGGCTGCGCCAGAAGGCTTCTTCGTACTCG
>NZ_JBIAGC010000085.1:0-6465 GCF_042869595.1 Streptomyces sp. NPDC006879
CATCAGCTGCTCGAGCACAGCCTCGACCTGCTCCGGCGGAATCTGCCCGTCGCCAACGGCCTCGGATATCTGAGTCTCAGTCACGCGATCTTGCCATTCCGACCCGGCGGGGCCAACCCGGCCCCGCCCAAGTCATCAGATCACGGACTTACACGATCTTCCGGACACGCCCACCCGAGAGATCGCACGTGTGGCTGGTCGGGTTGTGACCGGTTGGGGCGCACAGCAGAGCAGGCACGGGCTTCGTGATCATTGGGTGTCTAAGCCAGATGATCATGAGCTGGCCCGTGCCTGCTGCTGCGCCTCGCCCATCCCTGCGGTGCTTCTGAAACTGGGGTCGCTGGATGCAGGTCGGATCGCCGACCTGCGCCCCTACTTCGACTCGGTGCCCGACCTGCACGCACAGCAGGGCCGGTGGCACTCACTCACAGCGATCCTTTTGGTGTGCGCCTGCGCGGTCGTCTCGGGCGTGAGGAACATCGATGAACTCGCCGAGTGGAGTCAGCGTGATTCGAACGCACGCCCCGGCAAAATGATCAATTACTGCGCCAAGTGACAGTGAATTCGGTTTCATCCATAGCTGTCACCTCTGCCCTGGTCACGATGGCGTTGTTCATGCCACGCCGCACCATAGTAGGCCGTTCCAGGTTCGGTGCGTTTGCGAGGGGCGCGTCGTTGACAAAGCATGCGCCGAAATCGATGCTACCGAAATCTGCTAGTGGTGCGGATTGTTGGTTGCCGACCCCAAATGCCTCGGCGATTACTTCAGCAGAAAAAGGGCTAGCACCTGCATAGTGACCATTCACTGTCCCAGAATAGTGCCAATTCTGGCTTAGGTTGTTTAGGAACAGGTCGTAACTGCGGTTCCCAGTGAAGTCTACGCGGGCGAAGATTACATCGCCTGGCGCAACAGCACCTACTCCAATTGGAATCTCGTCATCAGGGTAATTCTCCCACCATGCGTAGTGCGTAGTAACACCGTTCTCGATCTGCGCTAGGGTGCCGATCTGACAAACGTATGGATTGTTGGCATGCCCTCCGTTGAGGCCGACCCAGAAACTGGCATAGGTGTCTGTATTAGGGGTCGCTGTCACCGCCGGATGTATCCATGCCGCCTGGACGGATGTGACGGGATTATTGTTGTCTGCAATAGACACAAGCCCCGCCCAGTTGCCGGATTGGACATCTGCCGGCAGACCGACCTCGGGGGGGACGGGTTGGATGGGCCCACCAGGGTTCAGGTCGTCCCCACCAAGGTTTGGGCACCTAGCGATCACGTCACAATTGCGCATGTGGACTCCTTCTTCGGGTTGATGAAGGTAAGGGCTTACAGAAGAACAACTTGGTGATTCTGTGGCTTGACACCGCAGGTCAACACACTGCGCGCCCACATGTTGCTCTTCTGCAAACTTAAGGTGGATAACCGTCAACTTCTGCCGCGTTCAGCCATCACACCGTCGCACGAGGATGCCCTGCATTGCATTAGATATCCCATAAATTCTGGCGTCTGCCTACCAGTCAGGTTCTTTGAGAAGCGATCTTGTGTCCATGCCAGGCCGAGGGCGGTGAGGGGCCTCAGGTGGTTTCGGGCGGTGTGGCGGAGGGCGGCGGTGATGTTGGTGTGGCCGTCCTGACGGTGGACGCCGATGGCGAGGTTGCGCAGGCCGGCCATGACGCGGGGTAGGTGGCGGGTGCGGATGTGCGAGGCGTCCTCGTGGAAGGTGCGGTCGCGGACGTGGTGCAGCTGGTTCTCGATGCGCCAGTGGCCACGGATCCAGGCGCGAGTTCGCTGCCGTCGGCCGTGCCGGACGGCAGGCTCGTGACCAGGTAGATCCGTTCGATCGTCAGCTTGCCCGTGCCCATGTCCCGTCTCCAGGGCACGACTTGGAGTGCCTGGCGTGCGTGGCGATAGTCGATGTGGGCGAACGCGGCGGTCTTCAGGCGGCGGATCTCGTAGCGGTGGTGGGCCCGGGTGCGGTCGACGTGGTCCAGGCGGATGTCGCGCCAGGGAAGGCGGCGGACCTGCTCATGCAGTCCGGGGTGGTTCCGCTTGATGACGGCCAGGTAGTGAGCCCCGCGTTCGTGCAGGCCACCACGTCCGTGATCGGACCTTCCGTGAGGACGACTCCAAGGTCCGCACCGCCCAGCTGCCCCGCACGATGGCCAGTCTCCGAAACCTCGCCATCGGCCTCCACCGGCAAGACGGCCGCACCAACATCGCGGCGGCCCTCCGCCGCGCGGCCCGCGACTACCGCCGCCCCCTGACCCTCCTCGGCCTCACCGGATGAACCCAGACAAGATCACTTCACGCAAAGACCCTGCCCCGGCAGAATCCGACAAGCCGTCACATTCGACTCTCAGCAGGCGAACCTCCCACCTCGGCACTTCTCAAAGGCCCTGGTAGGCGGACCGCCACGAAACATCGAGGTTAAACCTCAAAATATGCGACTACTATCTGGCCGCATTCTAGCGAGTATATAACTCGAACATTCCCCGTGTGGGTATACTCTCGAAATAGAGTAAGAGGGATAACCTCTCCCAATTCGGGGGAGATGCTGATTTGCACGAGAGCTCGATCCAGTTGATCTATTTCGCTCAGGCTGAGCTTCTGCAGTTGCTGCCCCACAGAATGAGCTATGGCAACCGGAAAACGCGCCACTGCATGCCTTGGTGACACTGGAACCTTTCACACATCATGATGATCAGGAACCGTCGGGTCCCATCACTTAGTCAACTGGATGGGCTCCCGCACGCGTTGCATGGTGGCCGGTTCGCCGTGTGGACGATAGTGAGGCTATGACGTCGGTTGCACCGGGCAATACTGGACAAGCGCGGCGCTTGGGCGAGATGGTTTGGACCTCCGCGTTCGTCGACGCGGCGTCCATGCCGGCAAAGAGGGGGGCGATGACTGGACCGAACCCGGTCGATCGCGGCAAGGATGGCAGCAAACTGCACGCACTGCCCAAGGCCCAGGGCCTCCCGCTGGCCGTCGTGTGTCCGCGGCAAACACCAACGACAGCCTCGCCCTCAAGCCGCTGATTCACGGCATACCCGCCATCCGATCCCGCCGCGGGCCACGCCGGCGCAGGCGGTCAAGCTCCGCGCGGACAAGGCGTGTTCCTCCGCTGACCACCTCGCCTGGCTGCGCGAGAACGGCCTCATCCCGCGTATCGCCCGCCCGGGCACCGAGTCGAGCGAACGGCTCGGCCGGCACCACCGGAAGATCGGAAGGTCGATCGTCTTCGGCCGCTGCCTCACCATCCGATGCGAGCGGAGGGGCTCGCACTTCCTCGCCTTCCTCGGCCTCACAGCCGCCGCGATCTGATACCAGAGGCTCGCCGTATGAGACTTCATCTGAACCACCGATCACAGGGGCGATGATCAACGGTCGAATGGCATAGGCCAAAGAGTTCAGTCATGGCTTTCAGCCCTCCTTCGCCACACAGCGGGATCCAAGCGACCTAGTAGGCAACTCTTGTACCGACCGCTGCGTATAGCGAAGTCTCACAGATGCCTGACCCGCGCCGCATCGTCGCTCTCGTCCAGTCGTCCACACACGGGCTGAGCTGCAGCTATCCAGGTTAGATAAGCCGGTTCGCGATCGTTGTGCAGGGCACACGACCCGGTAAACACTGGAGTGGGCTGATCGAGTGATTGCCTCTAGAAGTGGTTGTGCTCACGTGGCACGTGAGGGGTAATTGCCCTCGTTGACGGGTTGACTGTCCATCTGGGAAGGCGCCACAAAGTCGGTGTGAACACTTCGCGAAGCGAGGCGATCCATTGAATCAGAAAGTCATGCGCAGATAGTGCGCGCGTGTTGCTTCTCGCCCACTCCGCCCGACCAACAGGAAGGACTTGCTTCGTGATGGAGAGTTCCATTTCGCGCCGTGCTGGAGATCCATTTGATCGAGAATGGGTTGACAGTTCACTTCGGGAACTAGCGCTGCGCGCCCGACAGGGGGAAAAGTCGAGTGACCTAACCCATGAGTTGATCTTGGAAATCTGGCCGTGGCTTAGACGCAAGTCGGATGCTCTAGCCCGGAGACTTCCGCCTGGTGCGGATAGGGATGGACTCCGCAGCGAAGTCATTTTGGAGGTCTTCAAAGCGGTGCAGTTGATCGACTGGGATCGGTATAGAGTGTGGCCCGCGCTTGTCAAAGCTCACCTACGCGCAGCTCAAACTGCAGCAGCTCGATCTGACGATGCTCTAACTAGAGGGCAACGGACTGCACGTCGAATTTATCTAGCGAAGCTAGAGGAATTCACACATCGTCATGGGCGACTCCCATCCAGCAACGAGCGACTGAAAATCGCACACCCGCTGAGCCCATACGGCGATTCAGTACCTGTAATGTTAGGAAAGAAGAGAATGGTGGACCTGTGTGGATCAGATGTCGAGACTACCCCTTCCAGGGCAACTCCTGAGGGCCACGTGATGGAATCTTGGAAGAATGATTGCATCCGCTCCTGGGTTCGAAATGACATACCGCCTGCTCTGCGGCCTGTGGCTCTACGGGCACTCGACGGAAGAAGGATTAACGCCGCCGAGCGGCGACGGCTGGAACCATTCGCAAGATTGCTGTTCGAGCGAATTAGTTAGAGGGTGTCTCACGTGGTGTGATGTCTGTGCGGCATGATGGCGGTCGTGGGTGCTGATCTGTCGCAGCGGCTGGTTCCTGATGGTCTGTGGGATCTGGTTGCCCCGTTGATGCCATCGTTCACGTCCCGTCCGCAGGGCGGTGGGACTGCCCCTTTGGACGAGCGGGCCGTATTCACAGCAGTGGTGTACGCCTAGGGCCTTTGAGAAGTGCCGAGGTGGGCGGTTCGCCTGCTGAGAGTCGAATGTGACGGCTTGTCGGCTTCTGCCGGGGGCGCTCCTGGACGCAGAACAGGCATGGCAGCTGGTGATCATGCGGGTGTCGAGTCCGTATGAGCACCGAGCGAGTCCATGCCTGCGCGCCCATCTTCCCGTATGCCGTCATGCCTTCAGCAACCCTGGATATTCAGCGGAATAGGACGAGCTGACGGATCAACAGCGAAAGGTGCCGCCTGGCCTGCGACGATGTGAGTGTCGAGTTCGCATCACGGCAGGAATCTGGGGCACCTTTCTGGTGACGAAGACTACTGGATGGGACCGGGGGCTGGTCGTGACGGCCACCGGCAAGGGACTGATCGGCCACGCGGGTGCGGTGCTGCTGCGACGGCTGGCAGACCGTACGGGGCTGACGGCCGCGCTGGCCGGGGTGCTGCAGGTCGGCACGGGAACGGGCTGGCGGGAACGAGCACCAGTGGTGGTGCAGCTCGCCGTCGCGATCGCGCTCGGCGCGAGGAATCTGTCCGAGGCCGAACAGCTCCAGGCCCACCACCGCAGCATGTTCGGGCCGTCGGTGTCGGACTCAACGGCCCGACGCACGCTGGCGGCCATGGACGCGCAGGTGCTGTCCGTACTCGCCCGGGCCAGAGCCGGGGTGCGACGGCATATGTGGTCACTCCTGGCCCTGCGGCCGGGTGGCTTCTCCTGGCTCACGATCGCCGGGAAACGCCTGCACCAGTGGGTGGTCGTCGACCTGGACGCCACAATCATCACTGCCGCCTCCAAGAAGGAAGGGGCCACCGCGCCCTGGAAGAAGTCCTACGGCTTCCACCCGCTCGCGGCCTGGTGCGCGAACACCACCGAGTGCCTGGCCATGCTGCTGCGCCCCGGCAACGCCGGCTCCAACACCGCCGACGACCACATCCGGGTCCTCTCCGACCCGCTCGCCCAGATCCCCGGCCAGTCGACAGCGAAGATCCTGGTCCGGGTCGACGGTGCCGGCGCCAGCCACGAGCTTCACGAGCACCTGCGCGACCTGAACACCCGGCGCCGCACGGTCCGCTTCACCACCGGCTGGAAGATCACAGACGCCGACGAGGCGGCGATCGCTCGCCTGCCCGAGAGCGCGTGGGAGACCTCGCTGAACCAGGACGGCACTGTTCAGGACGGCTACTTCGTCGCCGAGCTGACCGGGCTGAACTCCCGTCCCGGCTGGATCGCGGGGATGCGTCTGATCGTCCGCAGTGTCCGTCCCTCGGGCAGGCAGACGCGGGACCTGACCGCGTTCGAGAAGAAGACCGGCTGGAAGTACTCCATCACCGCCACCAACATCCACAAGATGACCCGCATCCGAGGCTCCCACCAGATCCAATGGCTGGACGCCGTGCACCGCCACCACGCCGTCGTGGAGGATCGCGTCCGCACGAACAAGGCCATGGGCCTGCACAACCTGCCCTCCAAGTCCTGGACGGTCAACCAGGCGTGGATGCTGACCGCGAATCTCGCAGCCGACCTCGACGCCTGGCTCCGCCTCCTTGCCCTCCACGACGAGGCGGACCTAGTACTGCAACCGCATGTGGGGGTCGTGGCCTCGGCGTTGGTAGTGGCATCGGCGGGCTCGGGCCTGGCTGCGGCGTCGGAAGTGTGACCAG
>NZ_JBIAGC010000086.1:0-6420 GCF_042869595.1 Streptomyces sp. NPDC006879
CAAGCAGATCCAGTACCGCCCACACCTGATCGACGGCTGCCTCGCCGGCACAGACCTGATCATGGACGGCTGACCGACAACACGAATTCAAGTTCGCAAGGTGCCTGCGTTCTCACCTGCCGGGTTGGATGAGGTCGATCGTGTGGCCGGGGTGTGACTTGTAGTAGTCGGTGGCGTGGGCGGTGTTGGTCCAGCCGGTGAGGCGGGCCAGGGCGATCGCGAGGTTGCGGAAGGTGGCCATCGCGCGGGGTGTGTTCCCGGTGCGGATCTTGGAGGCGTCCTCGGCGAGAGTGGTGTCCCGGACGTGGTGGTGGGCTTCGACGTGCCAGTGCTCGCGCACCGTCCGGGCGAGCTGGGCGTCGGTCGCGGAGAACGCGTTGTGGCTGGTCACGGCGTAGATATGCTCGATCTGGATCTTCCCGCTGTTCAGGTCGCGTCGGCGGCGGGTGACCTTGATCGCCTGGGCGGCGTGCGGGAGTCGCAGCCGGCGCGGGACCTGGACGGCTTTGAGGCGGCGGATCTCGTCACGGCCGTGTCCCTTCTCCCGGGTGGCGTGGCCGAGGGGGATCTGGTTCCAGGGCAGCGACTTGAGGAAGTGGTGCAGCTTGGGGTGGTTGTCCTTCACGATCGCGATGTAGTTGGCCTTCTTCTCCTCGATGAGGAACTGCGCGTGCGCGTGCTGGGTGTGCAGGGCGTCGAACGTGACGGTGCGGCCGGCAAGGTCGAGCGGTGCGAGAAGCGGTTTGAACTCGCTGATCTCGCCCTTCTTCCCGGCGACCTGCCGCTGGTTCAGCGTCGCGCGTTCGCCGTGGGTGACGGCCGACAGCAGGTGCACCGCCCTGGTCGCCGCGGTGCGCGAGCCGCGCAGGCTCTTGCCGTCGACGGCGACCGCGCACAGTCCTTCGTCCTGGTCGGGGCGGCTGCAGTGTGCCGCGAGCCATGCTCCCACCGCCGCGTCCACCGCGTCGCCGTCCAGACGTGCCAGGAGACGGCCGAGCGTGGTCGCTCGTGGTGCGGCCCGCAGTCCCAGGCGGTGACGGACCTCGTCGGGCAGGTAGGCGGCATGCCGCGCGACGGCGGCGAGGGTGGTGGCGCCGGCGAGTACGGCGGTCGTGCACAGTGCGAGGATCAGGCCGAGCCGGTAGCGGCGGCCCTGCCGACGGCGCGGATCGGGCAGCACGTCGAGGACGTCGGCAAGGTCCAGCAGGCGGTCGGGATCGTCGGAGATGGAGCCCGCATCGTGGTCGAGGTGGCGGGACACAGCGGTATTCAGCAAGGATGGCATCCGGAAGCGGTTTGTTGTGATGAGGCGTCAGACACCTCCATCATCACGAACCGCTTCCTTCAGTTGGTCACCTACCCGAACCCCGACAACCCGCTCTCACCCGGCAGTTCAGGACGTCTCGCAGCCCGAGAACGCACGAGCCCTGGGCTCCTTAGGTGCCTCCTTACCATCATGTTGCACGGCTAAGAAATCTCACTGAGTAGTTCAGAGTGGTCGCTGATCGGGATAGGGATGCGCTACAGGAGTTCACCGGACCGCAGGTCAGCGATCCAGCGCACCTTCGGTGCGCGCCGGGGGCGTGGTAAATCCCGTGGCGCGCGCCGGGGGTGCTTCTGTCCGCTCTGACGGGGCAGGGTGCGGGTCCGGGATGGTGGTGGGTGTTCGTTCCGGCCGAAACCGATGCCTCTGTGATGCCTGTGAGCTCGCAGGTCAGCGTGGTGCTGGGGGCCGTCCACGGGAACCGTGGAGTGTTGCTGCGAAGCACGTGCGTCAGAATTCCTGATTCACCCTGGCCCTCCCGGAACGGCATACCGACCGGGAGGGAGCGGGAGCGTGGACGTACTGCACGAACGGTGCGCTGGCCTGGACATCAGCAAGAAGGACGCCAAGGTATGCGTCCGGACCCCGAGTACGAAGCGGCGGGGACCGTTCACCAACGAGACCACGACCTGGGGTTCAACGACGAACGCCGTGCTCGCCTTGCTCGACCACCTGCTCGCCGCGAACGTGACGCTGGTGGTGATCGAGGCGACCTCGGACTACTGGAAGCCGTTCTACTACGTGCTGGCCGACGATCTGAACGTGATCCTGGTCAACGCCCGCCAGGTCAAGAACCTGCCCGGCCGCAAGACCGACGTCTCTGACGCTGCCTGGCTGGCCCAGCTCGGCGCCCACGGCCTGGTCCGCCCCTCCTTCGTGCCGCCCCAGCCCATCCGTGAACTGCGGGACCTGACCCGGGCCCGAACGACTGCCACCCGGGAACGCTCCCGGGTCGTCCAGCGCCTGGAAAAGCTGCTGGAGGACACCGGGATCAAGCTGTCCGCGGTCGCCTCCGACATCATGGGCGTCTCGGCCGGGCCATGCTCGAAGCCCTCATCCGCGGCGAAGCCGACCCGCACGTTCTCGCGGACATGGCCAAACGCAAGCTCCGGAGCAAGATTCCGGAACTCACCGAAGCCCTGACCGGACGGTTCCGCGAGCACCACGCCTTCCTGGCCCGCCTACACCTGGACCAGTACGACCAGCTCACCACGATGATCGACCAGCTCACCAGGCGGGTCGAGGAGGCGATGGCACCCTTTCGTGACGCCCTCGACCTGCTCGACACCATCCCCGGCATCAACCAGGCAACCGCCGAAGTGATCATCGCGGAGACCGGCGGGGACATGAGCCGGTTCGCCTCCGCCAAGCACCTCGCGTCCTGGGCCGGAGTCTGCCCCGGCCACCACGAGTCCGCCGGCCGCACCAAGAACACGAAAGTCCGGCCCGGCAACCCCTACCTCAAAGGCGCCGCGTTCGGCGCGGCCAGAACCAAGGACACCTACCTCGCCGCCCGCTACAAGCGGTTGACCGCCCGCCGCGGCCCGCTCAGGGCACTGGTCGCCATCGAACACTCGATCATCACCGCGATCTGGCACATGCTCACCGACCACAAGCCCTACCACGAACTCGGCGGCACCTACTTCACCCAACGCGACCCCGAACGCGCCACCCGCCGCGCGATCACCCAGCTCAACCAGCTCGGCTACACCGTCACCCTCAACCCGATGGAGCACGCAGCCTGACCCAGCAGCGACCAGCCACCCGGCAGCCACAACGGCCACCGGGCACCCAGCCCTGCCCACACCCACCCTGACCTGCTGCAATCTACACGTCAGAGGACCCGGACCGCGCCCGTGGCCGGGTAGCCGGACAGGTCCTGGATGACGACGTCCTTGCTCGGGTTGGCCGCGTCCAGGTACTTGCCGTGCCCGATGTAGACGCCGACGTGGTACGCCGAGCCCGCGGCGCCCCAGTAGAGGATGTCGCCGACCTGGAGGTTGGAGGTGCCGACCTGGGTGCCGGCGACCGACTGGTCCTGGGAGACGCGGGGCAGGTCGATGCCGACCTGGCGGAAGGCGGCCTGGACCAGGCTGGAGCAGTCCCAGGCGTTGGGGCCCGAGGCGCCCATGACGTAGGCGTCGCCGAGCTGGGCCTTGAGGAAGGCCACGACGGTGCCGGCGGAGCCGCTCGCCGGGGCGGAGGCGGTCTGGGAGGACGGGGCGGAGGCGGTGCTCGCGGTCGTGGAGAGCGTGGTGCGCTCGGTGCTGCGGCTGGCGCGCTTCTGGGAGGCCGCAGCCTCGGCGGCCTCGGCGCGGGCCTTCTCCTCGGCCTTCTTCTTCGCCTCGGCCTTGGCCTTGGCCTTCTTCTTCGCCTCGGCCTCGGCCTCGGCCTCCTTGGACGCCTTGAGGGCGGCGGCGTCCTCCTGGGCCTGGAGCTCGGCGTCGAGCGCGATCTCCTGGGTGGCGGCGGCCGTCTGGGCGACGTGGGCCGAGAGGTCCGCCGAGGTGAGGACCGGCATCTCGATGGTCTCGGTCACCGGCTCGGCGTGGACCGGACCGGAGGCGCCGGCCACGGCGATGGTGCTGAGCAAGGCACCGGCAACTCCGGCGCGGAGCGCGATGCGCGAGCCGCCGCGGGGCTTCCGGTGGCTGGGTATGTGAGCGGTGTGGGACATGGACACCACCGTTATCAGGGCCCGATGGTTCCCTTCAAGAAACGTGGGCTGCACCACAGTTGCCACCGGAACCGGTGAATCCGTCCCCGGTGGCCCTTTATTGACGCCGTGTCGGGCAAATCAGGCAAGTGTTACTGAGTCCGCGATCACGAGCTTTGAATAAAAGGTCCGAATTGCTGGACGCTTACCACCGCTTCAGACTGATGGCCAAGCCCGCTTTTCTCGACCCTTCGGTCGAGTGGCTCAGATCACAGAATGGTCAGTGCTGGGGTGTCGAATCCGCTCGTGAACCGGTGCGTGTGCTCTCGCATCAGCAGCTGCATCCGTTTGCGGGCCTCGGCAGCTCGACCGACTCACCCGACACTGCTGCGAGCCTGGTGCCCTCGTTGGAGTCGGCGCGGCGCAGCCACTTCAACAGTGTGATCGGGTGGACGCCTAACCTCGCCGTTTCAGTTGGTGCTGCTGGGCGGCTGAGCGAGGTTGTTTGAGGCAGTGCCGGTCGGTGGACATAGTGAGGGCCCGACGCGGGGTCGGGTTCTCCGAGGTCCTTGAGTCGAGGGTGGGCGGGGACGGCGAGTCAGCTGGCGGGGCGGGGCAGTGCGGCCAGGCGGTGGAATGCGGCCGCGAGTTCATGTCGCCAGGGCCAGGTCGCTGATATTCGCAAGCGCAGGCGTCGGCCGCCGCGGGTGAGGCGGGCGGCGACGTGCAGGATCCGGTAGCGGAGTTTCTTGGGTTCGGCAGCCGCGAGTTCGCCGTCCAGCAGGAGGACACGGGTCCAGGCGAGGAGGTCGATCGCCGCGAGGCTGAGTTCGAGCCAGGCAGCGTTGATCGGGAAGCGGCGGGAGGGGAAGCGGCCGAAGCCGGTGGTCTTGCCGCACCGGATGTGGTCCTCGACGGTGGCGTGTCCGCGGTGGCGGACCTCAAGGAACTGGGCGGTGCCGGCGCCGGTGATGGGTGTGTCGGTGAGGAAGACCTGGTGCCGCAGGCCCTCGTCCTGGTCGAACAGCGAGAGCTGGGCTCCGGGGTGGGGACGTTCGCGGCGGACGATGATGCGGGTGCCGGCCGCGTAGCCGGCAAGGTCGGCCATGCCGGTCAGTTCGGCGACCTCGGCGGACTCGCGGAGGGTGCCGTCCTGGTCCAGGGCGGGTGCCAGACCTGCTTGGGCAGGGCCCGGATCGCGCGGCGGACCGGCTCGGTGATGGCGTATCCGACCGAGAAGAAGGTGCGGATTCCGCGTGCTCGCAGGTCTCGGACGTGGGTGAGGAAGGCTTTCGCGGATCCGGCGCTGTCGGTGCGGACGAGGATGTCGGTGCCGTGCCGGTGGGCGTCGGGGATCTGTGCGAGAGCGTCGTCTAGTACCGCGATGTGATCGGCGGCGGTATTGGCTCCGGCGTTCCCGGGACGAAGGCGCCCGGACATGCCCTCGCCGGTGTTGGCCAGGAAACACAGCAGGGGGTGGAAGCCGAAGCCGCCTTTATAGGTGGGTGCGGCCTGGTCCTTCTCGGAGTGGCAGGTGATCAGCGTGGCGTCGATGTCCAGGACCAGGCCGGGCACTTCCCGTCCACCGGCTTTCGCCGTCGGTATGCCGGAGCGGGTCTCGGATGCCTGCAGCCAGGCCACTTCCCGGGCCAGAGCGCGGGCCGACCGCAGACGGTCCAGTACGTGTTCGTCGACGGCGGCCAGCAGGCGCCAGGCGGTCGGTGTCGAGGCGACGGGGCCGAACACCTCGCCCTGGTCGCGCAGCACCGCCAGATCCGTGATGGCCTCGCCGCCATCAGCCAGCATCACCGCGAGGTCGGTGGCGATCCGTCCTGGGTCATGACCAGTTCCGCGTGGCCGAAGCGATCCCAGCGCGGTGGAATACGCGCTGGTCAGCCCGGTGGCATCGGCGAGATCAGCCAGCAGCCGTGCCCCCGCGTGGCCCACCACCCCCGCACCGTCGGTGGAGACATGGAGCTTGGGGCGCGAACCGATACCCTGCACGCAGAAAGTGCCTTCCACTTGGATCGACAGAACCCCTCGACAAGGTTCATCGTTCCAGCTCAGAAGGCACTTTCGCGTTCCCGGCCAGCAACCAGTCTCACGCCAAGTGAAACGGCGAGGCTAAGTCGGCGGCGATCTGCTCCAGCGTGACGCCGGGCTCGCGGTACGCACGACCCGTACGACGTCTCGCGGAACTCCTTGGGATACGGCTTGGACTGCAACATCCCTCCAGGCCGCCTCTCAGCAAGCCAGGCCTGTGCCACCCAATCCTGCAGCAGTCCCCCACCTTCGAGTCCCGGCGGCTCCTCCGCGAGCTCCGCTGCTCGAGCACCGGCATCACGGGGAGTGTCCAATCAACGGCTGATCTTGGTTGTTGAGGTTCAGTGGCTGGTGGTGGGGGTGAGGCGGCCTTCGAAGGCGATCTGGAAGGCGTTGA
>NZ_JBIAGC010000087.1:0-5277 GCF_042869595.1 Streptomyces sp. NPDC006879
GAAAGTCACCCGAAACCGCGGCCACTTCCCGACGGAACAGGCCGCGGTCAAGGTGCTCTACCTGGCGATACGCGAGCTGATCGAACCGAAGACCCGCAGCAAGACGCACGTCGCGCCGCACTGGAAGGCCGCGCTGAACGCGTTCTCGATCTACTTCCAGGACCGCATTACCCTCAAGTAAACCCCAAGGACTTACACGGAGTTACTGACACGCCCCGGCCTCACCGAGCCGTACCAGCTGGTGCAGGCGCTGATCGGGGTGGCGGGGGTGGTGGCCGCGGGTGGAGACCACGCACGGGCCCGTGAACTGGCCACCGATGCCGAGCGTATCGTCCGGAGCATCGACGGGCCGTACCTGCAGGCACGGGCGCTGATCGGGGTGGCGGGGGTGGTGGCCGCGGGTGGAGACCACGCACGGGCCCGTGGACTGGCCACCGATGCCGAGCGCATCGTCCGCACCATCGACGGGCCGTACCAGCAGGCGCAGGCGCTGATCGGGGTGGCGGGGGTGGTGGCCGCGGGTGGAGACCACGCACGGGCCCGTGAACTGGCCACCGATGCCGAGCGCATCGTCCGCACCATCACCGACCCGTACCAGCAGGCGCAGGCGCTGATCGGGGTGGCGGAGGTGGTGGCCGCGAGTGGAGACCACGCAGGGGCCGAGTGCATCGTCCGGAGCATCGACGGGCCGTACCTGCAGGCACGGGCGCTGATCGGGGTGGCGGAGGTGGTGGCCGCGAGTGGAGACCACGCACGGGCCCGTGAACTGGCCACCGATGCCGAGCGCATCGCCTGCACCATCACCGACCCGTACCAGCAGGCGCAGGCGCTGACCAGGGTGGCGGGGGTGGTGGCCGCGGGTGGAGACCACGCACGGGCCCGTGGACTGGCCACCGATGCCGAGCGCATCGCCCGCACCATCACCGACCCGTACCAGCAGGCGCAGGCGCTGACCAGGGTGGCGGCGGAAGTCGGCCTGCCGCAGGCCAGTCACTTGTTGGGGGAGGCTTTTTCACGGGGGTCGTGGCTGACGCCTCTGCCGGTGCTGGCGAAGATCCTCCCACAGGAGATGATCCGGTTCGCTGACGCGGTATACGCAGACGGTGCCTCGCGTGATGCCCAGTAGGTACGCCGTGTCCGAGGCTCTCGTCTCCGGTAAGAGAGTGGTGTTGGGGTGTACCTCAACACCGTCCGGCAGCTCGACGGGATCGACGTCGAGCGCGTGTTCTCGGACAAGGTGTCCGGGAAAGACACCGCCCGGCGAGGCTCGACGAGTTGCCGATGTTCGTCCGCGACGGCGCAACTGCTGTCGGTCATGGGCGCGTTCGCCGAGTTCGAACGTCAGCGCGAGAGCATCGCGGAGGCCAAACATCGCGGCGTCTACAGCTACCTGCGGACTGCAAGTTCCGCAGATGTTGCAGCCTGAGTCGGGACCGGAGCTGATCGAGGTCGCCATCGGCGAACCGGGGTTGGATTCGCCTAGCGCTAGCTGCCCGCACAAGACACTCTGCGGGGTGCTCGCCGACCGTCCGGCAGTCCATCCGCAGTCCCGAAGCCCGCGTCGCGTACGCCTACGGCCACATCGACCGCATTGAGCCTTCGCCAACTTGAAGTTGCAGGTCAAAGAGCTGGTGTGATCGGTCTTCCGGGTACTCGTGCTGGTCAGGGGCGGTTGTCTGTTGTGCAGATCGTTTGCCAGCGGTCGGCTGTCGGTTCTTGAGGTACGTCTCGTGATGTCGAACCCTCGGCGGATTAGTGCAGGTCCAAACGGGTGAAGGTGAAACCTTCCTGCAGGCGGAGACGCAACTGGGGCGGTCCCGGGCAGGGAAAGGGGTGCTGACAGCACGTCCTCCCTTTCAGAGAAGGACCATCCCATGCGCTTGCGCAACACCGTGGCCGCCGCTCTCGGCGCCCTCCTGCTCTCCGCGGCCCTGCCCGCATCCCCCGCCGCGGCCGCCAACGGCGAGTTCCTCTACACCTACGTCGGCCTCAACGGCCTCAACCTGCGCGGTACCCTCCCCAACCCCGACAGCAACGTCTGCATCAACATCCCCGAAACGGACGACGACAACCTGCCCGCCTTCGCACCGCGGAACTTCACCGACTCCAGCGCCACCGTCTTCCTCGACGCGGACTGCAACGGCGACGTCTTCTACGTGATGCCCCCCGGCAAGAGGCTCGGCGACCGCCTGCGCCTGCGCTCCGTCGTCTTCAGCTGACACCCACCCCACCCCGCGACAAGGCCGGGCCCCTTCCACGAACGGGCCCGGCCCCACGAGAGATACACGCCACGCCACGGGGGCGTACCGGCACCGCGAACACGCCACCTGAGCGGGATCTGGACGGGGCGGCGGACGGCCCTGGACCCGCGCCCCAGACAGCCCCGCGCGCCGGATCCCGCCGCCCCACCCGAGGAACCCGCACTCGCCGCCGGACTGCACGGTACCCAGTGCAAGGGCATCGACGAGACCGTGAACTACGCCGCGGCAAGGCCGAGCGCCGGCGCTATGGCTCCGTTCCCAGCCCTGGAGCGGCGAGCACTCCAGTTCCTGCCCGCCGGGGCCGGACGGCCCTCTACGATCCGGTGCATGCTGGATCCCGAGCTGCTGAAACGGATCACCGCGCGGCGTGATGAACTGGACGAACTCGAAGAACAGCTGGCGGAAGTGCGCGCCGAACGGGACGAACTCGCCGTCGCCGAAAGCGTTCTTGAGCGGATAGCCGGGCAGCTCGCCGAGGAACGCGCCTCCGCCAGGCCGATGCCGGGGCAGGTGGGCGGCCAGGCGGTGATGCTGATCCCGCACCGCGAGCCGGGCCAGGAGGAGGACACGCTGCCGCGGGACTACCAGCGCATCATCACCGCCGTGCAGCGGGCCGGCAGACCGGTCATGGCCCGCGAGGTCGGCGAGGCAGTGGGGGTGGACATCAGCGTGAAGGCCAAGTTGGAACCGCTACGCGGCAAGCTGGTCAGGCTCGTTGACCGCGGCTGGCTCCGCAAACAGCCCGACGGTCGGTTCACCACCCGCCTGTGACCAGCAGCGCCGTCACTCGGAGCGGGCCGGCACGGGCGATACCCGGTTGCCCCCGGCGGCCGTTGGAATTGTGTGACGAATACCAAAGAGCGCGCCGAGGACACCTGCCCGCTTGTCTTTCAGTGCCGTCTGCCGCTGTCCACGCGCACCGTCAACCACCTCGCCGACCTGCTACGGCGTCATCTGAAGATGATTCGCTCCAGGTGGCGGATCCTGCCGCTCGGGAAGATCGCAGTGATTGTCCTGGCCGTCCTGCGTCACGACCAGCGCCTGGCCGACATGGCAGGCGGAAACGGCGTGTCCGAGTCCACCGTCCGCCGCTGGCGCGATGAGCTGATCACCCTGCTCGCCGCCCAGGCCCCGCGCCTGGACCGCGCCCTGCGGAAGATCGCGAAGCAGGGCGGGGAGGTGGTCCTGATCGACGGCACCCTCATCCGCGCCCAGCGCCGTACAGGCAGCGCCGACCGGCGGAACTACTCCGGTAAGCACCGCACTCATGGCCTGCACTTCCTCGCCCTGACCGACGAGGACGGGCGCCTGATCTGGATATCCGCCGCGCGGCCTGGCCGCACCCACGACAACACCGCCGCCCGCCACGACCACATCCTGGCCCACCTGCGCGCGGCCGGCCTCGGGGCTCTGGCCGACCTCGGCTTCCGCGGCCTTGACAACGACATCCTCGACCCCGTGATCGTCACCGGCTACGCCGCCAGCCGCACCCACAAGCTCACCCCAGGCGAGAAGGAAGCCAACCGCGTCCTCGCCGTCGGACGCGCGCCGGTCGAGCACGGCTTCGCCCACCTCAAGAACTGGCGGATCCTCACCAAGCTCCGCACCGACCCCGCCCGCGCCACCCAGCTCCTGCGAGCCCTGCTCGTCCTGACGAACCTCGAAGTCAACCGCTGACGGATGATCTTCGCCGTGGTTCCCCACGACCAGCATGAGCGCCCCGAGAACCGGCCACACCAGCCCTTTGACCTGCAACTTCAAGTTGGCGGAGGCTCATTGCAGTGCAGGCTACTTCGGACACGGGCGGTGAGAGTGGCCGACCACGGCGGCCGGCGTGTCATCTAGGGTGTCCGGTGATTTGTATGGTCAGCGGGGGCCAAGCCATCCGTACACTCCTCGGCTGTGACCGGACTCCTCACGGGCTACGCCCGCTGCTCGACCGACGACCAGGACCTCGCCGCCCAGCGCGAGATCCTGACCGGCACTCACCGCAACCAGCCCGGGCCTCGACCAGGCTCTCGCCGCCGACTCCCTCGTCACCCGCGACGTCAAGCTCTCCCTCGGCGGCAGCCTCTACGACCCGGCCGACCCCATGGGCAAGATGCTCTTCAACATCCTTGCCGAGTTCGACGTCGACCTCCTACGCCTGCGCACCCGGGAGGGCATGGCCGCAGCCAGGGCGAAGGGCAAGCTGAAGGGTAAGAAGCCCAAGCTGATGGCTCGACAGCAGGCCCACCTGGTCGAACAGCACTCCATCACCGACCTCGCCGAACTGTTCTCCGTCAGCCGGGCCACGGTGTACCCAGTCCTGGAGCGCGCTGCCGCGACGACCCCACCGGGAGCTCACGCGTGACCGCCGCCCAGGCACACGAAGCCGACGACAACACCCTCAGCGCCACCTGGTGGGCCGAGGACCCCGAGCACTGGGACCTCCTGCGGTTCGAAGCAGCCCAGGACGAGACCGGCCTGCCCTTGGACCGGAGGTGGAAGGACCGCAGGGGCATCCAGGAAGCGCTCATCCTCGCCCCCGGACCGGTAGACCACGACTTCGCGTACTTCCTGCTGGACCAGGAAACACAGTTCCACCGCCACTGCTCGGGCTTCAGCCACACCATCGAAATCGCCGCGCTCCTGCTCGCAGAGCACCGTCAGCCTGACGACGTCTGGTACCTGTGGTCGGCGATCACCACCAGCTTCGACACCTGGTGCGGCCTCCCGCACCGACTGCTACTCGCCGGGGGAGGAGCAGCCTGCACGCACGCCCACGTCGCGGGCTCCGGCCACGAACAGCGGAACAACCTGCTGCAGCACCTGGACGAGATACCAGAGACGACCAACGACGATGTCACCGCGCTCATCGCTGAACGCCGCCGCTACTGAACTTGAATTCGTGATGTCGGTCACTGAGGTTGAAGTCGCGATACTGAACTTGAATTCGTGTTGTCGGTCAGCCGTCCATGATCAGGTCTGTGCCGGCGAGGCAGCCGTCGATCAGGTGTGGGCGGTACTGGATCTG
>NZ_JBIAGC010000088.1:1962-5259 GCF_042869595.1 Streptomyces sp. NPDC006879
GGATCGTGTCGGGCACGTTGTTGGGTGTCTGAGGGTACGAGCGTGAGCTTGTTCCTTCGTGATGCCGGCCCCGGTGTACTCATCACGGTTGTGGTGGGGTGGCGGGTGGCTGGTCGTTGCTTGAGAACTACACAGTGGACGCGAGCATCTGTGGCCAAGTTTTTAAGGGCGCACGGTGGATGCCTTGGCACCAGGAACCGATGAAGGACGTGGGAGGCCGCGATAGGCCCCGGGGAGCTGTCAACCAAGCTTTGATCCGGGGGTGTCCGAATGGGGAAACCCGGCAGTCGTCATGGGCTGTCACCCGCTGCTGAACACATAGGCAGTGTGGAGGGAACGAGGGGAAGTGAAACATCTCAGTACCCTCAGGAAGAGAAAACAACCGTGATTCCGGGAGTAGTGGCGAGCGAAACCGGATGAGGCTAAACCGTATACGTGTGATACCCGGCAGGGGTTGCGTGTGCGGGGTCGTGGGAGTTCTCTTGATCAATCTGCCGGTTGGTCGGCGAGTCAGAAACCGTATGGATAGGCGAAGGACATGCGAAAGGTCCGGCGTAGAGGGTAAGACCCCCGTAGCTGAAATCTGTACGGCTTGCTTGAGAATTTCCCAAGTAGCACGGGGCCCGAGAAATCCCGTGTGAATCTGGCGGGACCACCCGCTAAGCCTAAATATTCCCTGGTGACCGATAGCGGATAGTACCGTGAGGGAATGGTGAAAAGTACCGCGGGAGCGGAGTGAAATAGTACCTGAAACCGTGTGCCTACAAGCCGTGGGAGCGTCGCGCGCCAAGTTTACTTGGTGCGTCGTGACTGCGTGCCTTTTGAAGAATGAGCCTGCGAGTTTGCGGTGTGTTGCGAGGTTAACCCGTGTGGGGAAGCCGTAGCGAAAGCGAGTCCGAATAGGGCGTTGGAGTAGCACGCTCAAGACCCGAAGCGGAGTGATCTAGCCATGGGCAGGTTGAAGCGGAGGTAAGACTTCGTGGAGGACCGAACCCACCAGGGTTGAAAACCTGGGGGATGACCTGTGGTTAGGGGTGAAAGGCCAATCAAACTCCGTGATAGCTGGTTCTCCCCGAAATGCATTTAGGTGCAGCGTCGTGTGTTTCTTGCCGGAGGTAGAGCACTGGATAGGCGATGGGCCCTACCGGGTTACTGACCTTAGCCAAACTCCGAATGCCGGTAAGTGAGAGCGCGGCAGTGAGACTGTGGGGGATAAGCTCCATGGTCGAGAGGGAAACAGCCCAGAGCATCGACTAAGGCCCCTAAGCGTACGCTAAGTGGGAAAGGATGTGGAGTCGCAGAGACAACCAGGAGGTTGGCTTAGAAGCAGCCACCCTTGAAAGAGTGCGTAATAGCTCACTGGTCAAGTGATTCCGCGCCGACAATGTAGCGGGGCTCAAGCGTACCGCCGAAGTCGTGTCATTGCAGTACATACTCCTAACGGGGACTGTGATGGGTAGGGGAGCGTCGTGTGCCGGGTGAAGCAGCCGCGGAAGCGAGTTGTGGACGGTTCACGAGTGAGAATGCAGGCATGAGTAGCGATACACACGTGAGAAACGTGTGCGCCGATTGACTAAGGGTTCCTGGGTCAAGCTGATCTGCCCAGGGTAAGTCGGGACCTAAGGCGAGGCCGACAGGCGTAGTCGATGGACAACCGGTTGATATTCCGGTACCCGCTTTGAAACGCCCAATATCGAATCAGGCGATGCTAAGTCCGTGAAGCCGTTCCGGAGCCTTCGGGCAAGGGAAAGTGGTGGAGCCGACGAACCAGACTTGTAGTAGGTAAGCGATGGGGTGACGCAGGAAGGTAGTCCAGCCCGGGCGGTGGTTGTCCCGGGGTAAGGGTGTAGGCCGTGTGGTAGGTAAATCCGTCACATGTTGAGGCTGAGACCTGATGCCGAGCCGATTGTGGTGAAGTGGATGATCCTATGCTGTCGAGAAAAGCCTCTAGCGAGTTTCATGGCGGCCCGTACCCTAAACCGACTCAGGTGGTCAGGTAGAGAATACCGAGGCGTTCGGGTGAACTATGGTTAAGGAACTCGGCAAAATGCCCCCGTAACTTCGGGAGAAGGGGGGCCATTCCTGGTGATGAGTTTTGCACTCTGAGCTGGGGGTGGCCGCAGAGACCAGCGAGAAGCGACTGTTTACTAAAAACACAGGTCCGTGCGAAGCCGTAAGGCGATGTATACGGACTGACGCCTGCCCGGTGCTGGAACGTTAAGGGGACCGGTTAGCTCCATTTCGGTGGGGCGAAGCTGAGAACTTAAGCGCCAGTAAACGGCGGTGGTAACTATAACCATCCTAAGGTAGCGAAATTCCTTGTCGGGTAAGTTCCGACCTGCACGAATGGCGTAACGACTTCTCGACTGTCTCAACCATAGGCCCGGTGAAATTGCACTACGAGTAAAGATGCTCGTTTCGCGCAGCAGGACGGAAAGACCCCGGGACCTTTACTACAGTTTGATATTGGTGTTCGGTTCGGCTTGTGTAGGATAGGTGGGAGACTTTGAACTCTGGACGCCAGTTCAGGGGGAGTCGTCGTTGAAATACCACTCTGGTCGTGCTGGATGTCTAACCTCGGTCCGTGATCCGGATCAGGGACAGTGTCTGATGGGTAGTTTAACTGGGGCGGTTGCCTCCTAAAGAGTAACGGAGGCGCCCAAAGGTTCCCTCAGCCTGGTTGGCAATCAGGTGTTGAGTGTAAGTGCACAAGGGAGCTTGACTGTGAGACCGACGGGTCGAGCAGGGACGAAAGTCGGGACTAGTGATCCGGCGGTGGCTTGTGGAAGCGCCGTCGCTCAACGGATAAAAGGTACCCCGGGGATAACAGGCTGATCTTCCCCAAGAGTCCATATCGACGGGATGGTTTGGCACCTCGATGTCGGCTCGTCGCATCCTGGGGCTGGAGTCGGTCCCAAGGGTTGGGCTGTTCGCCCATTAAAGCGGTACGCGAGCTGGGTTTAGAACGTCGTGAGACAGTTCGGTCCCTATCCGCTGTGCGCGTAGGAATATTGAGAAGGGCTGTCCCTAGTACGAGAGGACCGGGACGGACGAACCTCTGGTGTGCCAGTTGTCCTGCCAAGGGCATGGCTGGTTGGCTACGTTCGGGAGGGATAACCGCTGAAAGCATCTAAGCGGGAAGCCTGCTTCGAGATGAGTATTCCCACCTCCTTGAGAGGGTAAGGCTCCCAGTAGACGACTGGGTTGATAGGCCAGATGTGGAAGCCCGGTAACGGGTGGAGCTGACTGGTACTAATAGGCCGAGGGCTTGTCCTCAGTTGCTCGCGTCCACTGTGT
>NZ_JBIAGC010000089.1:0-4902 GCF_042869595.1 Streptomyces sp. NPDC006879
GCTTCGGTGCGCAGCGGGTTGATCTCGGACACGGCGCCGACGAATGTGGTCTTGCCGACGCCGAAGCCCCCGGCCACCACGATCTTCGCGGAGGTCGTGGAGCGGGCCGCTCCGCCATTAGAGCTTGCGAAGTCCACTGAGCACCCTTTCGAGCAGTGTCACGTCTGGCTGGCCGCCGGCGGACTCGTCGCCGCCGGGCTGATGGATGGCGACAAGCCCGGCCTCGGCCAGGTCTGCCACGAGGATTCGGGCCACGCCTAGGGGAATCGAGAGCAGGGCCGAGATCTCGGCCACTGACTTGATCTCCAGGCACAGCCGGCAGATCCGCTGGTGCTCGGGCAACTGCCCTTGCAGCCGAGCGGGATCGGCGGTGGTGCTGACCAGGGCCTCGATGGCCAACTGGTAGCGCGGCCGGGTCCGGCCGCCGGTCATCGCGTAGGGGCGCACCAGCGGATTGCTCGCCTTTGGTGCCGATGGCCCCGCGCCTCTGGAGGCACGTGGAGGCGGCGTACGAGGCTGCTGGGGCTGCCCGTAGGGCTGCTGGTACGGGTTCTGCTCCGGTGCGGGGTGCCTGCTGGGCGCGGAGGGAAAGTTGAACCGGTTCTGGTCGTGCCCACCCTGCGGCTGGGACGCGCCGCCGTACGGATGCCCTCCAGGGGGTGTTGTCACGTTTCCTCCTCCGACTCCTTGACGCAGTGCTCCCGTTGGAACCGCGCCACCGCACCTTAAGGCGCGGTGGCGCGAAGCGCACTGGTTGTCTGCTAGTTGAGAAGACTTCCTTGCAGTTCCGCGCGGAGGTCCGGGGTGAGGACGTTTCCGGCGCGGTCGACGAGGAGGGCCATCTCGTAGCCGACGAGGCCGATGTCGCACTCGGGGTGTGCGAGTACGGCCAGCGAGGATCCGTCGGAGACGGACATGAGGAAGAGGAATCCCCGGTCCATCTCCACCACCGTCTGGTTCACGGGGCCGCCCTCGAAGATGCGGGAGGCTCCCGCGGTCAGCGAGGTCAGTCCGGAGGCCACGGCCGCCAGCTGATCAGCGCGGTCGCGCGGGAAACCCTCGGACATCGCCAGAAGAAGGCCGTCGGCGGAGACCACCACCGTGTGGGACACCCCGGGGGTGTTGTCCACGAAGTTGGTGATCAACCAGTTCAGGTTCTGCGCCGCCTGGCTCATCGGGCTCACACTAACGCTCCTGGTCATAGGTGTTACTTGACTGCTCTGATCCCGCGTTGCGGCCCTGCTGGACACCGCGCCGTAGGTTGCTCAACCTGCCACGCACGTCCTCAGGGGCGCGGGAGACCTGTGGGCCGCCCTGCGAGGTCGTCTCTGCGGCTCCCGAGACCAGGTTGGCCTTCGGGACCCGCTTGGGAAGGCCGGACGAGGTGACCCCACCCGCCTTCGGGTCGCGGAGCTTGGAGGCCCGCTGCCAGCCTTCGTCATTCGCCGAATGCCAATCACCGGCCCCACTGTTGTCCGGGCCCGCTGCTGCCGGCTGCTGCGGTGCCTGCGGCTGTTGTGCCTGCGGCGACTGCGACTGCTGGGGCGGCTGCGGGGAGAACTGCTGCTGTCCCGTGTCCTGCTGCGCCGGCTGCCACTGCTGCTGGCTGCCACGACGAGGCAGACCTGCGTTGGTCAGCTCGTGGCCGGCCCCTTCAGCGGTGTCCGACTGGTCGAAGCCTACGCGTTCCGAGGCGGCTTCGGGAGCGCCCTGAGAGGATTCCGATTCGCTACCGTAAGGCTGCTGATACGAAGCCGGATAGTTGTCCTCTTGAGGCCACCGGGCCTGCTGAGCAGCAGAATCGAAACCAGAGTCGTACGGCAGTCGCTCATTCGCCGGGTCTTGGTATGAGGATTCCGCATAGGGGCCGAAGCCGCCCTGCTGGAACCCCTGGTAGCCGTGTTCCGGCTGTGGCTCCCGGCCGTAGCCGCCCTCGGCCTCGTACGGTGACTGGGACTGTGCGGGACGCTCGTGGTACTGCGGGTCCCCATAGCCCTGTTCGGCGAACGGCTGCTCCGGGTACGGGACGGACCGCTCCTCGCCCTGCTGAGGGTACTGCTCCTGAGGTACTTCGTCCTGGAAGAGCGGCTGTTCGCCGCCGACCTGGGCTTCGAGGTGCGCCCGGCGCTCCTCGCGCAGCAGAGAGCGTCCCACCGGGTCGAGCTCGCGGGCGTCGCCCTGCTGCGCTTCGTACCGGGAGTCGTCGAAGCCGAGTTCGGCTGCGGTGCGCATCGGGGCGGACTCGTGGGACTGCTGCTCCGGGATGATCGAGGACACGGTGAAGTCGTCCTCGGGGTTGCCCTCGCCGCCACCACCGTGGGTGATCGCGTCCGGGAGCATCACCAGCGAGGTGGTGCCGGCCTGCTCGCCGGAGGGGCGGAGCTGAACTCGGATCCCGTGCCGGTCGGCCAGGCGGCCGACCACGAACAGTCCCATCCGCTGCGAGATCGCGGCGTCCACGGTCGGCGGGTTGGCCAGCTTGTGGTTGAGGTCCGCGAAGTCCGCAGCGGTGAGGCCGATGCCCTTGTCGTGGATTTCGACCATGACCCGACCGTCCGGCAGACGGGTGGCGTTAACCCTGACCTTGGTCTGGGGGGAGGAGAACGAGGTGGCGTTCTCCAGCAGCTCGGCGAGCAGGTGCACGAGGTCGGTCACGGCCTGGCCGTGGATCTCGGCTTCGGAGACGCCCGAGAGCTCGATCCGCTCATACTGCTCCACCTCGGATGAGGCGGCGCGCAGCACGTCGACCAGAGGCACGGGTTGGTCCCAACGACGGCCCGGCTCCTCACCCGCGAGGATGAGGAGGTTCTCGCCGTTGCGGCGCATGCGGGTGGCCAGGTGGTCCAGACGGAAGAGGTTCTCCAACTGGTCCGGATCGGCTTCGTTGTTCTCCAGGTCGGTGATGAGGGTCAGCTGGCCCTCGATCAGCGACTGGTTCCGCATGGAGAGGTTGGTGAAGATCGCGTTGACGTTCCCTCGCAGCAACGCCTGTTCGGCCGCGAGCCGAACCGCTTCCCGGTGCACCTGGTCGAAGGCGCGGGCCACCTCGCCGATCTCATCTCGGGAGTCGATCGGGATGGGCTGTACCCGGGTGTCGACCCGACCGGGCTCGGTGCGAGAGAGCTGGTCGACGAGCATGGGCAGACGCTGCTCGGCGATGCCGAAGGCCGCGGTGCGCAGTTGGCGCATGGAGCGGCCCATCTGGCGGGCCATGAGGCCGGCCAGGAGGAAGGCGGTGAGCAGCGCCAGCACGACGATGGCACCGGTGGTGATGGCGTCGTTGCGGGCGTCGTCGGAGATCGCGGACGCTTCGGTCACGGCCTTGTCGAGCAGGTCCTGCTCGATCTCGGTGTAGCCCTCGAACTTGGCGGTGGCGCCGGCCTGCCAGGTGCCGGGGGTGGTGCCCTTCTTCGCCAGCGTGGAGGGCTTCTCGCCGCTGGCGATGGCCTGGGTCATGCCGGTCAGCATCGAGCCGGCGGCGATCGGTGGCTTGACGAAGGGCAGACCGGAGGCCTTGGCCTCCTGTTCGGCCTCCGTCAGCTTGCGCATCGCCTCTTGTGTCTTGGCGGCCGTGACGGTCTTGAGCTTCTCGGTGTTCTCCTCGGTACCGCCGGCGACGTACTCGCCGATCGCGATCTCTTCGAGGTACGCGTAGGAGGAGAAGGCCATCAACTGGGCGGCCCGGATCTGGTCGTCCTCGTTGGGGCGCACCAGCAGATGGGTGCCGATGGCGCGCTGGAGCGAACCGGCCGCCTTGGCGAGCTGGACGGCGTACACCATGCGGCCATAGGAGGTCACGTTTCCGGTGCCGAGGCCGAGCTCGTTGGAGAACTGCATGAGGTAGTGCTGGACCAGCACGTACCCCTCTTCGGTCGGAATGGGGCCGGCGGAGGCGGGGAGGTCCTTCTTCGCCTTCTCCATCGATTCCACGTACGCGTTCTTGCGTATGAGGTCCAGCTTCGGCTCTTCGTTGCGGAAGAGCTTCAGGCGTCGCTCGAAGGCCGGGTTCGAGGGCATGTCCTGGACCGCGGTGGCGAACTTGCTGCGGGCGTCGTCGGTGGCCGTGCGGGCGTCGGACACGATCTGGCTCTTGTCCTCGCCCTTCAGCAGGGGCTCGGCGGTCAGGTCGCGTTCGTTGAGGAGCGCTTGGCTGTACTGGGAGGCGACCTGGACGATGCGGGCGATCTTCTCGGCGTCCTGGGCTTCGTTCCAGGTGTCGATCGAGCCCTTCACCTGGAAGCCGCCCATGACCAGCCCGACGAGGGCCGGCACCAGGAGGATGGCGTTGAGCTTGGTGGGTACGCGCCAGTTGCGTGGAGAGAACTTGCTGGAGCTCCCGCCGGGAGCGGGCTCGACGTCCGGCTCCTCCACGGGCGCGGGCGCCGCTGTCCGCGGCGGGGTGAAGTTGCCCCGCGCCGGTTCTTCGGCGGGGCTCTCGTTGCTTCGCCTCACTCGACCAACAACCTCTCGGCGCGGCACCTACCTCGTGCCGTCGTATCTACTGGGGCCGTCACTCTGCCTTGTTACGGCGGCCGTTCTACTGGGGAGTTAGTTGAATTCCAGCACGTGTAACGGCCGTGTTCCAAACAGCTGGTTCCAGCCATTCCAGGGGAACCAACGCGCGCATAAAACGGTCATAAAGAACGAGCCCCGGCAAAAGGCGGGTTCGTTGTGAGCGCAGCGGCACCGGACGAACGCGTGGGGTGTCGGTCGCGTTGCAATTCTCTGTCGAAACGTTATGTACGAAGGGGCGGACCGTGTCAAAGGACACAGCCCGCCCCTCCTCTGACATTCCGGACTACTTCAAACGCGCCATGAGGGCGTGTTCGACGAGGGTGATGAGGGCGCTTTTGGCGTCGGCGCGGTGGCGGGCGTCGGTGGTGATGATGGGGGCGTCGGGGC
>NZ_JBIAGC010000090.1:0-4626 GCF_042869595.1 Streptomyces sp. NPDC006879
GCTTCTTCTTCCCCATGCTCTCCATGATGGACATCATCCTTCCGGGGGCGAAGCCCCTGATCAGGAGTGTCCGTCAAAGCGGATCAAGCCCAGGGCGACATCGTCGAGCCGAAGCCGGCGCCCGTCGACGACCGGACTTCGGCGCGCTCCATCAACGCCCACCGTTGGACGAAGAGCGACGGAGACCTCCGTAAGCTGCTGGCGCCCAAGCCGCAGGGCGCACGCTACGAGGGGGCGTCGGAGGGGCGCTGGGTCAGCATCGTGGAGTTCGCCGCGGAGGCCGAGAGCCCCACCCGAATGTTCAGATATCTTTCGAACTCTGGTCTGCGCCGTATTGCTTCCAGGCAGTGGCGGCAGGGAGCGGGCACGTACGTGACCATTCGCCTGATCCAGTTCCGGCCCACCTCCGACCACCGAGCCCTTGATTTCGTCGAGGAACAGAGCGGTTACACACGGGAGAGCAGCGGCGAGGGCGACGCCGGCGAGCCCATCCCCGGTAGCCGGAACGGAACGGTGTGGGTCTACGGCGACGACACGCTCGGCGGCAGGCCGTACTACCGAGCCAAGGCGTTGGCCTGGCGTGGAGACGTCGCCATGGAAATCTGGCTGGCATCCGTCGATGGGCCGATATCCCCCAAGGAGGCCATGTCGGTGGCGAAAGAACAGTGGGAGCGACTGTGACCGAGATCGGTTCCCAGCCCGAGCCGCAGCCCAGGTCCGTGCCACAGCCCGCCGCCGCGCTTGACCCGCCCGCTCCTCGTCGGAGCCGGCGGCGGGTCCAGCGCATCACCGCTCTTGCTCTGTCCGCCGTGGTGATGGCCGCCGCAGCGGTGGGAGCGGCGGTACGGATGGCGGACGCCGAGCGCACGGCGACGTCCACGCACTACTGGAGTGCCGAGGTGCCCGGCACGCCGCCGTCAGTGCCGGCGCCGCGCGGGCTGGCCGCCGCGCTGCTTCCCATGCCCGACACCTTCTGGCCCGGCCCGGACATGGACGAGTACGGCGACAGCGCGGTCGTCACCGGCCCCCGCGCATCCGTGTTGATGAAGGACGCCTCTCGTGGGCTGTCCCTCGTCGAGCGCAAGGAACATCACGCCGCGGTGGACCAACTCAAGCTCAAGGGCCTGGCAGCGCGTAGCTATCGGAGCAGGGGCGCGGACGTGATCGCCGAGGTTCGTATCGCGCAGATGGAACCTGCGATGGCACGCAAGAGGGCCCACCTGATGCGGCAACTCACCGGGGCCTTCAACGACTTCCGGAAGGGCCCGAAGATCGAGGGACATCCTGAGGCGGTCTGCCACCTGTTCGCCAAGCAGGTCCTCGAACCGTTCGCAGGGCTGACCTGCTCCGCCTACCGAGGCGACCTCGTGGTCTCGTACCAGGCATACGGGACCGCCCCCTTCGCCACCGAGGTCGCCAGCGAGCTGCTGCGTCAGCAACTCGACCACA
Organism: Streptomyces sp. NPDC006879; assembly: GCF_042869595.1. Lineage (NCBI taxonomy): Bacteria > Bacillati > Actinomycetota > Actinomycetes > Kitasatosporales > Streptomycetaceae > Streptomyces > Streptomyces sp. NPDC006879. The sequence continues at coordinate 1,450 of NZ_JBIAGC010000090.1, forward strand.
TCAAGTCGCCAGGGGAGTACGTGTGACCGACCGGAGCGCTCCCCTTTACACCGCCGCTCCCGCCCCCGGGAGACGGCCTCGGCCGGACCGTCGCGTCTTGCGCTCGGTCGCGCGCTGGAGTGCGGCAGTCCTGGTCTTCGCCTCTGCCGCAACGGCCGCGGCTCTGGGGATCACCCGGCAGGAACGGACCGAACTGCCTGGTCTCGGCACGCTCAGCGACGGCCGCTGGACCTACCCCACGCTGGCCAAACCCAGTGTGCCGGCCGGCGCCCCGCTGCCCAACGCGCCCGACAACCCTGCCGGCATCCACTTCGGTGAGCTCGCCGGGTATCTGCTGCCGCCACCCGAAGGTGCCGACCTGGACAGGCAACTGGGCGACGGCGAACACCGGGTTTCGGTGGACCGATTCCTGTCCGAGTACACGAAGGAGGCTGCGGGTGAATCGGCCGAGGTCCTCCACGAACTGGGGTTGCGGCAGATCGTGGCCCGCGGCTGGGGGATGCCCGAAGGCGAACGGACCCGCATCTACTTGCTGCGCTTCAACAGCGCCGGAGCCGCCGACCGCGCCATGCCGCGGATGACCGATGACCTCAAGGGCACGACGCGGACCTTCCAGGACCAGGAGTGGAGCCGCCAGCGTGCTGAGCGCTCCGCCAAGGGCACCCTCGCCGCGGAGGTGGACGTCCAAGAGTGCGAACTGGACGGCACGAAGCTCCTGCGGGTGGCCAGCATCCAGGTGGGGGACACGATCGCGGTGGTCATCCAGGGCACACCGCGAGCCCAGGCGCCGGTCCCGTTCCATCAGACGGTGCTCCTGCAGGAGCAACTCCTGAGCTGACGGGGCTCGGTCACGAGCTGGCCAGAGGTACGCGAGCGACGGTGGCGTCCCTCCAGGAGTACATCCCGAAGGTCGTGGAGCCCGCCACACACGGCGGCTGCACGGGCACGTTCATGGTGGCGCCATCCGGTGGCAGGGCGGGCGGGTCGGCGGCCCCACAGGACGTTTCGTGCCGATGGGCGCCGCCGCCCCGGTCGTGGCCACCGAGCGGGTGCGGGCGCTCGGGCCGCCGGGGGTCGTGGCGGTCGGGATCGCCGGCGAGGTGTCGGGGTGATCGTGCGCCCCGCGGTGTCCGTCCGGTCAGGCGCGGTCGGTCAACTCCTCCGCGAAGACCTGCGAGAGCGGCTGGGGACCGACGTACTGCTGGCAGTTGCACTGGCCGGCCTCGTACCGTATCGGCTTCCTGTTCTCGTCCCAGGCCGTGGGTACCTCGACGCGTTCATGACACCGGCCTTGTTTGTCGTGCTTGGCGAGGTGGTGGGTACACCCGCACACCGGTTCCGGTGCCTTGTGTGCCGCGTCGATGGCCAAACGTTCCTGCTTCGCTGCCTCCATCACTTCCATCTTGCGCTCGTGACGATGGCGCAGCGCGGTACGGACGTTGTCCGCCACCCAGGCGAAACCGCCCGTCCAGAAGATGATGAGGACCCACCAGATCCAGCCCATGTACTGCTCCCTCCCCCGATGCTGCCGTGGAACAAGAATATGTCAGGCCGTGCCCGGTCGTACCTGGTGCAGGAGCAGCGTTCGCCGCCTCGCCCGTCCGGTTCCTGCCGCCTTCGGGTTCGTGGGCTCCGAGCTGAACCCACCTGTTCCCTCCTTCACCTGCTGGTGATGGTTTTGGGTGGAACTGGGGTGAGTTGAAACCCTGACAAATGCGTGTGGAGCACGAGAATCGCCTCAGAACTCGGCGTCGCACCAGGGTGGGCGAGCGCGTGTAGAGAGGGGCACCATGTACGTCCTCGCATCCAGTGGTGGTGGCATCAGTGGGACGGCGGCTGACGTCCTCATGTACGCCTGGTTCTTCCTGGTGGTGCTGTCGACCGTCTACGTGGCCTACGACGCGTTCACCAAGAACCCGGAACTGACCGTGATGAAGTGGGGATGGGTCCTGTTGACCCTCTATACCGGCCCCATCGCAGCCGCCCTGTACGTGCTCTCGTGCAAGGAGCCCCGGCCGGGCACGCACGAGCGTTTCGTGGCACCCCTTTGGAAGCAGGCCTTCGGATCCACCATCCACTGCGTGGCCGGTGATGCCACCGGCATCATGGCGGCGGCCGTCGTGGCCTCGGCGCTCGGCCTGTCCATGTGGGCCGACAGCCTGCTGGAGTACCTCGTTGGCTTCGGATTCGGCCTGCTGGTCTTCCAGGCCCTCTTCATGCGTGACATGCTCGGCGGCAGCTACCTGCGAGCCGTCCGTTCGACGGTGTTCGCCGAATGGCTTTCGATGAACTGCGTGATGGGTGCCATGGTGGCGGTCAACGTCATCATCCGAAGCCACGTCGAGGGCAGCCGAGATATCGCCGACGTCCGGTTCTGGGCAACGTTCTCGCTCTCCGTGCTCGCCGGTCTGATGTTCGCCTACCCGGTCAACGTCTGGCTCGTCGCCAACCACCTGAAGCACGGGATGGGAACGGTGCGCGTGTTGGGCGAAGGCGGGGAGCCGGTCCAAGCGCCGATGCCCGGAGCCGAAGAGGGCGGGACCGGAATGACCATGGGGCAGAGCGAGGTCACTCTCGAGCAGAAGTCCGCCATGGCGACGCTCACGTTGGTGTTCCTCGCGTCCGGCGTCCTCCTGGCGGCGATCTTCGGGAGCTTTGCTTGACGGACTCGGCGGGCCGCTGCCCCGGAAGGGACCGGGGGCCGAGGCGCAGCTCCCGAGAGGCCCGCCGTAACTTCGGCGGGCCTCTCGAAATCTGGAACACCCGGCACGGGGTGCCCGGGCAGCCGCGCACCGCCCCCACGACCTCGCGTGGTGCCGCCTCCTGGCGGACCCGAGTGGTGCGGGAGCGGGTACACGGCGGATCGGGGGATCAGCCCGTCGAGGCGAGTGCGGCTTCGAGACGGGGGATGTAGTCGGCGATCGCCGGGGCCCAGCAGCCGTAGTTGTGGCCACCGTTGCAGGTGGGGGACAGCGCCGACCCGTCCGCGTAGTTGGTCAGGCGACTGGGGATTCCCAGCCGGTCCAGGCGGTCCTTGACGGTCTTGGAGGCGATCGCGGTGAAGTGGTCCACGAGCCCCTGATTGATGCCCCTATGTTCGTCAAGCCGCGGTCGTGAGGGTTGACGGGTCATCAGGGCGCTGGTGGCATACGATCATGTCGGTGCGTATCAGCGCGT
>NZ_JBIAGC010000091.1:0-4289 GCF_042869595.1 Streptomyces sp. NPDC006879
CGGGCCGACAGATCAAACACAAGGCACAAGCAGCCAGCCAGAGTACGAGTCAGGCGCGGCCGGAGCGACACGACCATCATCACAGCCGGAGTAGAGCTCGATGCGGGTTCCGGACAGTTTGGCGAGGTTGGTCGTGGACGCGGGGTTGACGGAGTTCCAGATGCGGTCCGCGTTGAACACGGGGTACGGGGAACCGAAGATCGCGTCACTGTCCACGTACGCGCCGTGTCCGGTGCACTGTCCGGTGCCGGACGGGGTGGAGGTACTCGCCGCGCACACCGCGCCCGTGAGGTTGAGCTCCGTGGCGACAACGGTCCCACGTATCTCCGCCATGCCGAAGTCGATGCCGCCGGAGAGAGACGCGACATGGCCGAAGAGGTCGGGGCGGGCCTCGGCGTAGTGCAGGGCGCCGTAACCACCCATCGACAGGCCGAGGACGGCCCGGTGCCCCCTGTCGGGAACGGTGCGCAGGTTGGCGTCGATGAAGGGAACGACCTGGTTGAGGTGGAAGGATTCCCAGTTGGCCGCCCCGAGGGCGGTGTTCTGCATGACCCAGTCCGCGTACCAGCCCTTTAGGCCACCGTCCGGAACCACGGTGATCATCGAGTTCGACCGCAGGGCCGGAGCCGCGGCGGCGTCGTCGACCGTACCGCCGCCCCCGTGCAGGAAGTACGCCACGGGCCAGCGTTTGTCGGGGTCCGAGGTGTAGCCGGCGGGGAGGAAGACCCGGATCTTGTGGGAGCCGGACAGCATCCCGGTGGTCACCGTGAGGGTGAAGTCGGTGTCGGAGTGCACTTCGACGGCCTGCGGGACCTGCGTCAGGCCGTAGCCGTCGGTGAAGCTCGGGATCTGAGGGGCATCGGCTTGTGCGACCGGGCCGGCGAGGGCGGTCAACAGGATCGCCGCGGTGGTGGCGACGGTGGCCTTGGCCTGTGCTCGGGTGCGGGCGAGCGAACCAAGGAGGGTGACTCCCATGAAGGCTTCTCCTTCTCGTGTGGGTCTGGAGTGGGACGGCGTGGGCCGTGTGGTCAGGACGGCCCACGCGCTCAGTGGATGGCGTCGCAGCCGGGATGGCGCCTTCCGGAGCGACGGGCGGACCGGCTAGGGGTTGTTGGTGACCTGGAAGCCCGCACCGTAGACGCCGGGACGGGCCGCGTCCCGGGCGCGCAGGTCGGCGAGGATGTTCGCCGAGCTCGTGTAGGTGAAGGGCGGGATGCCCACCACGATCGCCTTGGTGATTCCGGCCCAGGGTCCGGTGGCCTGGAAGCCGTTCTCCGCGGACGGGAAGGCACTGCCGGGCACGTGCCAGATGGCCGGGCCCCCCGAGTCACCCGCCTTGTGCGGAGCCCAGGACTGGTAGATGCCCTGGGAGTTGTTGGTGATACGTCCGTAGAAGACACCGAGCTGGCCCGACACCACCAGTTCGTTGTCATCGAACAAGGCCGCCCCCAGCAGGCGTTCCTCGGCGCGAGCAGGATCGGGCGCGTTGGGGCTGGGCCGTCCCGCGCCGACCTGCACCGCGCCCGTCTGCCTCAGGTACGGGCCCTGGGCGGAGGGCGTGACCGCCGAGACCAATTCGATGATCATGTAGTCCTTGGTGGCGTGACCCACCATGGAGCCTTCGGGATCCTTGAAGTACCGCACGTGCCCGATGGGGCCGAAGGCGATGTCGGCCCGGTCATAGACCGGTTGTACGTCCTCGGGGATCTCGCGGTCGGCGTACCTCTCGTCGCGCAGGCAGTGTCCCGCAGAAATGGCGATCTTGCGACCGTACTTGTCCGTGCCGACGGTCCCGATCGTACAGAAGGCGTCCGGGGTGTCGGGGTTGAAGACGATCTGCATGGCGTTGAAGACGCGCTTCGCCGAGCTGTCGCGGTCGACGGCGTTCGCCGTGCCCGTCAACGTCAGGAAAAGTGCGAGGAATCCGGTAAGTACACTGAAAATTCGTCTGTTTCTCATGGATAAGTCCCTCTGGGTGAAAGGTTTGAATCGGGTGCTCGGGAGGCCGTGGCGCGGCGTTCCGTGCCCTCCCCGGTGGGGCGCGGTACGCATGGGGTTGATCGTCGTGCTCGAAGGCCCGCCCTGAGTGCCCTCCGGTCATCCCCGGGAGATTCAGAGGCCGGGTGCGTGCTGGTGCACCGACGGGGATCGGGGCGCTGCGGCCGGCGTCGCGCGCCTGCCGGGGATGACGGGACGGCCCTCAGTGACGGCATGCTGCCGCGAGGATGAGCAGCAGCACGAGAACTCCCAGTATCTGAAGGCATCCGACGCCGTCCGCGTCCCTGCGGTTGATCTGCACATGCCCCCCGGGTTCGATTCCGGGATGCTTGCTGGCGTAGTGCTCGATCTGCTGCCGCTCGGTCTGGGACTCGTTGAGCCACGTCGTCTTGAATTCGCATTCGCCACACCAGTACCGGTATGCCATGTCGACTCCCTGTATCTCGCTTCCGGGTGAACCAAGCCGAATTCCACCGCTTGTTGGCCCTTCCGTTGATGTGTCGTGCACACGTGTCGCGGAGTTGTGGTCGGCGCCGCGCCTGCCCTGTCACGCCGAGCACCGCCGCGTGAAGATCGAAGAGAGCCGCCGTCACAAGCACCCGCTGGCAACTGATGTTCGTGTTCTTGCAGTTCACAGGACAGGACAAGGCACCGGCCATCTGTGGCCGGCCGTCCCGTAGACTCTCTGCGGCCTGTGCTTCGCAAGTGGAGGGGGCACCGAAGTGACCGATGAGCTCGGCGCCCTGTTACGACGGTTGCGCGCTGAGGCTGGACTGACCCAGGAACAGGTGGCGGAAGCCTCTGGAGTGAGCGTGCGGACCATCCGCCGGTTGGAGACCGGCAGGAGTGCCGATCACCGGCTGGGGACGGTGCACCTGCTGGCCGAGGCCCTGAAGCTCACCTCGCAGGACCGGCGGCAGTTGGCTGCCGTGCTCACCCCTACGCCTTCCTCCAGGGCTGCCGGTCCACTGCCGGCAGACGTGGAGTGCCCGGAGCCCGCTCCCGCCCCCCGCGCGCCCCACCGGTTGCCGGCTGCGGGAGCTGCTCCGGCCACCGGAGCGCTCGCAGAATCCCTCGGGGAGTTGGCCCGGGAGCTCAGGAGCCGTTGGCAGCGGGAAGAGGAACAGCGTCAAGTCCACGACCCCTTCCCGCTGCCCGTGCGGTGGCGGCCGGCCCCTACTGACCTGACCGACCATCCGGAAAACGTGCAGCGCCTTCTACCAGGGGCCACTCCCACGCGCGTGGACCTCCTGGGGGACCTCCAGAGCGTGGCCGAGGTCTATCGGAGGATCCCGTCCGGACGCCTGCTAGTCCTCGGACGGGCCGGCTCCGGCAAATCGATCCTGGTGATCAGGCTGATCCTGGACCTTCTGGCGGGTCCCGAGCCCTCCGACTGCGTCCCAGTCGTCTTCAGCGTGGGTTCCTGGGATGCCACGACCACCACCTTGCAGGACTGGCTGGTCGACCAACTACTGCGGGACCACCCGCACTTGGCCCGCCGAACGCCCAGCGGTTCCACACTGGCCGCCGCACTCATCGAAGCCAGCCTCATCTTGCCCGTACTGGACGGGTTCGACGAGATAGCCGAGGGACTGAGGCGACGGGCACTCGAATCACTCAACGCGACCTCGCTGCCGCTCGTCCTGACCAGCCGGCGCGAGGAGTACGAAGAGGCAGTACAAGCGGCACGTACGCCGCTGGTGTGGGCCGCGGGGATCGAACTCGCCGATCTGACCCTCGCGGACGTCGAGGCCTACCTGCCCCGGACCGCCCGGGCCCCCGGCGGGCGAAGCCAGGACGGGGCCCCGGCGTTGTGGGCGCCCCTTCTGGCTGAGTTGCGGTCCTGCGCGACGGGACCGAGCAGGAACCTCGTGGGCGTCCTGACCACACCGCTCATGGTCGTTCTCGCGCGCACGATGTACAGCGAAGCGTCCGAGGGTGATCCGGCGGAACTCCTGGACGCCGAGAGGTTTCCCACCCCCAAGTCCCAAGAAGAGCACCTCCTGGCGGGGTTTGTTTCGACGCTCTACCGACCCCGAGCCGTCGAGCGCGGCGCCGCATGGTTCGGGAGCCGGGCGCGGAGCTGGGATCCTGTGCGGGCCCAACGATGGCTCGGATACCTCGCCCACCACCTGGTGCGACTCGACCGGGACCGGCATGATCTCGCCTGGTGGCAGATCAGCGACTCGCTGCGACCTTGGACCTTGACCCCGGATTTTGGACACCGGAGACACTTGGATCTTGATGGTCCAGGAGAACGGAGTCCCCGTGGGGATGAAGCATTACCCGGC
>NZ_JBIAGC010000092.1:0-4070 GCF_042869595.1 Streptomyces sp. NPDC006879
GGTTCCGCTGTTGGCGGTCCCCGAGCGCTACCAGGGCTCGGACACCCCGGCCGCCCACGACTCGGCCTGCCACTTCGCCGAGGAGAAGGACGTCGTCAAGGCGGCTTGATCTCCGACACGGACGGCCCGTTCGTGTGAGGGGCGCCCGGTCTGTTTCGGCAGACCGGGCGCCCCTCACGCATGTCCGGGGGTGTTCCGCCTGGTGGCAGGGCAAGTTGCGCGGCTGGGTGACTCCGGAAGGCCTACGGCCGCGTTTAAAGTGCACTGTGCGGCAAATGGGGTGAGATTGTGGCCTGAGTACGACTTCGTACGATTTGGGAGACAAGGAGGCACTCCATGCGCGGAGCCACCCACGCCAAGTGGGCCGCATGCGCGGTGGCCGTCGCCCTCGTGGCGACGGCTTGCGGCGGCGGAAGCGACAGCGGCGGAGGTGGCGCGGGGATCGTCAGCTCCTCCTGGGGTGACCCGCAGAACCCGCTGGAGCCCGCGAACACCAACGAGGTGCAGGGCGGCAAGGTGCTGGACATGATCTTCCGGGGTCTGAAGCGGTACGACCCGAAGACCGGTGAGGCGCAGAACATGGTCGCCGAGAGCATCGAGACCACCGACCAGCAGAACTTCACCGTCACCCTGAAGGACGGTTGGACCTTCAGCAACGGGGAACCGGTCACCGCCCAGTCCTTCGTGGACGCCTGGAACTACGGCGCCCACGTGGACAACAAGCAGAACAACTCGCCCTTCTTCTCGGACATCGTCGGCTACGACGAGGTTCACCCTGCCTCCGGTAACGCCACCGCCAAGACCATGTCAGGTCTGGTGGTCAAGGATCCGGGAACCTTCACCGTCGCGCTGAAGGAGAAGTTCTCCACCTGGCCTGAGACCCTGGGCTACCAGGCGTTCTCGCCGCTGCCCCAGAGCTTCTTCACCGACCATGACGCCTGGTTGAACAAGCCGGTGGGCAACGGCCCGTACACGGTGGACTCCTATGCCAAGGGCTCCGCGATGCAGTTGCGCGCCTGGGACGAGTACCCCGGCCCGGACAAGGCACAGAACGGCGGGGTGGACCTCAAGGTCTACACCGACAACAACACCGCCTACACGGACCTGATCGCCGGCAACCTCGACCTCGTCGACGACGTGCCCGCGCAGCAGCTGAAGAACGTGCAGAGCGACCTCGGCGACCGCTACATCAACCAGCCCGCACTGATCATCCAGACCGTGGTCTTCCCGCTCTACGACCCGGCGTGGAACAAGGCGGGCATGGAGAAGGTCCGTCAGGGCATCTCGATGGCGATCAACCGGCCTGAGATCACCAAGCAGATCTTCCAGGACACCCGCACTCCGGCCAAGGACTTCACCTCCCCGGCGCTCGGTACCGCGGGAGGCTACAACGACGGAATCTGCGGCGATGTCTGCGAGTACGACCCGGCGCGCGCCAAGTCGCTGATCGAGGAGGGCGGTGGGCTGCCTGGTGGAAAGATGACGCTGACCTCGAACGTGGACACGGGTTCGCACCGGGACTGGATGGACGCCGTCTGCAACAGCATCAACAACGTGCTGGGCCAAGGGCCGGTCTGCACCGTCAACCCCGTGGGCACCTTCGCGGACTTCCGCAACCAGGTCAGCAACTACAAGATGACCGGCCCCTTCCGTTCCGGCTGGCAGGCTGACTACCCGCTGATCCAGAACTTCCTGGAGCCGCTGTACTACACCGGCGCCTCGTCCAACTACGGGAAGTTCTCCAACGCGCAGTTCGACAAACTCGTCGACCAGGCCAACCAGGAGAGCGACGCGGCCAAGGCCGTCGCCACCTTCCAGGATGCCGAGAAGATCCTCGTGGAGCAGATGCCCGCCATTCCGCTCTGGTACCAGAACGGCAGCGCCGGCTACTCCGACCGGATCACCGACGTGGCCCTCAACCAGTTCAGCGTCCCGGTCTACGACGAGATCAAGGTCGCCTGACGCCCATCGGAGCGGGCCGCCCGTACTGATCCCGGACGGGACTCAGCGGGCGGCTGCCCCCTACCCCCGGAGCCTCCCATGGGCCGTTATGTGATCCGGCGGCTGCTCCAGATGATCCCGGTGTTCATCGGCAGCACGTTCCTGATCTTCTTCATGGTGTACGCGCTCGGCGATCCGGTCGCCGCGCTCTTCGGCGACAAGGCGCCCGACCCAGCCACCGCCGCGCGCATCCGCAAGGACCTCTACCTCGACCAGCCCCTGTGGAAGCAGTACCTCCACTACATGGGGCAGATCTTCCAGGGTGACTTCGGCACCGCCTTCAACGGCCAACCGGTGACCGAACTGATGGCCAGCGCCTTCCCCGTGACGCTGCGCCTGACCATCGTGGCCATCGTCATCGAGATCATCTTCGGGATCACCCTCGGTGTCATCAGTGGCCTGCGCAGGGGGCGGGCCGTCGACACCTCGGTGCTCGTCGCCACCCTGGTGGTCATCTCCGTGCCGACGTTCGTGACCGGCTACCTCCTCCAGTACCTCTTCGGCGTCAAATGGGGCTGGGTGTCACCCACGGTGCCCTCCGACGCCCCCTTCAGCGAACTGATCCTCCCGGGCATCGTGCTCGCCCTGGTCTCCCTCGCCTACGTCACCCGACTCTCCCGCACCTCCATCGCCGAGAACGTCCGGGCGGACTACATCCGCACCGCCACCGCGAAGGGCCTGCCGCGCCGCCGGGTCGTCACCAGGCACCTGCTGCGCAATTCGCTGATCCCCGTGGTCACCTTCATCGGCACCGACATCGGTGCCCTGATGGGCGGAGCGATCGTCACCGAGCGGATCTTCAACATCCACGGCGTGGGCTACCAGCTCTACCAGGGGATCCTGCGCAACAACGCCCCCACGGTGGTCGGATTCGTGACCATCCTCGTCATCGTCTTCCTGCTGGCGAACCTGCTCGTCGACCTGCTGTACGCGGTCCTGGACCCGAGGATCCGGTATGCCTGAACCCGAGCCCTACGACCCCATGTACCCCGGCGACGAGGAAGCAGTTTCGCCCACCGGTCAGGGAGGGGCCATGGACCTGGCCATGGACGAGGCAGAAAGCCTGGAAAAGCCGCCGAGTTCGCAGGAGCGGGCCGAGGGCCCGGGCGAGAAGCCGCGCTCCCTGTGGTCCGACGCCTGGCACCAACTGCGACGCAATCCGGTCTTCGTCGTCTCCGGCCTGCTGATCCTCTTCCTGGTCGTCATCGCCATCTGGCCCCAGCTGATCGCCAGCGGCGACCCGCTCCAGTGCGACCTTTCCAAGTCTCAGCAAGGCGCAGAGCCAGGTCACCCCTTCGGCTACGACACCCAGGGCTGCGACGTCTACACCCGTACCGTCTACGGAGCCCGCGCCTCCATCACGGTCGGTGTGTGCGCCACCGTTGGCGCGGCCCTCCTCGGGTCCCTCCTCGGTGGTTACGCCGGCTTCTTCGGCAGCTGGTCCGACGCCCTGCTCAGCCGCGTCGCGGACATCTTCTTCGGCATCCCGGTCATCCTCGGTGGGCTGGTCTTCCTCTCCGTGGTCACGAGCACCACGGTCTGGCCGGTCGTCGGCTTCATCGTGCTGCTGGGCTGGCCGCAACTCGCCCGCATCGCCCGAGGGTCGGTGATCACGGCCAAGCAGAACGACTACGTGCAGGCCGCGCGGGCACTGGGTGCGAGCAACGGGCGGATGATGCTGCGCCATGTGGCCCCCAACGCGGTGGCACCGGTCATCGTCGTGGCCACCATCGCCCTGGGTACGTACATCGCGCTGGAAGCGACGCTGTCCTTCCTCGGTGTCGGGCTGCGCCCGCCCACGGTCTCCTGGGGAATCGACATCTCCAACGCGGCCTCCCAGATCCGCAACGCCCCGCACATGCTCCTGTGGCCCGCAGGCGCGCTGAGCATCACCGTGCTGGCCTTCATCATGCTCGGCGACGCGGTGCGCGACGCCCTCGACCCCAAGCTGCGCTGAGGAGTGGGCACATGTTGCTCGAAGTCCGGGACCTGCACGTCGAGTTCCACACCCGGGACGGTGTGGCCAAGGCGGTCAACGGTGTCAACTACTCGGTGGACGCGGGGGAGAC
>NZ_JBIAGC010000093.1:0-3998 GCF_042869595.1 Streptomyces sp. NPDC006879
GAGTACGAAGAAGCCTTCTGGCGCAGCCAGGAGCAAACCCCGCAGTCCGCCTGAACCAATCAAGATCGGACTCTACGAAACTCGGGGCAGCTCAGGCAGCCAGCCGTCGTCATCCCGGTCGTGCTTCGCCCACACCACACGGGCAGCCGCGGACAACCGATGCGCAGCGAGCCACCGTTGACCCACATCCACGCTCATCACATGAGCATGAAAATACATCCATGGGCCCCATGTCAGGTGATCACGGATTTCGGCTCACGGGAACGTCAACGACCGACGACATACGACCATCGAAGCACCACACCAACCAAACCCGGTTCAGCAAACCACCCCCACGCCCGTGCAAGGACAACCAGACATGCACCGAAAGCAGCCACCTGCTGCCAGCGAGTCCTACCGCAGGACTGGGAGATCAACTCGATGCCTGGCCACACGGCTCAAGCCACATACCGAGACACGTCAGTGTTCACCATTCAGGATGGTTTGCCGGATTATCTAGAAGTGGTTCAGAAAGACCTTCACCCGGGGCTACTCTGCAGGTCACGCAGACTGCTCCCCGCGCCCGCGGGGATGGTCCCTCCTCCGTCGCAGTCGTCCACAACGTTGAGGTCTGCTCCCCGCGCCCGCGGGGATGGTCCCCAGTTCAGGGCCGGTGTCGCGGACGACGTCCTCTGCTCCCCGCGCCCGCGGGGATGGTCCCGCCGCTTCCTCAGCAGGCGTCATGTCACGAACCTGCTCCCCGCGCCCGCGGGGATGGTCCCTCGGGGTGGCGCAGCGCGAGGCGCGTTCGGTTCTGCTCCCCGCGCCCGCGGGGATGGTCCCCAGCCTAGAGCGACTTCGTTTCCGTCGTCGTCCTGCTCCCCGCGCCCGCGGGGATGGTCCCGCCCCGCCAGCACACCCGCCCCCATTGCATGCCTGCTCCCCGCGCCCGCGGGGATGGTCCCCCATGAGCATGATCACCCTCGGCCAGCTGGAGCTGCTCCCCGCGCCCGCGGGGATGGTCCCCGGAGACGAACAGTGACCCGGACCCTCGTCGACTGCTCCCCGCGCCCGCGGGGATGGTCCCGCCACCACCCCGACAAGCCCGTTCCGGTGTCCCTGCTCCCCGCGCCCGCGGGGATGGTCCCAACAACCCACCCAGAAAGAGAGCCAACCCATGCTGCTCCCCGCGCCCGCGGGGATGGTCCCGCCTTGTCGGTCTACCACGACAAGACCGGCGGCCTGCTCCCCGCGCCCGCGGGGATGGTCCCACCAAGACCGCCGAAATCGTCACCGAAGCCGACTGCTCCCCGCGCCCGCGGGGATGGTCCCGCCGCCGCCCACGGCGCGATCCTGGACCACCTCTGCTCCCCGCGCCCGCGGGGATGGTCCCTCGCGGTTGTCCGGATGGAGCGGGCTGTTGAACTGCTCCCCGCGCCCGCGGGGATGGGCCGTCGGCTGCTCCCCGCGCCCGCGGGGATGGTCCCGAGCTCACGCTCAAGCGCGGCTCGACCACGCACTGCTCCCCGCGCCCGCGGGGATGGTCCCACGCTCATGACCGACACAGGGCGGATCGCCCTCTGCTCCCCGCGCCCGCGGGGATGGTCCCACGCCGCCGGGCTTCAACACGCGGTGGGCTTCCTGCTCCCCGCGCCCGCGGGGATGGTCCCCACCCCGGCGCGCGACCGGAGCCGCTGACGAACTGCTCCCCGCGCCCGCGGGGATGGTCCCGGCATGCTCGCGCGGGCCATCGCCTCCGTCCACTGCTCCCCGCGCCCGCGGGGATGGTCCCCCCCAAAGCGCCCGCAGCAGCGCGCCCCTCCCCTGCTCCCCGCGCCCGCGGGGATGGTCCCCGGAACGCGGCACGGATGAGAGCGTCATGGCTCTGCTCCCCGCGCCCGCGGGGATGGTCCCGCGGCCAGCTCAGCGGGGAACTGTGCGAAGTCCTGCTCCCCGCGCCCGCAGGGATGGTCCCCGCAGTGCCCCGGCGACGACGAGCGGTGCCGCCTGCTCCCCGCGCCCGCAGGGATGGTCCCGACCAGCGCTTCCGCGGCACGCCCCGGATCCTCTGCTCCCCGCGCCCGCGGGGATGGTCCCGCGCCCCATGCCGGATCGGGGGTCGATGTCAGCTGCTCCCCGCGCCCGCGGGGATGGTCCCCCGTACGCCCTGTGGCCCTACCACCTGCACCGCGCGATCCGCAGCGCCGTCCGCGACGACGACCACAGCGACGACCGCTGGACCCCCGCCGACTGGAACCAGGCCGCCACCCGTGCCCTGGCCGCCCTCGGCGACCAGTGGACCAACGCCACCGCGCTCGGCCCCAGCCGCATGCTCCTGGTCGCCTGCCTGCGCCAGGGCTTGCGCCTGGCCCGCGAACACCGCCTGAGCGACCTGGGCTGGCTCACCAGCGCCGCCCACGCCTACACCGACGACTCCGTGTGGGAGCCCCTCTCCCTCCCCACCGACACCACCAGCGCCAACCCGGCGCCGGGCACCCCAGCCGACGCCCTGGCCGAGCTCCTCACCGCGATTGCCCGCCGCCAGCACGAACACCGCCAGCGCACCGCCGACCGACTCACCGCCGTCCTCGACAGCGGCCTGCTACCCGCCGAGCTCGCCGAGATGGGCCTGTACTACCGGGCCAAGGCGTACAAAGACCTCAGCCAGAACCAGGCCGCCCGCGCCGGAATGCAGCAGGTTGTCGACTCGGGCGGCCGGTACGCCCCCCGGGCCCGCCGGGGACTTGCCAACCTCGCCCGCCTCGCCGGCGACTTCCCCACCGCCCTGGCCGCCGTCCCCACCCTGGGCTGGAAAGGCCGCCACCACCGAGTCCACGGCGACATCCTGTGGTCCCACGCCGATACCGCGGCCCGCCGTCGCCGCCTTCGAAGCCGGTCGCGCCGAAGCCGAACAGCACGGCGCCGCTGGCGAACGCGCCATGATGCAGGTCCGCCTCGCCCTGGCCGTCTCCTTCGCCGACCCCGACCGTGCCGACCACGAACTCTCCCTCGCCCACCAGCTCCTCGACGGCCTCGACCAGCGCTCCAACACCCTCCTCGCCCAGGTCGTCGCCCTGATCAAGGACGCCGGAACCGGCGACGTCACCTCCCGCGCCCAGAACCTGCGGACCGGCATCGAGGCCGCGGGGCTCCCCTTCCTCCACCGGTTCGTGGAGCTCGCCCTCGCCTTCCACCACGCCGTCCGCGGCGAGGACCAGGGCCTGGCTGCCACCATCGACCGACTGCGCGCGCACACCACCACCGGCGACTTCGCCTACTTCACCGACATCGCCCACTACATGGCCGGACTGCCGCTCCCAGAGCCGTCGACCACCCGCTGGACCGTGAACGAAGCCGACGTCCGCTCCGCCTGGCGCGGCCTGGTCCGAGCCCGGCAGGAACACCTCCTCGCCGGAAACTGACTCCGGACACACCACAGCCCCGACCGGAGACCTCGGGTCGGGGCTGTCGCCATGTACGGGCCGGGCACCGGGCCCGGGGAAGTCAGCCGGCGTCGGGGCGCTGCCCGACGAGCTGGGTGAGCAGCTCGATGATCTGGGCCTGGTTCCGGTCGATCTTCTTGTCGAGCGCTTCGACTTTCTGGTCCAGGTTGCCGATCTGGAGGCGTACCGCGGTGAGGTCGGACTTGATGATCCCGAACTCGCGGTCGTGCTTCTCCGCGACCTCTTCGAAACGCCGGGTCAGGGCAGCGAGCTCGCTGTGAGCGATGGGGTCCTCAGGCACGCGGATACTCCTGCCAGATCACAAAACCGCAGATAAGAGGACTCCACGATAGCGCGCCCGCGCTGGGCCTCGTCCTCGTTCCGTGAGGCCGCTGCTGCCCGCCGGCCGTCACTCCGGCCTATGGCTGGCTGATCATCGCGCTGACACGGCATCACTCTGCATGGCAGGGTCAGTGGCGATCGGGCCTTGACCCCGGATTTTGAACACGTCTATGCGGCTTGGGTCAGGGTAGTTGCAGCTGGCTGGAGGTCGTTCTCGTAGGCGATCGGGGACCG
>NZ_JBIAGC010000094.1:0-3538 GCF_042869595.1 Streptomyces sp. NPDC006879
TTCCTCGGCACGGTTCACAACCTCAACAAGCTCTTCACCCACAAGCCCCGAAGACACACTTGACCGTCGAGGGCGGGGAGTTGTGCGACAGCCTCACGCCTGTCCTGCCAGAGCACCGAAACCCACCAGTCCCGGACCCGGACGGCCATCCGGACGAAAGAACACCCGTCCCACCCCACGCCACGACGTCCATGTCGTCGTGCCCTAGCTGCGCACCACGCCTCCACACGCCGCTGCCCCTCCCACATGAGCCAGAAAGACGACCGCATCCGCACCCTGCCCTGGCAGGAGATCGCACTCGACCACTACGAGCGCACCCGGGCCCACCACCGCATGGAGATCCGCCGTCTCAAGACCGCTACGTTCGCCCACCTCGACTACCCCGACACCCGCCAGGCCCTCCAAGTGGTGCGCCGGCACCGCGACCTCGGCTCGGGGAAGCTCACCATCGAACGCGTCTACCTGATCACCAGCCTGCCGCCGGGCGCGGCCACGGGCGCGCAACTCGCCTCATGGATCAAAGGCCACTGGGGCATCGAGAATCTCCTCCACCACGTCCGTGATCGGACCTTCCGTGAGGACGACTCCAAGGTCCGCACCGCCCAGCTGCCCCGCACGATGGCCAGTCTCCGAAACCTCGCCATCGGCCTCCACCGGCAAGACGGCCGCACCAACATCGCCGCCGCCCTCCGCCGCGCGGCCCGCGACTACCGCCGCCCCCTGACCCTCCTCGGCCTCACCGGATGAACCCAGACAAGATCACTTCACGCAAAGACCCTGGACCTGCGGACTCACGCGATCACCAGGACTTTGAAACGGGCCTGATCATGGACACCTGACCGAAAACGCGAATTGAGTTTCAGCTTGCCTACTAGAGAAGGCAGGGGTGGGTGGTGGCGACCACTTCGAAGTGCCGCCGATATTTTTCCGAGCCGCGCCACTACCCGAACGCCGGTACCTGGGCGCGGGCCTGAATGGCATATGAAGTCCCGAGTCGAGATCAGTCGACCCATGCTTTTGCATGGAGATATACACAGAAGGGGCTTCCGTAAACGATAGAGAGGGATCTCTGTTGCCAACGACTTCGATCTCGGTTAATTCACCCGCCTCGGAACCGTCGATGCGGTACGAGCTTTGCTTGAAAAACAGCAAGGTGCCTGCATGGGTAGCCCGCAACGCGGTGCGCAATCTTCTTGGTTCGACCTCTTCCGATCGACTCTTTGACATGATGCTAGTTGTCAGTGAACTAGTCGCAAACGCAGTTAAACATACACCAGGTCCTCTAGGATTGATCATTGAGGACAGCCAACTAGAAACGCTACTGGCCGTGCATGATCCTTTAGTCGATCTCGGCGCAGTGCACGTCCGGACTCCGGGCGGGAAACAAGAAGGTGGCCGCGGGCTATTGCTGGTAGATGAACTTGCAACAAGCTGGACTATACAGGCTACCAGGAATGGAAAACTTGTGGCAGCTCATTTTTCCCACCCACTGGGTGCCCTCAACGTCAACTCTGCGCCTCCGATCCAGCATGAGATCTTGTGAAACGACCGTCATCGTGCCTTCTTGAGCCGCCTCCAGCAGATATACCTGCAAGCGAGGGAGGTGGAGGCGTCGTGGAGTTTGGTGCACCGTTCCCAGCAGACTGTGAGGTATTTGAAGTAGTAGAGCAGGGCGAAGGGTTGCTCGACAATGTAGCGGATCTTTCCCAGGCCTCGATATTCTGGGCGCCTATGCGGCAGATCGCTCCTGATGAGAAACTCTTGCGACTCTCCTCCCGAGATGCGCCACCGCAGGTCAGGTTCTTCCATGATGGGAGTCGAAGAGCTTCTCATCAGTAGCGCGATCTGGCATTTCCGTAGTTCGCGGCGGTTCGGGTCGGAGTGCCGCCACGAGAAGGAGAAAATCTCACCCACGACCAAATGTGCACGAGATATCGTGCAGCATCAGGGATGCTAGTATTCCTCATTTACGCTCTGCATTGTGTTTTTTCAGGGGGTGTGGTCGATTCTTTGAATACATCAGAGTCAGATCGCGAATCGGCAGCCGCCGGAAAATTCGACTGCTGTCCGTACTCTTGCTTCCGGGCGCCGGCTCCGATGGCATTCTTTGACCTATCTAAACAGGTCACTGATGCGAACCTGGAAATGTGTAGAATGCTGAGATTATCTAGCGATGAACTGCGCGGCTCTGACGTCGACTCGCTGTTCGCCCCGCTGAATAGAGTTCGGCATGACAACTGCTGGAAAGCCCTCTGCGCAGGTTTACGTGACTACTTTTACGATCACGTGTTGATGTCTTCGCGCGAAAAGGGGTTGATTCCGGGCGTTATGCGAATATGGGTGGAGCGGAAACCTCGAAAGCGTGGGGCATGTATATTCTATCCCTGGAGGCGGCGAGATGGAGGTTATTTGCAGGTGCCGAAAAGTTTCGGCTTAACGCGAATCCAGGCTCAGGTTCTTGAGGCGGTAGCTGCCGGGTTGAGCAACAAGCAAATCAGCTTCCAGTTGCACGTAAGTAGACAAGGCCTCGACTACCACCTGTCTGTGCTCCGTAAGAGACTGGCTGCTCCCAATCGATGTGCTTTGATAGCGCGGGCTTACGAACTCGGTGTCTTCCCTCCAGGCGTATGGCCACCTGAGGTGCACAGTTCCCTCGTCGGAGGGTGACTGGTACTACAGCCGGAGATCTTGTGACCGCGCCCCGGGGTTGTCGTTGACCGGGCATGATGAGGGATGTGACGGCTGAGCTGATAGCCGAGTGGCGTGACGAACTGGTCAAGCTGACGGGCTCGTTGAGGTCCTTATTCAACCGGCCTGAGCCGCGGGTGGTGTTTGCGCAATTCATCCTGCACCACCTACGGGCCTGGGCCCGGCACCAGCCGATCCCGCCGATCACTGACCCTCAAGATCTCCGGCTGTAGTACTCGGCACCCGGAATCCCCTGAACGAGACCAGAGAGAAGTCGGTCTCCAAACTCCTCCTCAGCGGAGAGGAAGAGCCGGAACGCCCTGCAGCCAGGGTCCCGGCCGTCGCCGGATTCGTCGAGCAGAGCCTTGCCGAGGTCGCCGCCGGCACAGCCCGGCGGGCCCACTCTCTTCTTCGCACCCTGACCGAGGGCGTCCCCTCAGCTACGGCACGGCGGACAGGCCTCGTCGCGGAGGCCGAGCCGGGGGGGCACCTGCTTCGGGACGGCTCCCCCGCATTCCGCTGCATCAGCAGCTCAGAGAGCTCCAGGAGGCTACGGGCATGACCAAGGCGGAACTGGCCCAGGCCGTCCGCGACTGGGGCCTCGGCGACTGAGCTGGCACGCTGGCTTCAGCGTTGCTGACCGGGTTCAGGGAGAAAACCGATCTGGCGGTCGACCAACCGGCCTCCTGCCGTCGGGAGTCGGCTTCGGCAAGGGCCGAACCGTCGCCCAGCCACCATCGTGCGGCGCGAGGCCGCCTAGACGAGTCATTCCGAATGCTGACGGTGCGTTTGGGAACGCAGACAGGGCGTCCAAGATCGATCTGTGACGAATGACCTGGACGCCCTGCTC
>NZ_JBIAGC010000095.1:0-2843 GCF_042869595.1 Streptomyces sp. NPDC006879
AGCAGCCTGGGCTACCGCAGCCCCGCCGACTACGAGACCACACTCGCGGTCTGACCACCACAACGAGGGTGTCCGTCAAAGCGGAGCAAGCTCACCCCTGCGGCGATCCTCCCGGCCGCAGAGGGCCACACATTCCCGATGGAGGACAGCTTCGCCGTCAGGGCGGCAGGGTGACCTTGCGGAGGTTTGCGCGGGCTTCAGTTCTTCGTGCACCCACGCCCACGCTGAGGCCTATCGGGGGGTCAGCACACAGAACTCGTGACCCCCCGGTGGCTGCCCGAACTGGGTAGCCGTCGGGGGCTTTCTGCGTCGGGGCCATCGATCCGCAGGCGGCAAGCTGGGCCGGCTGAGCAGTCGGCCATACGAACACACCTGAAAATCAAGGGTGTTGCTCCCATCGATTCCTGGACTACTCAGGACTGCTCTACCTCAGCCATGAGGAGCCGCAGCGTCAGCGAGTGCTTCTCGGGGGGCAGTGCGTCAAGGGCTGCCCGTGCGTACGCCGCCCCGCCGGACACGTCGCCGGACCGGGCGAGCATGAGCCCCCGGTGCATCTCCAGGTGGGTAGCGAACCGGGGCAGTTCATCGGGCAGCTCTCGCCGTGCCGCGTCCTGTGCGGCTACTGCTGCGTTCTCGTCTCCGAGGCGGGCGGCGAGGAGTGAGGCGAAGACGTTCATGCGCCACCATGGCACGGCGTAGTCGCTGGTCTGCTCGTGCGATCCGGCCTTATCGAAGATGCGCCGCCCGTCGTCCATGAGCTTTCGCGCAGTGTCGACGTCGCCCCGGATCGCTGCCGCGTGAGCCTTGCCGAAGATCGCGTTCAGCAGCCCTAGCGACGGCTTGCCGCTGATCGCCACTGCCTGATCGGCCAGCACATCAGCAACGCCGAGTGATGCCCCCTCGTAGCCCAGCGCGATAGCAGCCCGACCCCGGACCCATACCCGTGCGTCGTCGTCGCCGGACTGGTCCGCTGCCTGTGCCGCCATGCGGTACCACTGCACCGCTTTGGAGCCGTCCGAGCCGGGAAACGTCTTGGCATACAGGGTCATGAGTCGTGCGGCCACCGACCAAAGCCGGGGGTTGTCCAACTGTTGTTGAACTACGACGAGTTCACTGCTCACGCGCCGCTGAATGTCAGCCGCGCCAAGGCTCATGTACTCCGTGCCGTACGTGGCTAGCTTGGCCTCCCACGTGTCCACGGACGGGCCGCCTTGGAGTCGGGCGGCGAATCCCACTCTGAGGAGGTCGGAGGCGACCACGGGCGCTATCGCTGCCCCGGCTGCGTCGGTCAGGAACGTACGGCGCTTCACTTCACCCTCTAGAGCGGCTAGGGGCACATCCAGGACGGCCGACAGGCACCGGAGGTAGAACGGCCCCGGCGTCACCTTGGAACGCTCCCAGCGGCTGACGTACTCCCGATCAAGGTTCGTTCCAAAGGCGTCATTCATCGCTGACGCTAGCCGCCCCTGGCTCCACCCGCGAGCCGTGCGCGAATCCTTGATCAGCTCTCCGATCGCCATGGGTCCATCTTGCCCCTACCGCTGCCCCATGACAGGGCAAGAACGGGTGATCGAACGGCACTTGCCCCTAGGAATGCCCCTACGTGGGGGCGCTGTTCGGCGGAACGATCGGCGGACCGATTCGCGAGGGGATGGCGGGACGATGGCGACCCAGACCGAGACCGACACCGACGCGCGTCAGTGGGAGTACGTGACCTACGCGCCCGCTGGCGAGACGTGCCCGGCGTGCATGGAGCCGATCAAGAGCCTTGAGCGCTGCCGCCGAGGGACGCTGGAACGGCAGTCGGGCCCGCCTGTGGTCATCCACCAGCATGTGGACAGGTGCCCGAGATGATCACCCGTGAGGACATCGGCCACCGAGTCGAGGACAGCGCCGGAAGGGTCGGCATCCTCCGCGACGTGGACCCCGAATGGGAGGACCCGGCCAAGCTCCCCAGCGAGCGCCGGAAGACCCCCACGGCGTTCGTGTGGCCGGGCCATCTGGTCAACTGATTGACGCCCGCGCTCATCCACTGTCGAGCACGCTCGAAACGACAGCCCGTCCACGCCCTCACAGGCTCGTGAGGAGGCCGTCGAGCGGGGGCGGCGTCCGGTCCGGTGCGAGAGCCTCGACAAGGAGACGGCCGTAGCGGATCTTGCGGCCCTTCTTCGTGCCGAGGAAGCGCCGCACCTGCTGATGCCGGGGCCGACCGTGCTGTGCGGGCTGACGCTGGAAGGACTGCCAGGCACGGAAGTCACCCTCGGCGCGGAGAATCTCCTCGACTCCTGCCGTGCCGAGCGCGCGGATGAGTTCGTCCTCCAGATCTGTGGTGCATACGTAGACGTCCTGGAGCGGGGCCTGCGAGCGCGTCAGCCCGCGCTCGTAGAAACCCTTCTCGCCCTCGTCGCACAGTCCTGTCAGGCGCAGACCGAGGCCGGGCGGCCCGAGGAGCCTGGCATAGCGGCCGACGCTCATCGCCCCGCCCATCGACACGACACACACTCCCTCGGCGGCCAGGTTCCGGCCGCGCCGGGCGGCCAGCGCCTCGACGGCCGCGAGATCGCTCAGCCCCTCCAGGAGCACCGCGGTCCGTACTCCCAGGCGTTCCGCCAGATCGCGTGCCGGCCCGTCGGGACCCCCCGTCGCCCAGCTGGTGATCGCATCCTGGAACGCCCTCATGTCGGCCATGGGGTGAGTCTGCACGTCCATCGGTGGCACGGCACGGGATTATTCGACGGCCTCAGGAACTGAGGCTCCCCCTGTGACCTGGACAGCCTGATACTGGGACGGATAGTCCCGGAGGAAGCAGTCACAGGTAGTGAGCAAGAAGAGCAACATGGGTA
>NZ_JBIAGC010000096.1:0-2791 GCF_042869595.1 Streptomyces sp. NPDC006879
GCCACGGCACCTCGCTGCGTTGTCGGAACGCCCGAATACGCCCAGTATGGGGACGCCCCTCCGCCTTGCGATGCACCGCATCTGACGCCGTGCGCCCGCCGGGGATTACGGGACAGCCCTTAGCTTGACTCTGTCGGGGATCTTGGAGTTCCTCGGTGCGGCAGCATGGTCAACGGGCATGCTCGGGTGGTTCCGTCGACCGATGCAGTTGTCGAGGTGCCCGTTGTCCCTTCGCCCTCGTTCCGGTGAGCAAGTCCCCTCTCTGACCGCGCAGATCGCGCGGGCGAGCAATCCAGGCGGTACGACGGCGATATGGGTACGCGATCGCCTCGATGGGCTGTGGTGCGACGTGGACTTCGCCGACTGGTACCCGCGGGATGGGCGCCCGGGGCTCTCGCCTGCTCAACTGGCCACCGTCTGTGTGCTGCAGTTCCTGCTCGGCCTGTCGGACCGGCAGGCCGCCGAGGCGGTCCGCTGCCGCATCGACTTCAAGTACGCCATGGCGATGGAACTGGACGATCCCGGGTTCCACCACAGCGTGCTGGCCGACTTCCGAGACCGCCTTACCGAGGACGACCGCGCTGATCGCCTCCTCGACCTCGCGTTGGCCCGCCTCAAGGAGGCCGGACTGGTGCGCGAGCGCACCACGCAGCGCACCGACTCCACCCACGTCCTGGCCGCGGTGCGCGACCTGACCCGCCTGGAGCTGGTCACCGAGGCGGTCCGCGCCGCGCTCGAAGAAGTCGCCGGTATGTCCCCTCACCTGCTGGACGGGCTGGTCGACGAGGACTGGGGGCTGCGCTACGGTCGACCGGTCCGCCTGGGCAAGAACCCCACCAAGCCCAAGACCAGGATCCTTGCCACCGGAAACGACGCCGTCCGGCTCCTGGAACACCTCTACCAGCACGGAGCAGGCCGCACGTCCGGCCCTCGCGTCCAGGCCCTGCGCCAGATCATGGTGCAGAACTACCACCGTGACCAGGCAGGCCGGCTGCGCTGGCGCACCGCCGAGAAGGAAGGCGGACCCGGGCTGCCGCCCTCGTCCCGGGCAGTCGTCTCGCCCTACGACACCTCGGCCCGCTACGCACGACACGGGCACATCATCAGCTGGAAGGGGTTCGCCGCCCATCTGACGGAGACCTGTGCCCCCGACGGCCCCAACGTGATCACCGACGTGGCCACCACCGCGGCCACCACCCACGACAGCCAGGTCCTGCCCGGCATCCACACCCGCCTGGCCCGCCGCGGACTGCTGCCCGCCGAGCACCTGGTCGACGCCGGCTACACCTCCCTGCCCCACCTCGAACAAGCCACCCGTGAACACCAGGTCACCGTCTCCGGGCCGCTGAAGACCAACCCCACCCGCCAACACCGGCAGAACGAGGGCTTCACCCGGGACGACTTCCACATCGACTACGACCGTCAGCAGGTCACGTGCCCCCAGGGGCAGGTCAGTGCGGGCTGGCACGGCCCCTACCCAACCTCGTCACCCACCGCGGCCCCGCTGATCGTGGCCAGGTTCACCAAGAGCCAGTGCCGTCCCTGCCCGGCCCGCACCCAGTGCACCTCCACCGCCGACAGCGCCCGAACCGTGGGCTTTCCCCCGCGAGAACTCCGCGAACTGCAACTCCGCGTCCGGGCCGAACAGCAGACGCCCGAGTGGAAGACCCGCTATGCGGTCCGCTCGGGAGTGGAGGGCACGGTCAACGAGTTCGCCCACGGACACGGCATGCGGCGCTGCCGCTACCGAGGACAGAGCAAAGCCCACGTCCAGCACGTGCTGACGGCCATCGCCATCAACATCGAGCGCCTCAGCGGACTGCCACCGGCCGAAGAAGCACCCACACCCCGCCGACCAACGGCCTTCCAGAACTACCTCGACCGGAGGCAGCTACCCCGGCCGAAGTCCTGGCGCACCCTGGGAACCTGACCTCGACAACTCCAAGATCCCCGACAGAGTCAAGCTAGCTCTGATGGGCAAGCGGACGGCGCAGGCTGGCTCCACAGCCCGGCAACGGCGCTCCGCACCTGCGCCACCGCGCCGTCGTCCTCATTGCCCACCTCCGACGCCGCTACCCGTGACGGAGCCTCACCGGCGCACGATGGCACACCACCCCCTCACCTTATGAAGATCTTGCCTGGGCCAGAAAAGTCCGTATACCGATGCGTTTCAGCAGACAAGTGGTGGGCGGCCAGCTCAAGGGCGAGCGCGCAGCCAGGGATGCCGGGGCGTGAGCCCGACTCACGACAACAAGGTCCTGCACCGCATTCGCACTCGACCGCAGCCCTGCGTCACGGACATGTCCATTATGCGAATGAGCAGTTCAGACACCCCAACCACCAGCTGAGCTGCTCATGAACCACGGACAGAACCCGTTCTCGTGGACAAGCTAGGTGTGCGCGAGGGGCTTGCAGGGCTCCGGGCGCGCCGCACGCCTGGTCCGCCCGCGGTATACGCCTCGACTGGTGCCGCCGTGCGCGTTGCGCCATTCAGGTCCATCCTGAAGGCTGGGCCACGAAGCCCACAGACCGACCTGTCGGGAGGTTCTGTGATCCTGCTAGCCCTGCTTCTACCGGTCGTGATGATGGCTATCCTCCTTGCTGCGGACGCGCTTGAGGACCTCTTCTTCCCCCCAGCAGTCCTGGATGAGGCGGCCACCGCTGTCGACGGCGCCGCTTCATCACATCCTCACGGTGTCCTACCTTCTTGATGTGGGTCTGAGCTGGTCATTCGTAAGATCGGCGGGCCCAGGGGTTCCGGGTATGGCTGTCATGGAGTCGCCGCTGGATG
>NZ_JBIAGC010000097.1:0-2653 GCF_042869595.1 Streptomyces sp. NPDC006879
TGTGACTGAGCGTCGTAGTTGTCCAGTTGAGCGTGTGGGCGGGCAGGGTAGCGCTGGCGCGAGGTGACGAGGCGGTTTCCGGTGATCTCGTAGTTGGTACACCCGGGTCGCGGTGTGCTGGTGAAGTGAGTTCCTTGGTCGATGCCGTACGCGAGGTTGGGCCGGTGTGGTCTCACACGTGCGCCCTGGACGAGCTGTTTCTGCCTTATGCCGTGCCGGAGGAGGCTGCGGGCCGACTGAGCGATGATCCAGGCTGGCTGCGTACGTGGACGGCGGTTTGGAAGGCGGGCAAGACCGAGGTCATCGTGCCGGTACGCGACCTCGCGGACGCGCCGACGGCGTTGTCCGTGCCGGTACGCCGGTTCTCCTGGCGAGCTGGTCAGAGGCACCGGCCGGGGCTGGAGGTCCTGGTCTCCACCGGTCGGCAGCACGGGTTCGAGAGCCTGGCGGAGCGGCGCCTGCTGCTGGCACTGGACTTCGCCGGCGGGGTGGTCGAGGTGCTGTCGCAGCCGTTTCGCCTGCGGTTCTCCCAGGCTGATGGCCCGGACTCGCACATCCCAGATTTCCTCGCGGTGACGCCGGGGGCGGCCTGGCTGTTCGATGTCCGGCCGGCCGGGCGGATCGAGCAGGAGGACGAGGTGCGGTTTGCCGCGGCGGCTCGGGCGGCGGCTGCGGTCGGCTGGCGGTACGCGGTTGTGACGGGTTGGCACCGGCAGGTGATGACGGGCCTGGACACGTTCTCGGCTCGGCGGCGGCCGATGACGGACCAGCTGGGCCTGCAGGGCCAACTGCTCGAGGTGCTGGGGCGGCAGCCCCGGCAGTTCGGGGACTTGGTCGAGCGGACACAGCTGCCGGCGGTCGCGCGAACTCATGCCGTTCATCTGCTCTGGCACCGGCGCCTGGCCGTGGACCTGCGCCAGCCGTTCGGGGACACCACATGGATTTACCCGGCGGGAGAGTGCTGATGGG
Source organism: Streptomyces sp. NPDC006879 (assembly GCF_042869595.1). Lineage (NCBI taxonomy): Bacteria > Bacillati > Actinomycetota > Actinomycetes > Kitasatosporales > Streptomycetaceae > Streptomyces > Streptomyces sp. NPDC006879. The sequence continues at coordinate 970 of NZ_JBIAGC010000097.1, forward strand.
GCAGAAGCAGCAGACGGTCCGCTTCGAGGACCTGGACGAAGAAGACCAGCGGCGGGCTCGCATCCGGCTGGCTCACCTGTTGGAGACCGAGACCGGTTACCGCAGCGGCAGTGCGTTCTGGGCCGAGGAGGGCGAGCCGCGCGCGCAGTTCGATCCGGCTCACGTCCCGCTGACGCAGCGCCGTGAGGCGAAGGTGGCCGAGCTGGCCGCCCTGCCGAGCGAGGACGCGAAGTTCCTCGGGCTCGGACAGGTCGGCGAGCGCACGCTGCGGCGGATGGCGGCCGCGTTCGCGGAGGAAGGGCTGGTGGGCCTGGCCGACGGCCGCTGGATGCGCGAGCTGTCCGGCCACCCATCGATCATTCCGGAGTTCGCCGAGGCGATCCGGGCGGTGCACGCCGAGTCGCTGCACCGCTCGCGGCTGAGCATGACGACCAAGGAGAGGATGATCCACCAGTACGTCCGGGAGAAGTTCGGGCCCGAGCTGGAGAAGAAGCTGCCGCACCGCACCACGCTGGCAAAGGTGTGGAAGGAGTGGTTCGGCCCGGACGGCGCCCGCCAGCGCTACGTGCGCTCGGCCGCGGCGGTGGAGCCCGGCGGCTCGCCGGTGGTCATCTCCCGACCCGGGCAGGTGGTGGTGCTCGACACCACCCCGCTGCCGGTGAAGGTTCTCGATGACGTCTTTGCCGAGCCGATCTCCGCCGACCTGACCCTGGCGCTCGATGCCTTCACGCACTCGCTGGTCGCCTTCCGCCTGACGCCCGGGTCGGACTCCTCGGTGGAGGTGGCGATGCTGCTGCGGGACGTCATGCTGCCGCTGCCGATGCGGCCGGGGTGGGGGCCGGAGATGGAGTGGCCCTACCCCGGGGTGCCGGCCGCGCTGGTGGCGGAGTTCGCCGGGCACCCGGTGGCCGGCCGGCCGTTCTTCGCACCGGAGACGGTGACCAGTGATCACGGAAGCGTCTACAAGAACCACCACCTGGTCCAGGTCGCCCGCACGCTCGGGGTGACGGTGCTGCCCGCGCGGGCGATGCGACCGCAGGACAAGGCGTCCTGCGAGCGGGCCTTCGCCGGCATCCAGTCCCTGCTGCTGGAGCTGCTGCTGGGCTATCGCGGGGTGGACGTCGCCGATCGCGGCGCGGACCCGGAGGGCGATGCGGTCTGGACCCTGTCGGAGATGGAAAACCTGCTGGCGACCTGGATCGTCCGCGCCTGGCAGAACCGGAAGCTGGACCAGTACGCGCCGGCCTGGGATCCGGGCGGCCAGCACAGTCCGAACACACTGTTCGCCGCGGCGGCCGCCCGGGACGGCCAGCCGCTGCACATCCCCGAGCCGAAGCTCTACTACCAGCTGCTGCCGGTGCACTTCGTGAAGATCCACCCCAACCGCGGGGTGAAGATCGGCGGGCTTTGGTACTCCGGGCCGGCCCTGCCACGGGCCGGGGGACCGTCCCGCCGGGGCGGCACCCACCGCGGGAAGTGGGCGGTCCACCGCGATCCACGCGACTGCCGCGAGGTGTTCTTCGAGCTCGGCGGCGTCTGGCACCCGCTGCGCTGGAAGGGGCTCCCGGACGGCGACGACGTCCCGGCGTTCTCGGACGCCCGGATCCAGCAAGTCCTGCGGGAGGCGGCCCGGCGCGGGCTGAAACCGCAGGACGACCGGGAACTGCTGCCGGTGCTACTAGAC
>NZ_JBIAGC010000098.1:0-2430 GCF_042869595.1 Streptomyces sp. NPDC006879
AGTACGAAGAAGCCTTCTGGCGCAGCCAGGAGCAAACCCCGCAGTCCGCCTGAACCAATCAAGATCGGACTCTACGAAACTCGGGGCAGCTCAGTACTTCCAACCGATCGAGCGGCACAGCTTCCAACCTGAAGAAGTCTTCTTGTAATACGCGTACTTCGCCGCAAGCTGGCCCGCCGGGCGTTCCCACGGCCAGATGCATGTGAGTGTCGGGCCCCAGTCGTCCGAGGCGAGCACGCTCGCCTTCGTGTAACCCCCGCGACCCCCATGGGAGACCTCGGCGCGCTCGTACACACACTTGCTACTGTCGGCGTTCGACCATGTCTCATCGATTTGGTAGACGTAGTGGGCGCTGGCGCTCGTGGCGGTGGCAAGCGTCAATACCACCGCCCCGGTCAGCGCCAGAGCCCCACGTATGGCCCCACGCTTCTGACTGGCTATGTCCATCATGAAAGCGCCCCCCTAGAACACATGATCGCTGTGTCGCCACAGTGCGGCACGCCGCTCTCATGGAATCGAGAACCCGAGAAGATCTTGGCTGGTTAGCACAGGTGCGCGCGTGCAGCCTTCTGGCGAACGAATGTGAACCGACCTCGATCTCTACCCATTTGCGAAATAAGGGAGCCCTGATCGCTCCAGGTTGCGCCTGTGCAGAACGTCAGGCGTTCGCCGTCGAGGAGCATGTCAAGATCAGTTCTGGTCGCCGAGACCACGCCTTTCTTCCACTGCACACCGGCCTTGGTTTCCCCGGCATGCTCCAGAACGTCATCCAGAAAGCGGCGTTCCGCTTCGCTCATGGACTCGCTGTCCACCCCGGCCGATACATGAGGGCGCGGGGATGAAGTTGACCCCTTCGATTCAACGGGAGCACACGCCGCGAGCGCCGTAACAGCGCCTACAAACAGGACGGCGGTGATGTGTCTCATGCCCGGACGCTAGCGGCCACGCCCGAGTACGGCCAGCCTGGGACCATCCCAGCCTCCAGGCCGATCTATCTGCCGGAGGAATGGATTCGCGCCCGACAACCGTGGTCCACGCACGGTCCACAAGCGATCAACGACGCGACACGGGCGGAGCAAGGTGAGAAGGGGTGCCCCTGAACCGGGACACCCCTTCTGACCTGCACTGCGTCTGACCTGCAACGCGGTGGGTGTGGGATTTGAACCCACGGTGACATCGCTGCCACGACGGTTTTCAAGACCGTTCCCTTAGGCCGCTCGGGCAACCCACCCGTGCTCCGCCCGCCTGGGGCGGAGCCGGGTACAGAGTACCGGCTGGACACCCGTGGCATGGAAGTCTGGCCACAGGTTGACCACGACGGTCGGAGTTGACCATGTAGGCAGCTCCGACGAGTCCGCCCCGCCGCCGGAGGGACCTGGGGGTCAGAACGCCTGCGCGCCGTCCTCGGGACGCGCGGAGGGCAGCGGGAGATCCCGCTCGGGGTCTTAGGTTGCTCGGGCAGCCCACCCGGCTCCGCCCGCCTGGGGCGGAGCCGGGTACGGAGGAAGGCCCGTGAGCGGGGCGGTGTGTCAGCATGCGGATTCCTGAGGAACCGTGGCTGGGGCGTAGGTGCGGGGAGAACGGCGGGAATCGATCGAGCACCTGGTGGCGCGGATCCCTGTCGTCCTCAGAGAGCCGACGGGGCTCGTTCAAACGATCTCTTGGGGCGTGCTCCGGCGGGTGATCGGACCTGTTGGTTCGGCCGCGGTTGATCTGTCAGCGGGTCAGCTGGTGGGCTTCAGGGGGTGGACGTTGGCGGCGTAGGCCCCGTACACGTTTCCGGCGTCCTGCCAGTACACCATCAGGTGGTTCCATCCTGCGAGGTTCCCGCTGGCGCAGGGCACGAGGGCGGCGCCCACCTTGACGCTCTTGGACCAGATGACCTGGGTGAAGTGCCCGGTCTGCGCGCCAGTCGTCGACTGCTGCCGGACGTAGTCGTAGGTGGCACCTTCCTCGTACCAGAGGTCCACGGCGCGGCGGGTCAGATCTGCCACGTCCTGGTAGCGCTCGGAGTACATGGTCTGGCCCACGCGCTGGGCTGCGGGCACGGAGCCTTGGCTTTCGTACCGACCGGTGCACTGTGCGGCCCATGCCTGGGCGCGGGTCGCGAGCCCGGGGTCGTAGGTGACCGACGGGGTGTCTTGGTGACGTGCCCGGTAGGTGTTCACGGCCTCCATCAGGGCGACGGCCTGCGGGTCGGTGGCCGGCAGGGCGACGAGGGGGGCCTGCGTGGCCGCCGGGCGATGCTCCGGGGGTGCCGAGGCGGCCGTGGTGCATGACAGGGCGGTGAGGGTGGCTAGTGCCAGCGGCAGTTTCAGAAGGCGGGAACGCAAGGGAACTTCCCAATGCCGTTGTCAAGCCGGTGTCGTGACCGGTGGTGTGGCTTGGTAGCACGCTCCGTCTCGGATCATGGCCCACAGGACGTTGGCC
>NZ_JBIAGC010000099.1:0-2109 GCF_042869595.1 Streptomyces sp. NPDC006879
TCCCGCAACTCGGCGACCTGTTCCACGGAGAACTCCATACCAAGCGACCCTCCCACACAAGATCAAGTAACGCTAACGGAATCACGAGACACTAGATTCTCTCAAACTCCGGAATTACTCGTGCGAGACTGTGAACGAGCGGGGCAAGCATGGGATGACCGCGTCCAGACCAGAAGTGGCGAGGTCCGCGATAATCTGTTTGCCGAGTACGTCCAATGCGTCTTTGATCGGTATCCGACCAGCACTAAGCGACGGTGCTCTTCAGTTTGCCTAAGTGCCGCTAAGACGGTTTCACTAATCGGGCCATTTGTTGGTGCTCGGTTTGACCTGCTTGGCCGAAGCTCCGTCGATGCCACGTATGGAGGCGCGCTTGATAAGACACGGAGCCGATTTGCCTTATACCCTGTCAGTCGGGGAGTACCGCTACACGATGGCATTCTAAATGACCTATCAATGCGTCATTGATAGAGGTGCCGGAGAGTCGCATTAGAATGACCATCTGCCTTGCGATAGGCCATATCTGAAGCCGCACGCTGACCCATCGGACATTGCGAGGCATCCCTTAGATAGGGGGTCGCAGCGAAGAGTACTAAATGGAAGCTCTCTCCGGTCATCGTTGCGGCAGGAATGCCACTAGAAGTTGACCTGCATCGACACAGCTTGTTGGGTGAAATGAGACGAGTACGGGCCGTCATTAATCTGCACGAACCGACTGATGTTCGCTGATTGGCGCAAATTAGCGATAAGAGTAGCTTGCAGTGTCGCGTGCTCAAGGAGTAGCTCATGCAGTCGCACATCGTCTATGTCCATGGCGCGGGAAGAATGCCTAGCCGAAGTCAGCTCAAGCTGAATTGGGATATGGATCTTTTCGGCAGAGATATGGGCTTCAAATCCACAATGGCCTATTGGGCTCCACTGCAGCACAGGGCGCCGGAAGATCTCGATTCGCGCCTGTATGATTTTGAGCTTCATGTGGCTGATCGTCTCTCTGCACACTCGCGACCAAGGATCGAGTACCTGAAGCAGTGCTTGTCAGAGGCGCAATGCAAGGCAGAAAAGTATGGCCGCCTTGCATCTGATCACGAGAGGCGGGAGATTCGCTGGGCGCTAAACGACTGGCTGTTTGACATGGTGCATCGTGCTGACTCTATTCTCGCTAGAGGATGTCGAGATGCGAGTGACAGGGGGTCCTCACCTCCGGCCACACTTACCCAGAATAGACACCATGGTGAACTCAGGCAGCTTGCGAAATCCACTTTCGCGGATGCGTATTCGTATTTCTTCAGTAATATGGGTGCGGCTTTACGGAGAGAAGTCGCTAACTCAATCGCAGAGGCAGGAAATGAAAGGTCGTTGGTGGTGATTAGCCATGGCATAGGGACGATCATTGCATACGAGGTTCTTAGGTCTCTGCGCCTACACGTAGAGGCCTTCATCACCCTTGGGTCTCCGCTCGGGGTGCGCGAAATCCAAGAATGCCTCGGGGAGACGCTATCGATCCCGACGTCCGTTGCGAATTGGTGGAACGTCTCCGATCCGCGCGACGTTGCAACTCTTGGTCAAACACTTCAAACCGGCTTTAGTCCGGGACTGAATATCATGGACGTGTGCGTGTCAAACCGAAGCGGAACAAGTCATGAAGTGTCAGAGTATCTGAGCCATGATGCAGTACGGCAGTTGGTAAGAGGGTGCGCAGCTGCTAGCCAGAGTCCATGCTGAACCCTGTGGTTCCGCTCATTGTGACAGCGGCCGTGCGACGTCAAAAAGATTCACCGCCAATGCTGGTCGGGAATTCTGCGACTCTCGCCGATGCTTCACTAATCGGCAGTTAAATTGGTCAAGCTTCCTATCAGAGTGAGCTTCTTCAGAGGCGTCACCCGATGGTGCATTATTAGCCGTCTGACCAGCGGGTTCAGCGAGCACCGCCACCCAATCGGTGGCCATGCTGAAAACGGTCAGTGAGCTTCTTCAAGCTGGCCGCAGATCGGGGGCGCGGCTCTCTGAGTCGGCTCCTTACTGAACTTGATTGGGTGATGTCGGAGCCGTTCGCCTGACGGCGATGGGTCCGCTCCGGTAGCCCTGGACTGTGAGATACGCACAGGGCGGCGG
>NZ_JBIAGC010000100.1:0-2061 GCF_042869595.1 Streptomyces sp. NPDC006879
TCCTCGATCTGCGCGACCGTCAGCGATTCATCACACAGTCAGCCCAACGACCAAGGCGACGACCAGTCACATCACATGCGGTTGCAGTACTAGCCGACGCCGAACCGGACACCATGCGCTTCGGGCTCTACCACCTGCCCGCCCGGCTCAGCCGCCACGCCCGCCGCCGATGGCTCCGCATCGACACCACCTGGCCCTGGGCCCGCGCGTTCACCGCCGTCTGGAGCCGGATCACCGGCCCCCCGGCCGTCACCTGACGAGCCAGGAAGCGACCCGACGACGACCAGGAAGGAGCAGACCAGCACCACCCGGGCCGTGGAACCCGGCGCAGCCGCAGCGACACGCGACGACCCCGCCCGACACCCTCGGGAACAAACCGGGGTGAACCGATCACCTCAACAAACAGCGATCACCGCTGACGAATCGAGGCTGACCTGCAGCTATACAGGATGAAAGAGCCTCAGTAGGCAAATACCTAGACCCAGCAGTTCCCTCTTGCGCATTAAATGCCTTCAGCGAGACAATACTCGGAACGCCCTGCTACATTACCGAAGCATCAGCATGACGATTCAGACAGGCCGACTTAGGTGAATTGACCAGGGAGCTACTTGTCAGAAAAACCCCGAGTCTTCTAAGGGCCTCCTCGGCACCCTGATTCGCTAACCTGAATCTGGGGCGGGTTCGACAACAGCCGAGAAGATCTGATTAACGGTGACGGGCGTCTCTTCATGACCTCCGGGCGCCGTTCAAGGAGAGTACTGTGATACCTAAGCGCATCCAAACTCCACAAGAGGAGGCAATCGTGGCAAATTCGACTGAAACTCAGGGCGCACTGGATGGTAAGTGGCGTCACCCTGAATGCTGTGAACCCGTTCGCGTTCCGATCGACGTGGCACTTCGCGTTTCCGTTGAGTGCGCCAAAGGAAGGGGTGGGGGATGTCGATGCGAGCGCGACCACGATGGAAATCAGAATCGACCGCACTGAATAGGTAGCGCCCAGCCGCAAAGGCGAATCAAGGCGAGGATTCACATCGGCGGCAGTGAACAGGAAAAGCCGCCACAAAGATCATTGGATTCGAAAGGGTTTGTTGTGGGCTACTCTCTCAGTACTGTGTTCGCCGCATCGGATGTGGAAACGCTTCACCAGACTAACACCAATGTCGTGGTCGCCAAGCCAAGCAGCGCCGGTGGCACACCGGACGTCGCCTGGATTGTCTATGCACCCTTTCAGAACAACACGATGACTTGGGAAGAGCAATACGGCATCTATGCGTCTAACGTTTCCACCGACACTTCAGGTGTGGTGCTCACTCAACTCGCGAACAGAGATGGTGCGCAGCCTGGCCAGATCTATACGTTTTCCCCGGCAGGAACTTTCCTGAACCCCGTCTCAGGCGGCACTGAGGGTTCGTTCACCATTAAGAACCAGAACACCGATTATTCGTATCTGACCATGGGGCTGTACCAGAGTGCGGTCGTGAACGGAATCTCTACGGTGGGCAACGCCGTTTCTGCTGCGCCCGTGCTCTCCGGCAGTACCGCACAGATCACGCCGTACACAACGGTCTACGTGTGGACACAGTCGAACATTTCCAGCAACTCGGTTGACACCATTGTGACGTCGACCAAGACGGAGGTTATCTTCGGCGGTTCGGATACATCCGCGAAGCTCCAATACGTCCCCGGTGTCGGCTTCACACTGCTGTCGGGGTCGCAGGAGGATGTGACGCTGAAGCACCACAGGCGCGCTGTGCTCTGACCAGGGCTGTTTCAAAGTCACGTGACTCGTAGCAATGCTGCGCAGCTCAACCTCGCCGTTTCACTTGAGTACGGCTGGTTTGGGGACGGAACGCGAAAGTGCCTTCCTGACCTGGGACGATGAACCTTGCTGAGGGGTTCTGTCGGTCCAGGCGGAGGGCACTTTCTACGTGCAGGGTATCGGGTTGCGTCCCAAGATCCATGCCATTGAGCCTTTTCCAACCTGGTTCTGAAGTGCGGCTGTTGGGCTGACAACATGGTGAAGCCCCTGGTAGATGGGTTTTCGACCAAGAAAACCAGCTC
>NZ_JBIAGC010000101.1:0-1834 GCF_042869595.1 Streptomyces sp. NPDC006879
GGGTATTTACGGGGTGCTGCCATGGTGCTGGTGGTTCTCCTTCGCCAGGACCGTAACCCTGGCATCAGGGACTCCACAAATCTCAGTACAGCTCATCTACTATGCGTAAGGCTGCCCTGGCGAGTGCTCTTGCTTTGGGGGTGGGGATGCTCGCCATCCCACAGGCTCAGGCCGCGACTCCGGGGGAACAGGGCTGCCCGCCGGATGTCTGGAACAAGGTCGTGCGGATCAAGTCCGGCTACGAGCCGATCGGCAACACCGCGGGCAAGCGGAACGGTTCATCTGCCACCTCGCGTCTGACGTACGCGATGTCGACAACGACATCGAAGGAGACCACGTGGAGCTCCGGCCTGACCGGCAGCACGTCCTGGGGGATCGCGAAGGTCGAGGCGACACTGTCGCGTGACATCACCGAGAAGACCGAGAAGGGCAGGACGGTCACCAACTGGATGGAGGTGCCGGGCGGCAAGTACGGCTACACCACGCCCAAGATCGAGCGGACCACGTACGTGATCGAGCGCTGGCAGGACACCGCGACCTGCGGCGCGAGGTTCCTCGGTAACGAGGGCACCCTGGGCGGGATCACCGTCTACCCGTTCTTCTCGGAGTGCATCGCCAGCAGCCCCTGCACGCCCAAGCCGTAACAGCCCACCGCCGGGGGCTGATTCCCGAGCTCAGCCCCCGGCGGTGTATCCGTCACACTTCCTTAAACCGCGTCAAGGAGCCGACATGGCAGCCACGCACCGCCCCACATACGCAACCCGCCCGTGGCAGTGGCTCGCTGCCGCCGCAGCCGGCGCCTTGATCCTGACCGGATGCGGTGCGGGCGAAGACCCCCAGACCGTGTCCGCGCGTGGCATTGTCCTCAACCTCGGGGGAAGAATCGGCATTCTTGACGGCATCGATGCCCCTGTGAAGATTGCTGCGGAGCGCCCCGCCGGAGCCGAACCGACCGAGGACGTCTTCACGCTCTCGGGGCAAAGCCAGCTTCCAACCGGGGAAATCGTAGGCGTGGACGACGGCGCCCTGGTCGCCATAGATCCCGCCAGCCCCGAGCGTGCTGTCGTCCTCGGGCCCGCTGTGGCCTGGTTCGCCTCGCACCAGCGTCACAATGCCTGGGCCGTCACCGAGGAGCCCGCACAGACAGCCTGCGCCGGCCAGGACCTGCCCGAATCGGTGACCGCGCGCTACACGGTAAGGCAGTACGCACTCTCGGGTCGGCCCGGCCCGGTGGGCTCTGCGCTCCCGTGCGGCATCAGGCCGCTAGCGGACGGAGGCCGCGGCATGATCGGGCTGCTCACCACGGCTGATGACTCCAGCCTCGGCAACGCGAAGAAGGCACGGACCGATGTGGTCCTCCTCGACCCCGGCACCCACCAGACATCGCGCACCCTGGCGAAGGACGTCACCATCGTCAGCGCCGGAGGGGCACGCGTGCTGTGGCGCCAGCCTGACTGCGGCAAGGCCGACTGCATCACTGTGTACGACACCACAGCCGGCAAGGGCCAGCCGCTGCCCGACTGCGACACCGGCGTACCGGCCGGCCGCGGAGTGGTCTCCGCTGACGGCCGCCGGTACGCCACTGCGCTTACCACGCAAGGGCACAACCACCTGGCAGTCCTCGACCTTGGCGAGGGCCGCTGCAAGGACCTGGGCCCGCAGGCAAGCCTGACCGGAACGGATCTGGACGGCCCGTTCAAGGCAGCCTGGTCCCAGGCCAACCTCCTCACCCTGGACACCGGGCCTTGACCCCGGATTTTGAACACGTCTATGCGGCTTGGGTCAGGGTAGTTGCAGCTGGCTGGAGGTCGTTCTCGTAGGCGATCGGGGACCG
>NZ_JBIAGC010000102.1:0-1657 GCF_042869595.1 Streptomyces sp. NPDC006879
GAGGCTGTCGCACGACTTCCCTCAGTCGGGAGTCAAGAGCGATTCGCTGTTCGGTGCCGAAGTCTGCGGGGACAGCGGAATCTTGCCTGGTGGGGCGGAACTTCTTGTCGTGTGACCGCGAATGTGATCTTGAGATGCCGCAGGATGTGCGGGAATGGCTGCCATCTGATCACCTCTGCTGGAAAGTGCTTGACGTCGTCGAGCGGCTCGACCTGTCGGCGTTCGAGGCCAGCTACCGCCGTGACGGACAGGGCGGAGCGTCCTACCCGCCGGGCCATCTGGTCGCTCTGCTCCTGTACTGCTACAGCAAGGGCGTCCGCTCCTCCCGCCGCATCGAGCAGTCCTGCTGGGACGACGTGGGCTGCCGGGTCATCACCGCGAACCATCAGGTGGATCACTCCACCGTCGCCCGCTTCGTACGACGCCACCGCACCGCCTTGAACTCGCTGTTCGTACAGGTGCTGGCGCTGTGCGGTCGACGCAGCCTGGTGGACCTGTCCGCCGTGGCTGTGGACGGTTCACCGATGGAGGCGAATGCCTCCCGCGACGCCAACCAGCGGCTTCAGCGCCTGGAAGACACCATCGCCCGGTGCGAGACGGCAATCTGTGGGGTACTGGAGGACGCTCTCACGCACGCGCGAAGCGTCGAGGCCGATGAGCAGGCTGACGACGACCCTGAGGAGGTCGGCGACCAGTGGCCTCGTCTGTCCCGGCTGTGCGACCGGCTCACCCGAGCGAACCTGGCCATGGAACGACTGCGCGAACGATCTATGCCCCCGCCCAGCGAGGTGCGCGAAAAAGTCGAAGCAGCCGAGCGCATGGTCGCTCGCGCGGAGAAGCGCCTGGCGGATGAAACTGCCGCTCACCAGGAGAAATTCAAGAAGTATGAAGAGCGGGCCCGGTACGACCGGGAGGCTGGTCGCCGGGGCGCCAACGGGCGGCCGCCGGTGCCGCTGGAACGCAAGACCGTCCTCGTCCGGCAGCGCACCCGAGTCGAGAGAGCGAGGGCCTGGCTCGAGCGGGCCCGCACACCTGAACCCGCCCTCTCGCCGGACTCACGAGCCTGCCTGAGCGACCCCGATTCCCGGCTGATCCACGGCAAACACGGCGGCTACCTCCAGGGATACAACATCCAGATCGCCTGCGCCCGACGTCAACTCCTCCTGGCCATCGAAGTCCACGACAACCCGTCCGACAGGACGGCCCTCGTGCCGATGGTGCGCAAGATCCAACACAACCACCGGGACGCGGATCTCCCTGGAGAGATCCAACTCTTCCTCGCCGACAACGGATACGCCTCCGCCGCCGCCTTCGAGGCCCTCGCCGACCTTCCGCTGCTGGTCTCGGTGACCAGCGACGCTCACCAGGCCGGATTCCCGGCGAAGCGCCAGGAGGCCCCTGCCGGCCAGCAGGCCATGGCGGCCCGCCTCGCCACCCCCGCCGGGAAGGAGCAGTACCGACGGCGCAGTGCCTTGGTCGAGCCAGGATTCGCCCAGCTCTTCCAACGCTTCGGCCGCTATCTGAACTACCGGAGCCGTAATGCGGTAGATGCCGAGATCAAGTTCCTCGGCACGGTTCACAACCTCAACAAGCTCTTCACCCACAAGCCCCGAAGACACACTTGACCGTCGAGGGCGGGGAGTTGTGCGACAGCCTC
>NZ_JBIAGC010000103.1:0-1469 GCF_042869595.1 Streptomyces sp. NPDC006879
CAGACGAAGGCCGCTCTCAGGACCGGCAAACCCCCAGGTGAGTGACCCCCGTACGAGACGCCGTTCGAGACCAAAAGAAAAAGAACAAGCTTAGGTAGAGCTAATTCAGGCTAACCAAGGCTAGATCCTGCCGGGTGTTCCAGCAGGAGAGCCGCTGACCAGCGGCTCTCCTGGACGTTCCGTTGGTGGTCTTCATCTTCGTCACGTACTACATCGCGATCGCGAGCGCCGCCTACGTCGTGGAGATCGCCTTCGGGCCCCTCGGCCTCATCCCGGACCAGAGCAGCGCACACATCCCGGACCAGGGGGTTTCCTGGGACTACACCACGTGGCTCAACATCCTCTTCCTGCTGCTGGCGGCTGCCCTGGTCGTACGGTTCTTCCGCACCGGCGGTGCCGGCATGCTGCGGGCGATGGGCGGGGCGCCCTGATCCGAGCCGCGACCTGCCGCGCGTCAGCACGACCAGAGCGCCGACCGGCGCCAAGCGGCCCAAGCCGGCGCGCCCGATCGAGCGCCATGTGGGCACCCTGCGCGGGTAGCCGACCCCGGGCGGTTAGCCATCAGATCGGTCCCCGTGTCGGCCGTGCATGCCGGGTCGACTCCGCGAACAGGAAGGCCTGCAGTGACATCACAGGTCCAAGAGTCCATCGAGGTCAACGTTCCGGTCCGTGCCGCCTACCAGCAGTGGACACAGTTTGAGACCTTCCCCCAGTTCATGGAGGGGGTGGAACGCATCGAGCAGCGCACCGACACGCTCACCCACTGGGTCACCAGGATCGGCGGGGTGGAGCGCGAGTTCGACGCGGAGATCACCGAGCGGGTGCTCGACGAGCGCGTGGCCTGGGTGACGGTGGAGGGCCAGGCCGAACAGTCGGGCGTCGTCACCTTCCATCCCCTCGCCCCGGGCAAGACCGAGATCACCTTGCGGATGGACTTCGACCCGGAGGGGCTCACCGATGCCGTCACCACCACTGGCCATGGCTCCATCGACCACCAGGTCAGCGGTGACCTGCAACGGTTCAAACGGTTCATCGAGGAACAGGGCGCCCAGAGCCGCGTCTGAGGACGAGCCTGGCGGGCCGTGCGGGCCGGTCCGGCACTCCGCCCGGCCGGTCTCCGGACGGCGCATGCGCGGATGAGCATCCTGCGGTTGCTGGCGTCCGCGGGTGGGATCCGCCCGCCCGCACCCGTCGCAGACGAGCGGCGCATTCGCCACCACGGCCCCGCCCGGTAGCAAGCGGGACCCGCGATATGGAGCCATGGACGGCGCCGGTCACCATGCGCCCACCGCATTTGGTGCGGCGCATGGTCGAAACCAGACCCCGTCCGCAGAGCGTTCGTCCAGGGCCGGCACCGCGAGCCCGACGGACGAACCCCCGTTATGTTTTCTGCGGTTCCGCAATGGGGCCGCTGGCCTCTGGGCCCGGCATGGCTGTGTCCCCCTGTCGAAGGCATGACCTGGGGGGTG
>NZ_JBIAGC010000104.1:0-1450 GCF_042869595.1 Streptomyces sp. NPDC006879
CTAGTAGTGCTTGGTCAGGTCGTGTTTGGTGGTGCGTGTCCTTCGGGTTGTGTGTCGCGTTGTGGGTGTGTGACTCCGGACGAAATGGCTGCGGTGCGTGATGAGTTGGAGGTGTTTGCTGCGGAGGTGTTCGAGCCGTTTGCGCGCAAGGACCAGCGCCGGTGGGGGCAGGTCTACCTGCGGGGACTGCTGACCGACGGCAAGCGCAAGTCGGTCGAGCCGATGGCCGCTCGCCTCGGGGAGGACGGGAACCGGCAGGCTCTGGCCCACTTCATCACCACCAGCCCGTGGGATCCGGCCCACATCCGGGCCTGCCTGGCCTGGAGGATGGAGACGGCGATCCGCCCGACCGCGCTGGTCTTCGACGACACCGGCTTCTTGAAGGACGGCACTGCCTCGGCGTGTGTGTCGCGGCAGTACACCGGCACCGCGGGCAAGGTCACCAACTGCCAGGTGGGCGTCTCGCTGCACCTGGCCTCCGATCATGCCTCGGCAGCGGTCAACTGGCGGTTGTTCCTGCCCCGGACCTGGGACCCCGCCTCGCCGGAAGCTGACCCGGGCAAGATCGCCCGTCGTGTCACTTGCGGCATCCCGGAGGATGCCGGGCACGTGGAAAAGTGGCAGCTCGCCCTGGACATGGCCGATGAGACTCGTTCCTGGGGGATCGATGCGCCGCTGGCCATCGCAGATGCCGGATACGGCGACGCCGCGGCCTTCCGTCTCGGCCTGAACGCACGGGGCATGCGCTACGTGGTGGGCATCTCCACCACCCTGTCGGCCCAGCCCGCCGACGCGGTTCCGGTGGCCGAGCCGTACTCCGGGACCGGACGGCCACCGGTGCCGAAGTACCCCGAGCCTCCGCGTTCGGTGAAAGAGCTGGTCATCGCGGCGGGCCGGAAGGCCGCACGGCCGGTCCAATGGCGGGAAGGCTCCCGGCCCGGCACCGGCCGCTCCGGCTTCAAGCGAATGTACTCCCGGTTCGTGGCCTTGCGGATCCGGCCCGCCGGGCGTCAGATCCGCCAGGCCACCGAGGGCCCGGAACTGCCCGAGTGCTGGCTGCTGGCCGAGTGGCCCGCGCGCGAGAGCGAGCCGGTCCAGTTCTGGCTGTCCGACCTGCCCGCCGACACCCCGCTGACCACCCTGGTCCGCTTGGCCAAGCTCCGCTGGCGCATCGAGCACGACTACCGCGAGATGAAGCAGGCCCTGGGCCTGGCACACTTCGAGGGCCGGACCTGGGGCGGCTGGCACCACCACGTCACCCTCGTCTCTGCCGCCCACGCCTTCTGCACCCTGCAACGACTGGCCAGAGCCCCAAAAGACGCGGCGCCGGCCTGAGCCTCTACCAAGTCGTCCGCGAACTACAGACCCTCCTCGCCACCTGGACCGGCGCCTGCCCCACCTGCCACCGCGACATACCAAGCACCACACCAACCTGACCAAGCACTACTAG
>NZ_JBIAGC010000105.1:0-1440 GCF_042869595.1 Streptomyces sp. NPDC006879
ACACGCACACCAGTGAGATGCCGCAGCTCAGAACCCCCGGGCATCGCACCCCAGTGCGTGTAGGGCCTGGGAGCGGTGCCGCTGGCCCCGGACAGCGAACGCCTCGGCCGCTCAGCGCGGTGGAGGCTCGACACGACGGCCGGGGAGGTCGCCTTGTCGGGAGAAGCCGCACGTGGTGCCTCCCGACAAGGCTGGCGGTCAGGAGTCGTAGGCGATGTCCAGCTCGGTGCTGAACGCGTCGTCCGCGGACGGTGCCTCAGCCTCCGGTGCAGACCGCTTGCTGATGCCGTTGACCAGGGAGTAGTTGAAGCGGAACCCGAGGTTCGCGGTGCCGGTCTTGCCGCCGACGTTCACGCGGAAGTTGCAGTTCCCGTAGAGGGTGTAGTCCTTGTTCAGCCGGTTGTTCTTGACCGACGAGTGCCAGAAGTAGCCGACGGCCACGCCGCTGTGGGCGTCGTGGTAGGGCAGCTGCATGTGCCCTGCCTTGCACGTCATGTTCCCGGTGGCGATGGCCTGCACCTTGGGCGAGACGCGGAAGGACCACGCCATGGTGGCGGGTACGCTCTTCGCCACGTCCGTCTGGCCGGTGAATGTGCCGTTGGAGTCGGTCTTCTTGTAGTACGGGGCAGACACCTTGAAGACGTGCTTTGCCTGCTGTACACCAGCATGAGCCGGCACCGCCGACGCGCAGACGAGAGCTGCCAGAGCAGCGGATCCGAGCACGCCGACACGGCGGGTGGATATGAGAGACAACGAAACGTTCCCATTCTGTCCATCGCACGGGAAGGCGCAACCAACCGCCTCTCTGCGGTTCAATCTGTTCGGCCGGTCGCTTTCCGACGCTCGATCAGGAATCGAAGGTGATGTCCAAGTAGGACGAGTAACCCGAATCGTCGGTGTCGGGGCTATCTGCAGCGTCGGAACTGCTCGCCGAGGAAGTTCCGCAAGGCCAAACGCGCACAGCCCTCCAACAGAACTGGTCCTGCTTCGCCTGCTCCACCGTGAAAGTCACTTCCTCCCCCACGGTCAGCTCGCGAAAGCCCTCACCTGCAACGACCGAGTAATGCGCCCACACCTCGTCCGGAAGAGACGGGGTGATCAGCACTCCCCAGCCTTCTTCACGGTTCCACTGGCGCACATGCCCACTCAGCACATCGTCAGACGCCATACCAGACGAGGCGTTATCAGACACGCTTCCCCCAGTTTCAAGATTATCGAATCGACCAAGCGATGCCGCTGGTCAGGCGGCGCCCGGTGATCTCCACCGTATCAGCCGGGCGAAACCGAAGCAGAACCCCCCATGCCGTCTACCATGATCTGGTCGTACCCACGAGTGAGAATCTGGCTCGTCGGATCGTGGGCATAGTGCTGCAACTACAGTGCAGGGACGGATATTTGCTCTCCAGTATTGAGACTGGACGCGGCCAGGCGTATTTCGCC
>NZ_JBIAGC010000106.1:0-1424 GCF_042869595.1 Streptomyces sp. NPDC006879
GCCCCGACGCCCCCATCATCACCACCGACGCCCGCCACCGCGCCGACGCCAAAAGCGCCCTCATCACCCTCGTCGAACACGCCCTCATGGCGCGTCTGCGGTAGCCGCGGCATTTTCCGCACGGATCCGGAACGCCGGGTGCCCTCAGGGGTTCCCGGCGTTCCGGCGTCGTGGGCGACGGACTCCACTGCAGGTCCGCAAGGCGGTGGCACGGCTACTCATACGGAGGCAGACGCCCAACGCCGAAACGGCCGCTCTCCCGGTCCGGAGCCCACGGGGTGTGGGTCCTTCGGACCGGGGGAGCGGCCGTTCGTGCGGGGAGCCGTTCGGCTCAGCCCTGCCAGCTGTGCGGGGCGCGGAATCCAGGGGTCCGCTCCAGTCGACGCCAGCCGGCGGTGGAGCGGGCCTGCGCGGGCGCAGCAGGCGTGGCGGAGGCCCGGGCCAGCAGGATCGCGGTGATCGCGGCCAGCTCCTCGGGCTCTGCATGGCCCTTTTCGACGCGCAGCAGCGTATCGGTGGTCATTTGCGGCAAGTCTCCTTACTGCGGCGGGTTGCCGTGCTTGCGGGACGGCAGGTCGGCGTGCTTGTTGCGAAGCATGGCGAGGGAGGAGATGAGTACCTCGCGGGTCTCGGAGGGGTCGATGACGTCGTCGACCAGACCTCGCTCGGCGGCGTAGTAGGGGTGCATCAGCTCGGCCTTGTACTCCTTGACCATGCGGGTGCGCATGGACTCGGGGTCGTCGGCCTCGGCGATCTGCCTGCGGAAGATGACGTTGGCGGCGCCGTCGGCGCCCATGACGGCGATCTCGTTGGTCGGCCAGGCGTAGGTGAGGTCGGCACCGATGGACTGGGAGTCCATGACGATGTAGGCGCCGCCGTAGGCCTTACGAAGGATCAGTGAGATGCGCGGGACGGTCGCGTTGCAGTAGGCGTAGAGCAGTTTCGCGCCGTGCCGGATGATGCCGCCGTGCTCCTGGTCGACGCCCGGCAGGAACCCCGGGACGTCCAACAGCGTGATGATCGGAATGTTGAAGGCATCGCACATCTGGACGAACCGAGCAGCCTTCTCGGATGCCTCGATGTCCAGCACGCCGGCCAGCGACTGGGGTTGGTTGGCGACGATGCCGACGACCTGACCGTCAAGTCGGGCAAGGGCACAGATGATGTTGCGGGCCCAGCGTTCGTGGATCTCCAGAACATCGCCGTCGTCGACGAGTTCCTCGATGACCTTGTGCATGTCGTAGGGGCGGTTGCCGTCTGCGGGCACCAGGTCCAGCAGGACCTCCGAGCGCCGATCGGTCGGGTCGTCGCTCTGGTGAACCGGCGGGTTCTCTCGGTTGTTGGAGGGCAGAAGCGAGAGCAGGTAGCGGACCTCGGCGAGGCAGGTCTCCTCGTCGTCGTAGGCGAAGTGGGCGACGCCGGAG
>NZ_JBIAGC010000107.1:0-1386 GCF_042869595.1 Streptomyces sp. NPDC006879
TTGATGCCCCTATGTTCGTCAAGCCGCGGTCGTGAGGGTTGACGGGTCATCAGGGCGCTGGTGGCATACGATCATGTCGGTGCGTATCAGCGCGTAGACCTCGCGGGCCACGTAGCGCTTGAGGCAGCGCATGATCTCCCGCTTACCTCGCCCCTCAGCGCTACGTCGCTCCAGGTAGGAGCGGGTGCGCTCGTCTTGGCGCATGCGGGTGACCACGATGCGGTGCAGCGCGGCGTTGGCCTGTCGGTCTCCTCCCCGGTTGAGTCGACGGCGCCGGGTCTTTCCCGAGGACTTCTCGACAGGGCTGGCGCCGCACAGCGCGGCGAAGGATGCCTCACTACTCAGTCGCTCAGGGTTGTCGCCGGCAGTGATCAGCAGGGCCGCAGCACTGTCCGGGCCGATCCCGAACTGCTCCAGCAGGCTCGGCGCGCTGGCCTGGACCGCTGCGGTCATGCGCCGCCCGAGCTCGGCGACCTCTTGTCGAAGCCGCAAGACACGTTCGGCGAGCAGTCGGAGTGTGAAGACTGCCGTGTCAGCTGCCGGGTTGCCGTCGCGAGGGGCGGTCAGCTCCGCGCAACGGCGGACGAGGAGCGCAGTCGAGAGCGGTTCCAGTTCCTCGCGCAGGGTGGATGGGGCGTTGATCAGCACGGCCTTGAGCTGGTTGAGCGCCTGGGTGCGGGCCTTGACCGCGGAGTTCTTCGCCAACCGGAGCATGCGCAGCACCTCCACCTGCCCGTCGCCGCTCTTCGGCAACGCCCGCGCGGTGCCCGACAGGGCGGCCCGGGCGGCGGACTCGGCGTCGACGGCGTCGGTCTTGCCGCGGCGACGCCGGGCGGATCGATCTGGCTGGTTGACCTCCACCACCGACACTCGCTGGGTCGCGAGGTAGCGGGCCAGGCCAGCGCCGTAGGATCCGGTGCACTCCACCCCGGCCAGCATTACAGTTCCGAACTGACCTGCCCAGTCAAGAAGTTGGTGGTATCCGGTCCCGGTGGCCGGGAACTCGCCGATGTCCAGCAGCGCGCCCAGGTGGTCCAGGACGGCGGCGACATGCATGTCCTTGTGGGTGTCGACACCGAGTACCACCGAACGCGGCGAGGCGGCCTCGGCGGCTTGGATGTGAGGGAACGCAGCGGGCATGCTGAGGGTGGTCACGGTGCTCCTGTTCAACGACGCAGTGCCGATGGCCAGCGTCGGTCGGTGGAGCGGTCAGGACTGTGACGGTGCCTTCTAGGCCAAGGCCCCTATCGGGACACGCTCCGCCGGCCGGTGCCGGTACGCGCCGCTCCGTCCGGGCCGACAGATCAAACACAAGGCACAAGCAGCCAGCCAGAGTACGAGTCAGGCGCGGCCGGAGCGACACGACCATCATCACAGCCGGAGTAG
>NZ_JBIAGC010000108.1:0-1384 GCF_042869595.1 Streptomyces sp. NPDC006879
GGGAGTGTCCAATCAACGGCTGATCTTGGTTGTTGAGGTTCAGTGGCTGGTGGTGGGGGTGAGGCGGCCTTCGAAGGCGATCTGGAAGGCGTTGAGGGGGGCCTTCCAGCGCATCGTCCAGCGGCGCCGTCCCTTGCCGGTCGGGTCGAGGCTCATCAGCGCCATGTAGACGCACTTCAGGGCGGCATTCTCGGAAGGGAAGTGGCCGCGGGCCCGCACGGCCTTGCGGATGCGGGCGTTCACGCTCTCAATCGCGTTCGTCGAGCAGATCACCTTGCGGATCTCGACGTCGAAGGAGAGGAAGGGCACCATCTCGGCCCAGGCGTCGGACCACATCTTGATCACGGCCGGATACTTGGTGCCCCACTTCTCGGAGAACTCCAGGAAGCGTTCGGTCGCGGCGGCCTCGCTCGGTGCCGTGTAGACAGGGCGGAGGTCCTTGGCGACCTTGTCCCAGTCCTGGCGGGCGACGTAGCGGATGCTGTTGCGGATCAAGTGAACGATGCAGGTCTGAACGACAGTTCGAGGCCAGACGGTCTCGACCGCGTCGGGCAGGCCCTTGAGGCCGTCGCAGACGAGCATCAGGACGTCCTCAACGCCGCGGTTGCGGAGCTCGGTGAAGACCTGGAGCCAGTGCTTGGCGCCCTCACCGCCGTCGCCCGCCCAGATCCCGAGGATCTCCCGGGTGCCCTCGACGGTCACGGCCATGACGAGGTAGATGGGGCGGTTGGCGACCTGGCCGTCGCGGATCTTCACGTTGATGGCGTCCACGAAGACCACCGGATAGACGCGGTCGAGCGGACGCGACTGCCATTCGGCCATGCCCTCCATCACCTTGTCCGTGATCGTGGTGATGGTCTGCTTGGACACGCTCGCCCCGTAGACCTCGGCCAGGTGGGCCGATATCTCCCCGTGCGTGAGGCCCTTCGCGGACAGAGAGAGCACCATCTCGTCGATGCCCGTCAGACGTCGCTGACGCTTCTTCACGATCTGAGGCTCGAAGGTGCCGGCGGTGTCACGGGGCACCTTCACCTCGACCGGACCGACGTCAGTCAGCACCGTCTTCGACCGGGTTCCGTTGCGGCTGTTGCCGCTGTTGCGGCCCGTCGAGTCGTGCTTGTCATAGCCGACGTGATCGGTGATCTCGCCTTCCAGGGCGGACTCCAGCACGCGCTTGGTCAGCTGCTGCAGCAGCCCACCCTCCCCGGTCAGCTGCAGCCCGTCGGTACGGGCACGGTCGACCAGCATCGCGATCAACTGCTCGTCCGACACCGCCTCCGCAGCCGACTCGACGGCCACCTCTTCTACGGAATCGTGCTCGGCGATGGTCTCGCTCATCAGGCGTCTCCTTGATCATCGGATCCGCCGTCTATTGGACACTCCC
>NZ_JBIAGC010000109.1:0-1376 GCF_042869595.1 Streptomyces sp. NPDC006879
GGCAGTCGTTGCCTTTCGGTGTTCCTGATCGTGCTGGTCCTGGGTTGGAGGAGTTGATGGCGCAGGTCGCGTGTGGGGACAAGGACGCTTTCTCCCGACTCTATGACGCGGTGACCTCGATGGTCTTCGGTCTGGTCGTCAGGGTCGTCAGGGACCGCGCCCAGTCCGAGGAGGTCACCCAGGAAGTCATGATCGATGTCTGGCGCCAGGCCGCCCGCTACCGCCCCGACCAAGGCAGCGTCATGACCTGGATCGCGATGCTCGCCCACCGCAGAGCCGTCGACCGGGTCCGCTCCGCCCAAGCAGCAGCCAACCGCGACCACGACCACGGCCTACGCGAGAACACCCGCCCCTACGACGAAGTCGCCGAACACGTGGAAACCCGCCTGGAAAGCGAACAAGTCCGCCGCTGCCTCCAAGGCCTGACCGAACTCCAACGCCAAGCCGTCACCCTCGCCTACTACCAAGGCCTCACCTACCGCGAAGTCGCAGAAACCCTCAAAACCCCACTACCAACCATCAAAACACGCATGCGCGACGGCCTCATCCGACTCCGCGACTGCATGGGGGTGACCACATGAAAAACGACGAACTCCACACCCTCACCGGCGCCTACGCCCTCGACGCCCTCACCGAACCCGAACACCACGCCTTCCTCAACCACCTCAAACACTGCCCCACCTGCACCCACGAAACCCACGAATTCACCGCCACCACCACCCGCCTCGCCACCGCCACCACCACCCCACCCCCACCCCACCTCAAACACACCGTCCTGACCACCATCGACTCCGTACGCCAACTCCCCCCCAAACTCCCCCCCACCCCCCACACCACCACCTGGACCACCCGCCTCACCCGCACCACCCGCCACCTCACCCTCGCCGCCGCCCTCACCGCCACCACCACCCTCGGCGGCCTCGCCCTATGGCAGAACAACCAAACCCAACAAGCACGCCAACAAACCCAACAAACAACCCAACACCTCAACCAACTCACCCACGTCCTCAACGCCCCCGACGCCCGCACCACCCACGCCCAAACCACCACCGGCGCCCACATCACCCTCACCACCTCCCCCCAACTCAACCAAGCCGTCTTCATCAGCACCGACCTCCCCAACCCCCCCACCCACCAGACCTACCAACTCTGGTTCGACGACAACGGCACCATGCGCCCCGCCGGCACCTTCCAGAACAACACCGCCCTCCTCACGCAAGACCCACCCAACCAAGCCACCGCCATCGGCCTCACCCTCGAACCCCAAGGCGGCTCCCCCCAACCCACCACCACCCCCCTCCTCCTCCTCAACCTCCCCACCTAAAACCCCCACCCCACCGGGGCGGTGCCGGGTCGGGAGTTGAGAGCGGTCGGGG
>NZ_JBIAGC010000110.1:0-1338 GCF_042869595.1 Streptomyces sp. NPDC006879
GCGACGGTGGTAGTGGCAGCGGCGGGCCGCCAGTTGGCGTCGGCGGCGCCAGCGCGACCAGCTCAGTGCGTGGGTGCGGCCGCGGGGGTCTTGGGGTGTGTGAGCTGCCAGGAGTCGCCGCACTTCAGCCACAGTGAGCGCGATGACCTCGGCATCCTCACTGGTGGATCCCCTTTTTCGGCTGCTTGCGCGCTCATCGCGGCGAGGAAGGCGTGGGCGAGCATGGCCAGGGTGATGTGCCGGTACCAGCCGACGTAGCGGCGAACCTCGTACTCGTCCAGGCCGCACTCGTTCTTCGCCGCCTGGAAACACTCCTCGATCGCCCACCGGGATCCGGCCACCCGCACCAGCTCGTCCACGCCGACATCCAGGGGCGCATAGGCGAGGTAGTAGGAGATCTCGTCCGGCCGGCTGAGGCTGCGTCGCGCCAGCGCCCACCGTCGACGGATCAGCACGCCGTCCTGCTGGTCGTACTCAGCAACCGGTCGTAGCTGGACGGCCGCCCAGTCGTACTCGCGCTGTCCCTTCGCGCCCGCTCCGCAGGAACGGCGTTCCCATGCCTGGTCGGGGGCCTGCTCGAAGGCCATGTCGATGCGCGGGCCGGCCAGGGAGAACTGGGACTTCGGGACGGCGAGGACGTAGCCGACGCCGGATGTTTCCAGCATCCGGCGGAAACGGTTGTCCTGTCCGTAGGCGGCGTCCGCCGTCACCCAGGCGATCGGCAGCGGCGAGGCCAGTGCCCTGCGGACGATCGCCTGGGCGAGGGTGTTCTTGGTGGCGAACTCCCGCTCGTCGGGGACCTTCGCCGCGCGACAGCGGTCGCGGTCGCCGGTCCAGGACTTGGGCAGGTAGAGCTCCCGGTCCACCAGGGCTCTGCCGGCCGTGCTGGCGTAGGCGGCGAATACGCCGATCTGGCAGTTCTCGGTGCGGCCGGCGGTGCCGGAGTACTGCCTTTGGACTCCGGCGGAGGTGGTGCCCTTCTTCAGGAATCCGGTGTCGTCGATGATCAGTACCCCATCGGGGCGGCCGAGTTGTTCGGCTACATAGGTTTGCAGGTCATCGCGGATGTCGTCGGGGTTCCAGCGGGCGCGGGAGAGCAGGTACTGCAGACCGTCGGGGGTGGAATGGCCGGCGTGTTCGGCGAGCTGCCAGCTGTTCTTGCGTGCTACCGGGGCGAGCAGTGCGCGCACGTAGTCACGCATCCGGCGGCGGGGTTCGACGCGGCCGAAGCGGTGCCCGACGGCGGTGAAGAGGTGGTCCAGGTCGCGGTGCCAGGTCTCGGCCTGTTCGGTGATCACGACCCGAGGCTTCCCCGGCCGGGAGCGATCTCGTCGTCGT
>NZ_JBIAGC010000111.1:0-1319 GCF_042869595.1 Streptomyces sp. NPDC006879
AGCAGGTGGGCGCGGATGTTCCTGAACCCCCGGCGGACCCGGGCCGGGGTGAGACGTTCGGGCTTGGCCGGCTTTTCCCAGGGCCGGCGGAGGTCTGCGGCCAGCGGCCGGGCGAGACGGAGCTGGGTGTGGGCGACGACCACGAGCCAGGTCCACCGGTCCGCGGCCTCGGGAGTACGGACCTTCGGCGTGGTCCAGCCGAGAGTCTGTTTGGTGAACCGGAAGGTGTGCTCAAGATCGAATCTCCTGAGGAACACCTGCCACCACAGATCCACGTCTGCCGGGGCGGCGCCAGTCCTGGAGGACCACAGCCAGACCGGCGGTGCTTCCCGTTCCTTGGAGAGGTGCTCGACCTTCAGCCGGACCAAGGTGCCCTCGACGACAGGGAGTTCACCGTCGTGCTCCAGCCAGGCCGAGCGGTGGGTCAGCCTGGGGTGGACCCGGTCCCACGCCTGGGCTTCGGCCTTGCCGTAGTTGGCGGTGTCGGTGACCGTGGTGACCGCCGCCTCGGGCCAGGTCTCGGGTGTGGCGAAGCGGAACTCCTTGCCGTGCTTCGGTGGCCTGCCACCTTGGGGATAGGCCAGGGCGTACTCCTTGGGCGAGGGCTTGGGCAGCCGTATCACCCGGTCACCGCGGACCCGCCCGACCAGTTCGACAGGAAGATCCTGCAGGACCCAGGCCAGGCGGGTGACGTCGTATCCCGCGTCCATGACGATCGTGATGTCCGGGTCGCCGGGCGCCCACTGGCCGGCGGAGATGAGCCGCTCGGCCACGGCGCGGAGCTGGGCGGCGGTGACGGCGGTCGCATCGTCTTCGGGCCCGAGCCGGACCACGTCCAGGACCGACGTCCATGAAGTGGCTCCCGGTTCGAGGACGGCGACGAACGAGTACGGCCAGCCCGGGATGAACTGCGAGGCGGACTTCGCGCGGCCGTAGACGTGGCAGAACAACCTCTCCGCCGAGCACGGCGCATCCGAGCGCAGCCACGGCGACACATCCACGGCCAGGACCAGGCGCCCGCCCTCGAAACGCGGCAGTGGCAACCCGGCAAGCACCATCCGCAGACGGGTGACGTCGATCCGGCCGTGGTTGAGGGCGCCGTACAGCGCACCGTGCCCACGGCGGTGTTCGGGCACCAACGTCAGATCCACCGGCGTTCTCACCGGGCCCTCCGCACACAGCACCGCGTCCACCAACTCGAACAATTCGTCGCGCCTGGCGGTGAGGCATGCGTAGAAAGCACCCCGGAAGCGTGACGCTTCCGCGAACGCTTCCGGGCGGACGTCATCAGGCGGCAGACTCGCCATCACGGCCTTCGT
>NZ_JBIAGC010000112.1:0-1317 GCF_042869595.1 Streptomyces sp. NPDC006879
TGAGGCTCCCCCTGTGACCTGGACAGCCTGATACTGGGACGGATAGTCCCGGAGGAAGCAGTCACAGGTAGTGAGCAAGAAGAGCAACATGGGTAAGCGGTACACGGCCGAGTTCAAGCGGGACGCGGTCGCGCTGGCGCTGTCGTCGGACAAGACCGTCACCGAGGTTGCCCGGGACCTGGGCGTGAGCCCGGAGGGCCTGCGGAACTGGGTCAAGCAGGCGAAGATCGACCGGGGCGAGGGGCCTGCCGGGGCGCTGACCACGGCCGAGCGCGAGGAGCTGGCCCGGCTGCGGCGGAAGGTCCGCGAGCAGGAGGCGACGATCGAGGTGCTGGGAAAAGCGACCGCCTTCTTCGCGCAGCAGAAGACGAAGTAGCCGCGCGCTACGCGTTCATCGATGCGGAGAAGGCTTCCGAGAGCAATCCCGGCGGCCGTCCGGTGGCGTTCCTGTGCCGGGTGTTGAAGGTGTCCCGCTCGGCGTACTACGCCTGGATGGCCTCCCGGTCGGCCCGGCGGCTGCGGCAGCGCGCGGAGGCCGAACTCGTGGCGGAGATGCGGGTGTTGCACGCTGCCTCGCGCGGCGCTTACGGCGCCCCGCGGATCCATGCCGCCCTGCGCCGGGCCGGGCGGGTGGTCAATGAGAAGAGGGTTGAGCGGCTGATGCGCGAGCACCGCATCATCGGGGTCACCCGGCGCCGGCGGCGCTGTCTGACCCGGCAGGCGAGGCGGGCGGTGTTCGCCGCCGACCTGATCCGGCGGGACTTCACCGCACCGCGGCCGGGGATGCGGCTGGTCGGCGACATGACCGAACTGGTCACGGCCGAGGGCAAGGTCTACCTGGCCACCTGCATCGATCTCGCGACGCGGGAGGTGATCGGCTGGGCCATGGCCGACCACCACCGGGCCGAGCTGCCGGTGGCGGCACTGCGGATGGCTGCGGGCCGGGGCGGCCTGGAGCCGGGCTGTGTCATGCACACCGACCGCGGATCGGAATACACGAGTGACGAATTCCGCAAAGAGATACGCAAGTTGGGTATGAGGCAATCCATGGGCCGTGTCGGCTCCTGTTACGATAACGCCGCCGCGGAAAGCTGGTTCGCCGTCCTGAAATCAGAGATCGGCACCAGCGTGTGGGCGACCCGGGCCGCAGCCCGCGCCGACATCTTCCGCTTCATCGAGGTCGAGTACAACCGCAGCAGACTCCGCAGACACCCCGAGTTCGGCTACATCACCCCACTCGAAACCCGGGTCCGACTGCAACGCGACTTCACCCCCGCAGCGTAAGTTTCCGCTGTCCACGGTCACGGGGGAGCTTCA
>NZ_JBIAGC010000113.1:0-1311 GCF_042869595.1 Streptomyces sp. NPDC006879
GGCTTCTTCTTCCCCATGCTCTCCATGATGGACATCATCCTTCCGGGGGCGAAGCCCCTGATCAGGAGTGTCCGTCAAAGCGGATCAAGCCCACCCCGAGACGGGCGGCGATGGCTTCACGGGCAGCCTGGGCACTGGACGAGGGGGATGCAGACATGAGTTGGCTCTTCGCGATTCGTCAGGTCAGACCGAGTATTTCTCGTGTGGGATACCGCGCTCCCACACTGTCTCGAACGCTGCGGAGGCCAGTGCTGCCACGGCTGGTTCGGACCGTACCTCCCAACCAGGCTCGGACCAGCTCCCCTCCCCGGTGAAGTGGTTGAAGAGCACGATCTCCCCGTCGAACACCCAGCAGTCGTTCCCAGGGAGTGCGATGTCGGAAGCCTGACGGCGGGGGAGCCAGCGAACCTGTTCCCCGGCGTGGAGGTTCACCACGGTGCCAGCATGCTCGTACCGGATGTACTCCGTGACCGGCTCCGACACCACACGGGCCCGGCGGACGACGACTCCCCGGGCCACGGTGCCACGAATCAAATCAACCCAGGGCGCCCAGTAGGCAGAGGCAGGGTCCACGTCGCGTTGGCCTGTGCGCTGCCAGTTCTCGAAGTCCTCGGCCTCGTCGCCCACCCCGTACGAGTCGCGCATCTCCAGGTGCAGCGCCGAGTGCCGGGCCGCCGCCAGCAGCTCGTTAAAGCCCGGTTCCTTCTGCGACATCGCACGCCTTCCTCAGCATCGGCACCATGCGGGCCGGAATCCGGATCACTGCTTCGTGTGGCGCAATGCCCGGCGCATGGCCGGGAACCTCGAACGCGGCGCACTCCGCCTCTAGCTTCTCGTCTGGCTTCCAGCCTTGAAGCACCAGCTCCCCCTTCCCCTCGTCCACCCATACGGTGGGGGAACCCTGCTGCCCCGTGTCTGGATCAATCCCGATGAACCGTAGTGCCATGACTGCCTCCGGTGTCGAGTGGCTTACGCCAACTTGCACGAGCTTCGTTGCGGCGGCATCGGAGCGTCAAGGCTGACTGCCGCTCGCAGAGCCCTCGTGAGCGGTTCTCGGCCATGCGGCAGGCCCGCCCATCAGGCGTTGGTTACGTGACCAACGCATGACCAACAGCGGGCGGGAACGGACGGAAACGCCAGGTAGCGGTGACCAACCGCGCCATCGGTGAAGGGCCTTCTGGAGTACGTTTCCCCAGGTCAGAAGACAAAAGGGCTGGTGAGCTGTACTGAGATTTGTGGAGTCCCTGATGCCAGGGTTACGGTCCTGGCGAAGGAGAACCACCAGCACCATGGCAGCACCCCGTAAATACC
>NZ_JBIAGC010000114.1:0-1308 GCF_042869595.1 Streptomyces sp. NPDC006879
GGACCTTGACCCCGGATTTTGGACACCGGAGACACTTGGATCTTGATGGTCCAGGAGAACGGAGTCCCCGTGGGGATGAAGCATTACCCGGCCGAGTTCAAGGCGGATGCGGTCGCGTTGTACCGCTCGAGGCCGGGAGCGACGATCAAGTCGGTCGCCGGTGATCTCGGGGTGAACACCGAGACGCTGAGGAACTGGATCCGGGCCGCCGACGGCCGCGGACCTGTCGCCCACTCCGCACCGCCGGCCACCTCGCAGGCCGTCGGCGACGCCGTTCAGGCGGAGCTGGCCGCCGCCCGCAAGAGGATCCGTGAGCTGGAGGAAGAACGGGATATTCTCCGCAAGGCGGCCCGGTATTTCGCGACGGAGACGCGCTGGTGAACCGCTACCAGTTCGTTGACGATCACCAGCGCCGTCACGGCGTGAAGCGGCTCTGCGACATCCTCGGCCTGGCCCGTTCGAGCTTCTACTACTGGCGTCGCACCGCGGCCGCGAGAGCGGTCAGACAGAGCGTCGAGGCCGGGCTCGCGGCCCGGATACGCAAGATCCACCAGGACTCCGACGGCACCTACGGAGCCCCCAGAATCACCGCGGAACTCCGCGACGAGGAGGGTCCGGTGGTCAACCACAAGCGGGTCGCCAGGATCATGCGGACCATCGGACTCGAGGGAGTCCGGTTGCGCCGCCGGCACCGCACCACCGTCGCAGACCAAGCCGCGTCGAAGGCACCGGACCTGATCGGACGCGACTTCACCGCAGCCGACGTCAACAAAAAGTACGTCGGCGACATCACATACCTGCCGGTCAGCGGCGCGAAGCCGCTCTACCTCGCGACCGTCATCGACTTGTGCTCGCGTCGGCTGGCCGGGTGGGCGATCGCCGATCACATGCGAACCGAGCTCGTCATCGACGCCCTGGCGGCAGCCGAGCGGACCCGTGGAAACCTGGCCGGAGCGATCATGCACACGGACCACGGATCCCAATATTCGAGCAGGGCCTTCGCTGAAATCTGCAGGTCAACCGGGATCCGGCAGAGCATGGGCGCGATCGGATCCAGCGCCGACAACGCAGCCGCAGAAAGCTTCAACGCCGCCTTCAAGAGAGAGACGCTCAAAGGCCGCAAAGCCTGGTCGAGCGAGCGCGAGGCCAGGCTCGACGCGTTCCGCTGGCTGACCCGATACAACACCCGCCGCCGGCACTCCCGCCTCGGCCACCGGTCCCCGATCGCCTACGAGAACGACCTCCAGCCAGCTGCAACTACCCTGACCCAAGCCGCATAGACGTGTTCAAAATCCGGGGTCAAGGCCC
>NZ_JBIAGC010000115.1:0-1206 GCF_042869595.1 Streptomyces sp. NPDC006879
GGGTCTTCGGTTCGATCAGCTCGCGTATCGCCAGGTAGAGCACCTTGACCGCGGCCTGTTCCGTCGGGAAGTGGCCGCGGTTTCGGGTGACTTTCCGTAGCCGCGCGTTGATCGATTCGATCATGTTCGTGCTGTAGATCACCTTCCTGATCTCCGGCGGGAACGCGAGATAGGGCACGAAGTCCTGCCACGCCTGGGACCAGGTACGGACCACGGCCGGATACTTGCGCCCCAGGTCAGAAGCGGTGAACTCCTTCATTGCCTGCTCGGCGGCCTGTTCGGAGACCGCGGTGTAGATCTTCCGCAGAGCCGGCACGAGCTTGCCGTGGTCGGCCTTCGACGCGTAGCGGAGCGAGGCCCTGACCAGGTGGATTACGCACGTCTGGACCGTGGCCCGGGGCCAAACTGCGTTGATCGCGTCGGGAAGTCCCGGCAGGCCGTCGCAGCAGGCCACGAGCACGTCCTCGATCCCGCGGGCCTTGAGTTCGCCCAGGATCGTGAGCCACTGGCGGGCGCCCTCGCCGTCCTTGCCGATCCACAGGCCGAGCACGTGCTTGCAGCCGTCGAGATCGACGCCGACGGCGAGGTAGACCGGCCGGTTGGCGACCTTGCCGTCCCGCACCTTGATCCACAGCGCGTCGATGTAGACGACCGGCCAGAGCGAGTCGAGGGGCCGTGACTGCCAGGCTGTGATCTCGTCGTTGACCGCGTCGGTCACCTTCGAGATGAGGTCCGGCGAGACGTCGGTGCCGTACATCTTCGCCACGTAAGACTGGATGTCTCGAACCGTCATGCCATGGGCGTAGAGCGCCAGGACCTGCTCGTCGAAGCCGGACAGCCGGCGGGCGTTCTTCGGGACGATCTGCGGTTCGAACTCGCCGTTGCGGTCCCGGGGCACCTCGACCTGGACCGGCCCGACGTCCGTCAAGACCGTCTTCGCGGCAGTGCCGTTACGGCTGTTGCCACTGCCACGGCCCGCCGGATCGCCCTTGTCATAGCCGAGGTGTTCACTCATCTCGACCTGCAGGGCCCGCTCGAGCAGGGCCTTCGACAGCTGCTGCAGCAGTCCGCCCTCGCCGGCCAGCGGCGCGCCGGCAGCATCCGCGGAGTCCATCAGCTGCTCGAGCACAGCCTCGACCTGCTCCGGCGGAATCTGCCCGTCGCCAACGGCCTCGGATATCTGAGTCTCAGTCACGCGATCTTGCC
>NZ_JBIAGC010000116.1:0-1171 GCF_042869595.1 Streptomyces sp. NPDC006879
TGTCTCGTGATCTTGTTCATGTCAGTTCGAGTTGTTGTTGACGAGTTTCTTCACGTTGGTCGCGACGAGTCGGATTTTGGCGAGGACCTTGCCGGCGGTCGCGATCCAGGTGAACGGTTTCGCGTTCTCGTTCCAGGAGTCGATGTAGTCGCGGATCTGCTTGATCAGGACGTTGACTCTGGAGAACGTGCCGCGGCGGATGGACTGCCGGGTCAGGATTCCGAACCAGATCTCGATCTGGTTCAGCTACGAGGAGCCGACGGGAGTGAAATGGAAGTGGACGTGCGGGTTCTTGGCCAGCCACTCCTTGACCTCTGGGGTGGTGTGCGTGGAGAGGTTGTCCAGGACGACGTGGGTGTCCTTCCCGGCGTGTGGTTTCACCGCCTTCTTGAGGAAGGTCAGGAAGTCCTTGCCATTCCGGGTCGGCCTGCACTCGCCGAGCACTTCGCCGGTGGTCACGTTCAGGGCGTCGAACAGGTTCGTGGTGCCGTGCCGGACGTAGTCGGCGGTGCGCTTCTCGCTCGCCGCGAACGCGACGGGCCGCACCGGCTGGGTTCCTTCCAGGGCCTGGATCTGCGTCTTCTCGTCGATCGAGAGGACCACCGCGCCGCCCGGCGGGGCCAGGTACAGGCCGATCACATCGGCCACCTTCGCTGCGAACGCCGGGTCCTTCGAAATCTTGAAGGTGCCGCTGCGGTGCGGCTTGAGGCTCTCCTCGCGCCAGAGGCGCGCGATGTAGTGCCAGGACACGGTGACGTTCTCGGTCCGCTCCAGGTACTTCGCCAACTCCCGTGTGGACCAGCGCGAAAGCCCCGTGCCGTCCGGCGGTGTCATACGCGTCAGCGCGATCACGCGGGCCCGTACCCATACCGGTACCTGCTCCCGTGCACCACCAGGACGCTCCCCGTCCAGCCCCGCCAGGCCGTGCTCGGCATAACGGGTCTTCCAGCGGTCCACGGTGGGCAGCAACCCCGAGCAACTCGGCAACGTCCTTGCGTCGGCGCCCCTCACCCGACCACAACACGATCCGGCCCCGCGTGGCGACATCCGCAGGCACGTCCCTGCTGTTCACCAACTCCCGCAACTCGGCGACCTGTTCCACGGAGAACTCCATACCAAGCGACCCTCCCACACAAGATCAAGTAACGCTAACGGAATCACGAGACACTAG
>NZ_JBIAGC010000117.1:0-1159 GCF_042869595.1 Streptomyces sp. NPDC006879
GGCCGAGATCGTCGAGCTGTGCCGCCGGGGTGACCGGTCGGTCGGTCAGGTCGCGAAGGATTTCGACCTGACCGAGACCGCGGTGCGCCTGTGGGTCACCCAGGCCGGGGTTGACGCCGGTGAGCGTGAGGGCTTGACCAGCGACGAGCGCGAGGAGCTGGCTCGGCTGCGGCGGGAGAACCGCCGGCTGCGCGAGGACGTCGAGGTCCTCAAGCGTGCGACGGCTTTCTTCGCGAAGGAGACCCGGTGACGGTGCACCCGTTCATCGAGGCGGAGAAGCAGGCAGGCCACAGCGTCAAACGAGCGTGTGAGCTGCTCAAGGTCTCCCGTGCCGCCTTCTATGCCCGCCGCGGCGGCGAGCCCGGCCCCCGCGCGGTCCGCGATGCCGAGCTGACCGAGAGGATCACCGAGGTCCACGCGGACTCCCGGGGCAGCTACGGAGCCCCTCGTGTCCACGCCGTCCTCCAGCAAGCCGGAGACCGGTGCGGCCGTCGTCGTGTCGCCCGGCTGATGCGCCAGGCCGGCCTCCAGGGCCGACACCGCAGGCGACGCCACCGCACCACGGTCCCCGACCCGAACGCCGCCACCCGCCCGGACCTGGTCCTGCGCGACTTCCAGCCCGACCCGACCGCCCTCGACACCCGCTGGTGCGGCGACATCACCTACATCCCGACCGACCAGGGCTGGCTCTACCTGGCCACAGTCATCGACATCGCCTCGCGCCGCGTGGTCGGCTGGGCCACCGCCGACCACCTGCGAACCGAGCTGGTCGCCGATGCCCTGCGGGCCGCCTGCCGCAGCCGCCGCCCCGACGGTCCGGTGATCTTCCACTCGGATCGCGGCTGCCAATACACGAGTCGTGAACTCGCCGAGATGGCGATGCAGTTCGGAGTCCGCTTGTCCGTCGGCCGGACCGGGCAGTGCTGGGACAACGCGCTCGCCGAGTCGTTCTTCGCAACGATCAAACGCGAACTGCCCGGCGCCCGACCATGGCCGAGCAGGGCAGCGGCCCACTCGGCGATCTTCGAATGGATCGAGGGCTGGTACAACATACGCAGACTGCACAGCAGCCTGGGCTACCGCAGCCCCGCCGACTACGAGACCACACTCGCGGTCTGACCACCACAACGAGGGTGTCCGTCAAAGCGGAGCAAGCTCA
>NZ_JBIAGC010000118.1:0-1077 GCF_042869595.1 Streptomyces sp. NPDC006879
CAGGTGATGGTCGGGATCGAGACCGACCGGGGGCCTTGGGTGCAGGCACTGATCGCAGCCGGCTACCGCATCTACGCGGTCAACCCCCGACAGGCGGCGCGGTTTAAGGAGAGGTACGGCACATCCGGGGCCAAGAGCGACAAGGGAGACGCCCACGCGCTGGCGGACATGGTCCGCATCGATGGCGACCAGCTGCGGCCGGTCGCCGGGGACAGCGACCAGGCCCAGGCGATCAAGGTCGTCGCTCGCGCCCACCAGACCCTGATCTGGGAACGCACCCGCGCCTTCCAGCGCCTGCGCAACACGCTGCGCGAGTACTTCCCCGGCGCGCTCACCGCCTACGCCACCCTGGAGTTGACCAGCACCGACGCACTGGAACTGCTGCTCAAGGCCCCGACACCTGAGCAGGC
Source organism: Streptomyces sp. NPDC006879 (assembly GCF_042869595.1). Taxonomy (NCBI): domain Bacteria; kingdom Bacillati; phylum Actinomycetota; class Actinomycetes; order Kitasatosporales; family Streptomycetaceae; genus Streptomyces; species Streptomyces sp. NPDC006879. Next base: position 411 of record NZ_JBIAGC010000118.1, read on the forward strand.
TGCGAAGCTGACCAAGCAGCAGATCACCGCCGTCCTGGCCCGGCACCGCCGCCGCAACCGGGACCAGAGGGCCGCCGCGATCCAGGCCGGCCTGCGCGAGCCGCAGCTCGGTGTCGCCGCACCGGTCGCCACCGCCTACGCCGCGGCGGCGACCGCACACGCCAACCTGCTGATCGCGCTGAACGAACAGATAGCCACGATGGAAAAGCAGGTGAGCGCGCATTTTCTCGCGCACCCGGACGCTGAGATCTACCTGTCGATGCCCGGCATCGGCGCGATCACCGGCGCCCGGGTGCTGGCCGAGTTCGGGGACGACCCCACCCGCTACACCTCCGCCAAGGCCCGCAAGAACTACGCGGGCACCAGCCCGATCACCCGCGCCTCCGGCAGGACCCACGCCGTCCACGCCCGCCACGCGCGCAACGACCGCCTCGCCGACGCCCTCCACCGGCAGGCGTTCTCCGCCCTCAACACCTCGCCCGGCGCCCGGCGCTACTACGACAAGCAACGCGCTCGCGACGCCGGCTACAACCCCGCCCTGCGCCAGCTCGGCAACCGGCTCGTCGGCATCCTCCACGGGTGTCTCAAGACCCGCACCCCCTACGACGAGGCCACCGCGTGGTCACACCACGCAACCCTCGCCACCTCCGCTTGACATCCCTGCGCC
>NZ_JBIAGC010000119.1:0-1056 GCF_042869595.1 Streptomyces sp. NPDC006879
TTTCCAGCGGCTGCTGAACTTCGCCGACTGGGACGAGAATGCGGTCCGCGACGACGTGCGTGACTTCGTCGTCGAGACGATCGGCAGCAAGGACGCGGTCCTGATCGGGGACGACACCGGCTTCCTGAAGAAGGGCGTCAAGTCCGCCGGGGTCCAAAGGCAGTACTCCGGCACGGCCGGACGCACGGAAAACTGCCAGATCGGCACGTTCCTGGCCTACGCCTCCGCCACGGGCCGGGCCTTGATCGACCGCGAACTGTACGTCCCCGTCTCCTGGACCGATGACCGGGAACGGTGCCGGGCCGCCGGTATCGGCGACGAGGTGCCCTTCGCCACGAAGATCGAGCACTTCAAGTGGATGCTGCAACGCGCGATCGACGCACGCGTCCCCTTCGCCTGGGTCACCGCGGATGAGGCATACGGCCAGGTCAAGCACCTGCGGGCCTGGCTGGAGGAGCGACACGTCGCCTACGTGCTGGCCACCAAGGTCAACGACACCGTGACCACCACCGGCGGCACGGACACCGAGGTCCGGGACCTGATCACCGCCATGCCCCGGCAGGCATGGAAACGGATCTCCGCCGGTGCGGGCGCGCACGGCCAGCGGTTCTACGACTGGGCCCGGATCGCGATCCGCCCGCAGTGGGAGGACGGTTTCGGGCACTGGGTCCTGGCCCGCCGCTGCATCAGCGACCCCAGCGAGATCGCCTACTACGTCTGCTACGGTCCCGCCACGGCCCGACTGAAAGACCTGGTCAGGACCGCAGGCGCGAGGTGGCAGGTGGAGGAGTGCTTCCAGATCGCCAAGGGCGAGTGCGGCCTGGACCACTACCAGGTCCGCCTCTACCGAGCCTGGTACCGGCACATCACCCTCGCGATGGCCGCCCTCGCCTACCTGACCGCCACTCGCGCCGCGGAAGCCGCAAAAGGGGCAGCGGGGACGACGAGCAAGACCTCATACCCCTCAGCGTCCCGGAAATCCGCCGGATGATCGGGCACGTTGTCGTCACGCCCCGCTGCCACAGCAACGAGCACCGTCTGCACTGGTCACACTTC